>JAPYOC010000015.1 GCA_028278955.1 Candidatus Poriferisocius aerobius
CCCCCTCCCCCACCCGATACCCACCCAATCAGACTTCCATTCGACGAGGTAGCGACATGGCAGACCTGCCGTTCAAGGCGTTCGACGCCGACAACCACTATTACGAGGCCACCGACGCCTTCATCCGCCATATCGACCCGGCGATGAAGAAGCGCTGCATGCAATGGGCCGACATCGACGGCAAGCAGCGGCTGCTGGTGGCGGGGAAGGTCAACCGGTTCATCCCCAACCCCACGTTCGACCCGGTCTCCAAGCCGGGCGCGCTCCAAGACTTCTTCCGGGGGCGCAACAAAGACGGCGTGGACGTGAAAACCATGTTCGGCCAGCTCGACCCCATCTCCGAGCGGCCCGAGTACCGCGACCGCAACAAGCGCCTCGAGCTGATGGACGCCCAGAACATCGAGGCCGCGCTGTTCTTCCCCACGCTGGGAGTGGGCATGGAGCAGTCGCTGCGTCACGACCCACCGGCGGTGGTGGCCGCTTTCGGCGCGTTCAACCGCTGGTTGGCCGAGGACTGGGGCTTCGCCTACCAGGAGCGGATCTTCGCCGCCCCGATGATCTCCATGATCGACGTGGAGTGGGCCGTCTCCGAGGTGGAGTGGGCTCTGGCCAACGATGCCCGCATGGTGGTGATGGTGCCCGGGCCGGTGCCTGCCGCCGACGGCGGGAGCCGCTCCCCGGGAATGCCCGAGTACGATCCGGTGTGGGCCCGCCTGGCCGAGGCCGGCATCACCGTGGGCATGCACGGAGGCGACGGCGGCCTACACGAGTACAACGAGATGTGGGAGCCGACCGAGGACTTCCAGTCGTTCCGCGTCTCCACGTTCAGGCAGATCACCGGCCACGACCGCCAGATTTTCGACACCATGGCCGCCATGGTGTGCCACGGCCTGTACGACCGCCATCCCAACCTGCGGATCGCCTGCATCGAGAACGGGGGCATGTTCGCACCCCGGCTGGTGGAGGAGCTCAAGATCGCCTACGGCAAGATGCCCCAGGAGTTCCAATCCGATCCCGTCGACCAGTTCGTGGCCCATGTCTGGGTATCGCCCTACTACGAGGACGACATCGACCTGATCAAGGAGACGATGGGCGCCGACCACATGCTGTTCGGCTCCGACTACCCCCACGCCGAGGGGCTGGAGGTGCCCACCGACTTCATCTACGACATCCCCAACTTCACCGACGCCGAGGCCAAGGCCATGATGCGCGACAACGCTTGGGACGTGATCACCCCCCGCTCCGCGCTGGCCGCCTGAGCCCCGCCCACCGGGACCGACGACTGGAAGCCCGACGCCATGGCCATGCCTGCCGACATTCCGATCATCGACACCATGATCGGGTTCCCCAAGCCCGACTTCTCCAGCTACGACTTCATCCGGTCCCAGACCAAGGATCTCCAGTCGTCCGAGGAGTTCGACTTCCCAGTGGAGTACATGTTCAAGGGCGTGCCCAAGGAGCTGTACGGCACCGATGATGACCCAGTTCAGGTGACCCTCAAGGAGATGGACCGGTTCAACATCGAGCTGGCCCTGGTGTCCTGCGAGGACGAGTCCGGCCAGCGGGCGCTGAGGGACCATCCCGGGCGGTTCATCGCCTCCATGAGCGTCGACCCCAACGACGTGATGGGAGAGGTTCGCCGCATCGACCAGCTCCATCGGGAGTGGGGGGTCAAAGCGGTGGGGGCGTTCCCGGCCGGCTGCTTCCCCCAAGTGCCGATCGACGACGCCAAGTTCTACCCGATCTACGCCAAGTGTGTGGAGCTCGACCTGCCCATCTTCGTGTGCGCCGGCGTGCCCGGCCCCCGGTTCCCGTTCTCCCCCCAGCACGTGGAGCGCATCGACCGGGTGATGTACGACTTCCCCGAGCTCACCTTCGTCACCCGCCACGGCTGCGAGCCCTGGGAGGATCTGGCCGTGAAGCTCATGTTGAAGTGGCCCGGGCTGCACTATTCCACTTCGGCGTTCGCCCCCAAGCACTACCCCGAGGCCATCATCGCCTACGCCAACACCCGGGGCGCCGAAAAGGTCATCTACGCTGGCTATTTCCCCATGGGCCTGTCACTGGAGCGAATCATGGCCGACATGAAAGACGTGCCCTTCCGGGACAAGGTGTGGCCCGGCTTCCTGCGGGAGAACGCCCGCCGGGTATTGAAGCTGGATTGACTGCCGCACAGGGCAAGGGAGCCAGACGATGAGCGATCAGCGAGTAGAGCAGACTTGGGAGACCCCCTCACTGGAGGAGATCCCCGTCATCACCAAGATGCACGTGGAGGCCATGGAGTCCAGTGACGACCCCCTGGTGTGGGAGCAGGTGGGCATGCACCATGTTCTGATCCGCACCGTCGGCCGACGGTCGCACAGGGAGCACAAGGTGGCCCTGCCCTACTGGCGCGACCCCAACGGCCATCGCATCGTAGCGGCGTCCTACGCCGGGGCCAAGGCCCACCCCTCGTGGTACTTCAACCTGGCCGACAAGCAGGCCAACCCCGAGCTGTTGATCACAGAAAAGGGCGAGCAGTTCTGGGCGGTAGCCCACATCTGCGAGGGTGAAGACTACCGAGCCACCTGGGACGGCCTGGTGGCCGACCGGGCCTGGTACGCCGACTACCAGGCCAAGGCCCCCCACCGCCGGATTCCCCTGGTGCGGCTGGTGGAGCAGCGTCCGCCCTAGGTTTCAACCCCATGGCCAGTCAACCAGTCCGCACCCTGCCGCCCGCAGGGGCCATTCAAGACGAGCGCGAGATCGAAGCCGTGCTCGGAGGTGCTGCGCTCGGGGAACCTCAACATCGGTGATAACGTGGCCCGCTTCGAGGACGAGGTATCCACGATCTTGGGCAAAGAACTGGGCGTCATGGTCAACTCCGGCTCCTCGGCGCTGCTGCTGGGCATTGGGCTGCTCGACTTGGAGCCCGGTGACGAGATCATCACGTCGGTGCTCACCTTCTCCACGACAAGTGCCTGACCCGGCGAAGTTGGGGGCGGCGGTCGGAGCCGTACCTCTACGGCTCTCGCAAAGGCCAGGACACCCGCTGGGGCCCGCTGGACGACGGCACCATGTACGACCAGATCTTCATCTTCGACGACTTGGGCTATAACTTCGAGCCCTCCGAGCTGGGCGCGGCCTACGGGCTGGTGCAGCTCTCCAAGCTCGGGGAGTTCAACGCCCGCCGCCGTCTTCGATCCAGGACGCAGTGGCGGCCGACTGCTTGGCGCCGTCGAAGGAAATGCGCTGGGCGGGCTCCACTTCGAGGATCACCCGTCGGGGGGAGTCCAGGAATCGGATGAAGTGGCGCTGCATCTCCTGGTCGGGATGCAGGGCCGCGGCGAGTTCGGGGTAGAACCAGGCTTTGGTCTCGTCGCCATCGTGGAGGCGGCAAAGGCCCTTGTAGGTCACCGTCTGCCTTTGAGGTACCCCCGCGGCGCCGGTGCTGGTCACCACGATGCACACCCGCGGGTCTCGGCGCACTGCGGCAATGCGAGCCCGCTGCCCGCTGGCGGTGAGCCAGAACCGGCCCTCACGCCAGATGAAGCTCATGATGACCCCCACCGGCCACCCCTGCTGGTTGGCCCAGATGAACGTGCACTCAGTCTGGGCGGCCAGCATGGCCTCCTCGGCACCGCTGTCGAGCCCCCACCCCGTCACGTCCTCGTAGTCGGCCACCGGCCCATGCTACTGGTGCGTCGCAGGCATCCCCGGAAGAGCCTTTTGCCGGGAGACTATTTGTTAGTTATGCTTACAAACTGATGAGAGGGGCCTCCGATTCGCGTCTGCTTCGGTTGTTGAACGGCCAGCGCATTGTCGATGCCATATTCGATGCCGCGCCCCAGGGCATTTCCCGAGCCGATATCGCCCGGGTGACCGGGTTGTCCAAGCCGACGGTGTCCAGCTTGGTAGCCGACTTGGAGTCGTCGGGTCTGATCCGTCTGGGCGAGACGCCGGCTACTTCTGGGAACGTGGGCCGGCCAGCCATACTCTACGAGTTCGTGCCGGAGGCGGGGTTTGTTGTGGCAGCCGATATCGGTGCCACCAAGACCGTCGTGGGCGTGGCCGACCTCTTGGGAACAGTGGTCGTCGAACAGAAACTGGAGACCGGCCCGAACGCCGAGGCCGCCCTCAAACGAGTGGCGGGTGCGGCCCAGCAGATGCTGGCAGAAGTCAAAGGGCGAGCCCGATCGGCTTGCATCGGCGTCCCGGGCATCTACCGACCGGACTCCGACGGCGTCGAACAGGCGCTGAACTTGCCGGGATTCGAGGGTCTGAGAGTGCGGGCAAAGCTCGAAGGGCTCCTCGACATGGACGTCTGTGTGGACAACGACGTGAACCTCGCCGCGCTGGCCGAAGCCGACCTGGACATCGACCAAACCAATTTTGCCGCCATCTCGGTCGGCACCGGCATCGGAATGGGCATCATCGTGGGCGGTGAGCTGTACC
>JAPYOC010000150.1 GCA_028278955.1 Candidatus Poriferisocius aerobius
GCTGGCGAAGGCTGGTTCCGATCAGGGCAGGCGGGAGAGCAGGCCCATCATCAGATGGTAGAAGCCATCGGAGTCTACTTCGGTGATGAACTGGCAGTTGGCCGGCCGGTCGGTCACGCTCCACCAGTCCACCACCGTCATCCCCAACGTGAGGGGGGATTCGGTCTCCACCTCCACGTTGCAGTGGCGGCCGCGGTAGAAGTCGGGGCGCAGCAGGTAGGCGATCACATGGGGGTCGTGGAGCGGGCCGCCGAAGGTGCCGTACTTGTCCACGTCGAATCGCTCGTAGAAGTCCAGCATTCCGGCCGCAGCGGCGCCGGTGCGGCTGCCCAGCTCCCTCACCTGGGTGATCCAGGCGTCGGTCATCAACGCCTTGTGGGTCACGTCGAGGGGCAGCATGGTGACCGGTGCGCCGCAGTGAAGGACGATTTGGGCCGCTTCGGGATCCACGAACACGTTGAACTCCGCCGTGGGGGTGGTATTGCCCCCGTTGAAGAACCCGCCGCCCATGCAGACGATCTCGCGGATGTGGCGCGCCGTCTCGGGGGCGGTCTCCAGCACCGCGGCAACGTTGGTCATCGGCCCCACCGGACAGATGGTGATCTCCCGCTCGCCCGCGGCCAGCAGGGTCTCGATCATCCAGTCCACGGCGTGCTGGGGTTGCAGCGCGGTGGTCGCATCGGCCAGGCTGGCCCCGTCGATCCCGGTTTTTCCGTGGACGTGCTCGGCGGTGAGCAGCTCGCGCCGCCGCGGCCGGTCGCAGCCGGCGAACACGGGCACGTCGGGGCGGCCGGCCAGCTCCACGAGGATGAGGGCGTTGCGGGCGGTCAGCTCCAGGGGCACATTCCCGGCTACTGCGGTGATGCCCAGGACATGCAGTTCAGGGGCGGCGAGCGCGGCCAGGATGGCGATGGCGTCGTCTTGGCCGGGGTCGGTGTCGATGATGATCGGCCGGGTGTCGCGGGTCGGGAGTGGGCTCATGGTCTTCTTCCTGCTCTGGCGGCGGCAATGGCGTGGGCCGATTGTTCAAGATGGTCGTCCAGCGGCGCTAGTCCCACCGAGATCCCGGCGTGGTCCAGAGCCCAGCCCAGCAGGGTGTCGGCCAGCCAGGGGTTTTTGGGCAGAAGCGGCCCGTGCAGATAGGTGCCCACCCGGCGGCCGGCCACCGCTCCCTCGCAGCCGTCGTCCCCGTTGTTGCCATGGCCGCGGCGCAGGCGGCCCAGCGGTGTGCAGCCACCGCCCAGATGGGTGCGCCCCGCGTGGTTTTCATAGCCGACCACCGTTTGGGTCTGACCGCCGAGGGTCACGTCCATCGCCACGTCGCCGACCAGACGGCGGCTGGCTGCGGTGGTCTCCACATCCAGCAGTCCGACGCCGGGCATCATCCGGCCGTCGGCGGTGCGGTAGCCGTGGCCCAAGAGCTGGTAGCCGCCGCACACCCCCAGCACCACGGCGCCCTCTTCGGCGGCCCGGCGCAAAGGGCCGGCCTTGTGGGACAGATCATCGGCCACCAGCAGCTGGTCGCGGTCTTGGCCCCCGCCCAGGTAGTAGAGATGGCAGTCGGGCGGCACAGGATCGCCCAGCCCGATCTCGACCACCTCAAGTCCCAGCCCTCGCCACCCCAGTCGGCGGTGGAATACGGCGATGTTGCCCCGGTCGGCGTAGATGTTCAAACGGTCGGGGTACAGATGGCAGAGCCTGACGGCGGGCCTGGCGCTCATCGGTCCTCCCAGAAGGCAGGGGCCAGGCCCCGGTCGCAAAGCTCGGCCCGCAGCTCCAGCAGGGCGGTATAGGTGGGCAGAGCGTACAGGTCGCGGCCGGCCCCGCAGGCCCGCAGGGCGGCGTCGACCGCGGCGGGCACCGTGGGGGCAACGAGCATCCGGCCGGGGTCGAGTCCGGCGTAGCGGAAGCGCAGGGCCATGTCGAAGGCCCGGTCGCCGCCCACGGTCACCGATGCCAGCCGGTCGCTGCGCACCAGCAGCTCGTAGTCCACATCCCAGATCCACGACACGTCCTGGCCGTCGGCCGTGCGGTCGTTGAGCAGCACCAGCACATGCAGGGGATTGGCGTCGAGGAGCAGGGTGCGGATGTTCTCGTTGGCTCCGGCGGGATTCTTGGCCAACAAAGTGGTCATCCGGCTTGTGCCGATCGGCGTGCGCTCGGCTCGCCCGAACGCCGCGTCCCGCTTGGCCAGCGCGGGGCCGATGATCTCTGGGGCGATGGCCAAGGCCATCGCAGTGGCGGTGGCCGCGAGGGCGTTGTAGGAGTTGTGCAGGCCGGGCAGACGCAATGAAGCCTCGATCGGGCCGCGCGGGGTGGCGACGGCCAGACGCTGGCCGTCCATGCCGTGCAGTTCCACGCACCTGGCCAGAACGTCGGGCCGGCCGCGCTCGATGCCGCACCGCTCGCACGACCACCGTCCCAAATGGGAGATCGTCACCATGTCGTAGGCGAGCGGATTGCCGCAGCGCCGGCAATGGCTGGCGTCGGCGGCGTGGGGCAGTCGCTCGCGGCCCACCCGGGAGTCATCGATGCCGTAGGACACGGTGTTGGGGTGCCCAGCGGCGATCTCGGCCACGGCGGGGTCGTCGGCGTTGAAGATCACCGTTGTGGCGGGATTGAGCCCGCCCACCGCCTGCCGCCAGAGCTCGACCAAGTGCTCGAGCTCGCCGTAGCGGTCGAGTTGGTCCCGAAACAGGTTCATCAGGGCCACCGCGCGCGGTCGGGTCTGTTCGATCAAGCCCGGCAGGGCGGCCTCGTCCGCCTCGAACAGGGCGACATCAGCGCCGTCGTCGGCGTCCAACAGCGCCGTGGCCACCCCCCGCTCCAGGTTGGATCCGGCGGTGTTGGCCACCACTTTGGCGCCGGAGGCGTTCAGGGCAGCTCGAACCAGACGAGCGGTGGTGGTCTTGCCGTTGGTTCCCGACAGCAGAATCACACCGCCGGGCACGGCCCGGGCCATCTCCGCAGTGGCCTCGGCTCGCAGCCGGGTGAGCACGAGGCCGGGCACTGTCGTGCCCCCGCCCCGCCCGAGCCGCCGCGATA
>JAPYOC010000151.1 GCA_028278955.1 Candidatus Poriferisocius aerobius
GAGTAACAGCCAAACGGAGAAAAGCCCCCGGACTCGTACGGGAGGCTATGGGTGGAGATGGCAATGGAGCCTCGTCCTTGGTGGATGGAAAATGCGAACTGCAAGGGGAGGAGCGAACTCTTCTTCCCTCCGGCTGGTGAACGCCCGTCGGCTCGTGAGCGTCGGGAGAACGCAGCCCGGCGGATTTGCGGGGATTGCGTGGTGATCCGAGCATGCCGCAGTTGGGCCCGCGATCAGCGCGAGCTCGGCTTCTGGGGCGGCGAGTCGGAGATCGAGCGGGCTGAGGCGGGCTTTGCCCCCTCCACCCCGGTTATCGGTCTGCGGCGGCACCGCACCGAGCGGGAATCAGCCTGAGCCGACTGCACTGATCCGGCGCCGGCGACCGCTCGCGTCGCCGATACCCTCATCCCAGGTATCGGCGAGCAAAGGCCGCGATGGCCTCAGTTCCCTCGATGGCCTCAGGGTAGTCGGGGTACATGATCTGGAAGTCGTGGATCATGCCCGGCCAGATGCGGTAGTCCACCTCCACTCCTGCCGCCTTTAGCGCGGTGGCGAACCCTGAGGCATCGTCCAACAGCACTTCGTGGTCTCCAGCGTGGACCAGCATCGGCGGCAGCCCAGCTAGCTCGCCGAAGATCGGCGAGGCCAGTGGATCTCGTGCATCGTGGCCGTCCAGATACCAGCTTGCCGCAGTCACTGCTTCGTCGTGGCCGAACATGACATCGAGTTCATCCCGCTCGGCGTGGCTGGCCGAAGCGTTGGTCAGATCCACCCACGGCGACAGGCACACCCCCGCACCGGGCAGCGGCCATCTCTGGTCGCGGGCCCCGAGCAGGACGGCCCCGACCAGCCCGCCGCCCGCTGAGTCGCCGATGAAGGCGATGCGGGCGGGATCGCCGCCCGCATCCAGCATCCAGCCGTACGCGGCCAGGCAGTCGTCGACCGCAGCGGGGAACGGATGCTCCGGGGCCAGGCGGTAGTCGATCAACAGCACTCGGGCCGGGATCAAAGAGGCCAGATGAGATCCGAATCCCTGGTGCGAGATGATCGACCCCACCCGGTACCCACCGCCGTGGAAGTACAGCAGCGCCGGCAGGCTGTCGGGGTCGTCGGCTTGGGGGCGAAGCCAGACGGCGCCGGGGACGCCCGGTATGGCCACGCCCTCTTTGGCCACCCCGTCGGCCAGCGGTGTGGCGGCGGCAGTGGCATCCAGTCGAGCTCGGCGCTGCGCGGGCGTTTCGGCGGGGTCGGGCTTGGGAGCGGAGGCCAGCATGGAGCGCACCGCTTCGAACTCTGGGCTTGGCATCCCCGGAGACTAACGCCTGCTCCACAGGCCATCTGGACTCGGGTTCTTGGCGGCGTGGGGGCGGCGATAGCCTAAACGGGCAATGACCGGTGAACGACGACTGCTCGCCATCCACGCCCACCCCGATGATGAGTCATCCAAAGGGTCGGCGACGGTGGCCATGTACGCGGACCAAGGAGTGGGGGCTTCTCTGGTGTGCTGCACCGGCGGGGAGGAGGGCGATATCTTGAACCCGGCCATGGACCGCCCCGAGGTTCGCGGCAACCTTGATGAAGTCCGTCGGCAGGAATTGGCCGAGGCCACCGCTGTGCTGGGCTATCGCAGCGTTCACTGGCTGGGCTACCGCGACTCCGGGATGCCCGATAGCGAGGCCAACGCCGATCCGGCCAGCTTCGCCCGAGCCCCTCTGGGCGAGGCTGTCGGCCGCCTAGCAGCGATCATCAGGGCCGAGCGGCCCCATGTGGTGGTCACTTACGGAGAGGATCAGCAGGGCTACCGCCACCCCGACCACCTCCGGGTGGCCGAGATCAGCGGCCCGGCCTTCGATGCCGCTGGCGACCCCGGTGCCCTCACCGGCGCCGGGGAGCCATGGCAGCCGCTGAAGATGTATTACGTGACATGGTCGCGGAACCGGATCACCGCTCTGCACGAGAAGTTCGCTGAGCTGGGCTTGGAATCGCCCTATGACGAGCGCTGGTTCAGCCGGCCGTCGAACGACGAGGCCATCACTACCCGCATCCGGTGCGCCGACTACTTCGACCGCCGCTCCAAAGCCCTTTTAGCCCATCGCACCCAGGTTGATCCCGACTCCAAGTTCTGGTTCGGCCTGCCCGACCACCACATGGCCGCTGCCTACCCGTGGGAGGACTACGTGCTGGCCCGCAGCCTGGTTCACACCGATTTGCCCGAAACCGACCTGTTCGCAGGGATCGAGTAGTGGTCGAGCGGGCTCGGTATCTCAGCTACGAGTGGTTCGGGTTGAACCTCCAGGCGGCATCGGGGTGGCCGGAGCGGCCAGGGGTGGGGTGCTCGGCCAACTTCGAGGTGACCGGCGCTCCCGGCGGCAAGGTCCGCTACCACGCAGTCATCCGCGACGGCCGTCTGGTGGAGATGGCCTCGGGCAGTCTGGACGATGCCGACGTCGGCATCGTGTACAAGTATGCCGAGGCATGCGCCGAGGTGGCCGCAGGCGAGCACCCCGACCTGGCCTACATGACAGGGCGGATGAAGCTGGAAGGCGACTACGCCCGCTGGGTGTTCGGGCTGCGGCCGCTGCTGGGCTCCGCAGAGTACGACGCCTACCGGTTGGCGCTGGCCGAGCGCACCGACTTTTAGTAGCGCTCAACCCCGGCGCTGGGCGTCGCGGAGGTCGGCATAGCACAGCATCGCTGCCCCGGAGCGCCCCACCGCAGCGGCCAGCCCCGGATCGTGGGCGACGAGCAGGTACTGTTCCACTCGGCTGAGCCAGCCCGGGTCCATTTCTCGCAGCTCGGGGGTGTCGATGGCCGGCGACACCACCAGTTCGGTCACTCCCGGGGCCAGATTCTCCACCGCTTCCTCCAGCGTCCGCCGAGCCGGTCGGCTGCGAATCCGGACCAGGTGGTCGGGAGACAACACCCCCGCCTCGGCCGCCAGTCGGCGGAACGGAAAACCGGCCCGGCGATCCTGACCGCCTTCCCCAAGGCGTATCGGCAACTCCATTTCCAGAGCCAGATCCAAATACACGTCGAAGAACTCGGGGCGCATCAGCAGCGTGTCCAAGTGGGGGCTCAGATGGGTCAGCTCGCTTCCCCACTGTCTGGCCCGCTCAATCTGGGCCCGGCACTCCCGGCGAACCTCGTCGAGGTCGCTGTGCTCCCAGGCGTCGGCCGGGGTGCGGGGGAAGCCGCCATCGCCGTCGAGCAGCGACGGCGCCTGGGTGATCGGGCCCCAGCGGTAGTTGTCGAACTCGGCGTTGAGGGTGAGCTCGACCCCGACCGGGGTGCGGGCGAAGCGCCTGGCCGCATCCCGAGCCCATGGACAGGGCACCATCAGGCTGGCGGTGGCGGCCACCCCGATATCCAAGCACTCGGCGACGGCCGCGTTGGCCGCGTGCGACTGTCCCAGATTGTCGCATGCGATAATGAGGCCTCGGCCTCCGGGGGCCTGGCCCAAGCGTTCCAGTAGCTCGCTCACAGGTACCGCCAAACTACCGTGCCGGGGCGGTCACTGGAGCACCCTGTCGGTGCTGCCGCAGGCGCCCCACAGGCCCAATCCCTTATTGCGGGCGCGGGCTGCAGCGGCATAGAAGGAGTCGGCATGGGCGGTGTTGGGCTCGATGATCAGGGCTTCGGCGTACCCGTGGGCAGCGATCTCGAGGTTGACGAACAGCCCGTCGTCGGCTCGGTACACGTAAGCCAGCAGCCGATCGTAGCGGTCGCGGGCCTCGACATCGCGGGTCAGGCCCACCTCAGTTCCTGTGGGCAGCAGCGAACTGGTGTAGGCACTGGCCTCGTCGCCGTAGCACTCAGCGGGCAGGAACCCGCCGGTGACCTCGGGAGTGTCGATACCGATCAGGCGTACTCGCTCGGCCCGCCCGACTATCTCCACCACCACCGTATCCCCGTCAACCACTTCCACCACAGTGGCAGCGGCTGCGGCGCTCGGCCCGGCCGTCTCAGTCGCAGGGCGCGCCTGGTTGGCCGGAGTCCCTGAGCAGCCGGAAAGGGCGACGAGCAGCAGCCCGCAGGCCAGGCACCAGCAGACCAGCCCGATCACCCGGGACTCACCCGCCCGGAGCCCGGCGAGCGCTTTGCCGGGCGATCGCCCCCGAGCCGAGGCGCAAGCCGCGGGAGTCACGCAGCGCGGGGAATGCCGCCCGGCGGCGGGGGAGCAGGTTGGGCGGCCGAGCGGGCTTGCAAAGCGGCTCGGGCCTGGGCGAGGCCCCGGCGGCCGATTTCCTTGGTGCGCTCATCAATCCGCCAGTCCGGCGGTGCTTCCAGTAGGGCGAGCTGTTGCTTCATGCCTCCAGTATCCCGGCGGGAGTGACAGTTTGTGCGCCGGTGGGGGAAGTGCTCGGAAAAACCCCGCTGAAGCGGGAGATGTCCGGCGAGCTTCAGCTGCTGCCCCTCATGCTGCGGTACACCTCCAGCAGTGCGGCCTTCTGCTGGTCGGAGAGGTTGGCATCTGCTCGTATGGTGGCCTCAGTGTCGGAGGCGGCCTCTGGGCCTTTGCCATTGACGGCATCGATGCCCGCGACTTGGGCCAGCAAGGTCTCAGCCGACAAGTTCAGGGCCCGGGCCAGCGATTTGACCACCCGCACCGATGGCTGGTGCAGGCCCCGCTCTAGCTGGCTGAGGTATGGGTTTGACACATTGGCCAAATCAGAAAGCTCTCTCAGCGTGAGCTGGGCCAGCTTACGCTGACTCCGGAGGTAGCTCCCAAATGCCTCAACGGCGGTTTGGTCCATGGCCCGGCCTCAGTCGTACTCGTAGAATCCTCTGCCGGTCTTGCGTCCCAGATGTCCGGCGGCCACCATCCGTCGCAGCAGCGGCGGCGGGGCGTTGTGAGAGCCCTTGAACTCCTCGTAGAGCACATCGGCCACCGCTTCGACGGTGTCCAACCCGATCAGATCGCACAGTGTGAGAGGTCCCATGGGGTGCCCGCATCCATACATCATCCCGCTGTCGATGTCAGCCGCGCTCACCTTGCCTTCGTCGAACATGCGGATGGCATCGAGCAGATAGGGAATAAGCAGGCGGTTCACCACGAATCCGGCTCGGTCCCGGCAGCGGATGACCCGCTTGCCCAGTACCTCTACCGCGAAGCGGTCGACCCGTTCCATGGTGTCCGAAGTCGTGTTGAGCGACCGCACCAGCTCCACCAGCGGCTGCACCGGCGCAGGGTTGAAGAAGTGCATGCCCAGCACCATGTCGGAGCGGCTGGTGACGGAGCCCAGGGTGATCACGGGGATGGAGGATGTGTTGGTGGCCAAAATGGCGTTGGGCGCCAACACCTTGTCCATTGCCCGGAACACCGACAACTTCTCCTCCAGGGATTCGATGACCGCCTCGATGGCTAGATCGCAGTCGGCCAAATCGCCCATATCGGTGCTGAAACTGACACAGCTCATGGCGAGGTCTCGGGTGGCCGCAGGCAGCTTGTTACGAGACACCGCCTTCTTCAGGGAGTTCTCGATCGTTTTGCGGGCGGCCTCTACGGCATCATCATCCACCTCAACGACCACAGTGTCCAAGCCGACTCGTGCGCACACCTCGGCGATGCCCGATCCCATCGTTCCCCCGCCGATCACCCCTACTTTGCTGATCGGCTCCACCGGGGGCTCGAACTCCTTCGATGCCAGCGCGCTCGCTTCGGTGCTCATGGTTCTCCTCCCGCCGCCGAAGCCGACGGCTCCTCACGGCTGTTCAGGATAGTACGCAGATGATAGATAAATAAAACGGGGCCGGTCGGTGACCGGCCCCGTTTCGCAGGAATGAGCTGAGGGGGGAGTCAGCTCTTCTTGGCGACTGGCTTGGTCGGCGTCGAGCCGTTGGCGCTCGCCGCGGCCAGCAGGTTCTGGGCGAACTCCTTTTGGGCGTTGAGCAACTCCTGGGCGAATCCGAAGCTGACGCTCATCATCTCTTTGGGATCGGGCAGGGAGTCAAGGCCGGGCACGGGATCGAGCTTCAGGCTCTCTGGTGCCATGTTGCCAACCGTGTCGGCCCAGGTGCGAACACCTTCGACAATGGCGGTCTGGCTCATCTTGAGAGCGCTGAGAACCTGTTCTTGCACGGCTTCGGTGATTTCTTTCACATCTGTCATGGTGCATACTTTACTTAGCAAAAGCTTGAAAGGCAACTCAAAGAGGATTTTTCTGAGAAATCTCCGGCGAAATCCGATCAGGCCGGATCAGTGTCGCCGGGGCGTATCTTCACGTACCGGCCCGGGGCCTCCTCCATCGGCTCGTAGGTCTCGCTGCCCAGTCGCGGGGAAGCTTCGACCTTTTTGCCGGCCCGCTCGCCGATCCAGGCGGCCCAGTCCTGCCACCACGTCTGCTGATGCTGCTCGGCGCCCTCTAGCCACCGCTCGGGCGCATGTGAGATGTTGTCGTTGGTCCAGTGGCGGGCCTTGGGGTGGGGCGGGTTGACGATACCGGCGATATGCCCGGAGGTGCTGAGCACGAAGCGGTTGCGGCCGCCGAGCAGGGTGGCAGTGCGGTACGCCGCCGTCCACGGCACGATGTGGTCGTCGATGGCCGACAGCACGTAGGCGTCCTGCGTCACATCGGCGGCGCGCAGCAAAGCGCCGTCGATCTCGAATGCGCCGTTGGCGAATTGGTTCTCGAGGTAGCACCGCCGCAGGTAGCTGCTGTGCATTCTCGCCGGCATCCGGGTGCTGTCGTTGTTCCATGCCAGCAGGTCGAACGCCGGGGGATCCTCGCCCAGCAGCCAGTTGTTCACCACGTACTGAAAGATCAGGTCGTTGGCCCGGATGGCGTCGAAGGTTCTGGCCATCTCGCTGGCCTCCAAGTACCCCTGGTCGGCCATTTTCCGCTCCAGCCCGGCCACCGTGGGCTCGTCGGTGAACGCCCCGAGCACGCCGGGGTCGGAAAAGTCGGTGAGGGTATTCAAGAACGTGGCGGTGTGGACCGGCTCATCGCCGGTGGCCGCCCCGTAGGCCATGGCCAGGGCGGTCAGCGTGCCCCCCAGGCACACGTTGACGGTGTTCGCCTTCTCCTGTCCAGTGATCTCCCGCACCACCCGCAGGGCGTCGAGGGGGCCGCGGTGGAGATAGTCCTCGAAACTGGTGTCGCGCATCGACCCGTCAGGATTGCGGTAGCTGATGGCGAAGCAGGTGTGGCCGTGCTGCACCGCCCACTCGATCAGGCTCTTCTGCGGGGACAAGTCCATGATGTAGTACTTGTTGATCCACGGCGGGCAGAACAGCATCGGGATCTCATAGGTCTGCTCGGTCTGCGGCTGGTACTGCATCACCTCGATCAGGTCGCTGCGGTACACCACCCTGCCAGGGGTCAAGGCCATGTTCAGGCCTGGCTCGAATCCCGAGTCGTCCACCTTGGAGGGCCAGCCGTCGTTATGGCGAAGGTCGTGGAGCATGTTGGCCGCCCCTTTCACCACGCTGGCCCCGCCGGTGGCGGCCGCTTTGGCCAGGGCGTCGGGGTTGGTGAGCAGCATGTTGGTGGGGGCGAGGGCATCGAAGGCGAAGGAGGCGGCGAAGGAGGCCTTGCGATGCTCGGCCTCGTCCAATCTGGCGGCGTCGATGAGGTCGTCGGCAAGGTTCTTGGCCAGCAGGTACGTCTGCTGGAGGCCGAAGAAGTAGAGGTTGTCCTGCCATGCCTCAGAAGACCAGCGATGGTCCTTGGGCTCGGGCTGGATGGGTGCGGGAGCATCGGGAGCGGCCGTCTTGGCTGCTTTGGCCATGGTGGCCGCTCCCACCTTCATTGCCCCGGCGGCCGCCTTGAGCAGCGCAGTGCCCACGCCTGTTGGGTTGGCGGCTGCCTTGATGCCGGCGCCCACCAGGGTCCGGGCAAAATAGACCGGGTCGAGTGTGTCGAGAATCCGGTCGCCGACCCAGCTGGGATCGAGCCAGCTGGGATCGAGAACGTCGGACTCTCCGGCAGCGGCGCCGATCGGTGCTTCTTCATTGGTCTGGCTCACTGCTGGAAACTATATCAAGCAAGCTTGGCAGGGCCTCCATCCGGGGGTTCTACAGTGGCGGCATGGCTTTACGACGTGACGGGATGACGGTTCCCCTGTTCGGCCCCCTCGACCAGCAGGCGGCGCGGATGTCGGAACTGGTGGAGTTGGGATACACCGACGTGTGGTCGTCGGAGTCCAACTCCCATGACGCCTTCACCCCGCTGGTGCTGGCCTCGCAGTGGGCGCCGTCGCTGCGGCTGGGCACCGCCATAGTCCCGGCCTACACCCGGGGGCCGGCGCTGTTGGCGCAATCGGCGGCCACGCTGGCCTCACTGGCGCCGGGTCGGTTCCTCTTCGGGGTTGGCAGCTCCTCGGATGTGATCGTGGAGCGGTGGAACTCGATCCCGTTCGAGTCCCCCTACCGGCGAGTGCGCGACCTGGTACGTTTTCTGAAGCCTGCACTGGCCGGCGAGAAGGTGAGCGGCGATTTCGATACCTTCTCGGTGCAGGGGTTCCGGCTGGGAATGGTCCCGCCCGAGCCGCCCCCCGTTTTGGTGGCCGCCCTGCGCTCTCGGATGCTGAGACTGGCCGGCGAGGAGGCCGACGGGGCCATCATCAACTGGCTGTCGGCAGAGGACACCGCCCGGGTGAGCGAGATAGTGCAGGCCCAGGGGACCGGCAAGGAGATCGTGGCCCGTATCTTCGTTTGCCCCAACGCCGACCGGGAGACGGTGATCGCCCAAGGCCGGCGAGCGGTGGCCGGATATCTGAACGTGCCGGTCTACCGGGCCTTCCACCAGTGGCTGGGCCGGGGAGACCTGCTGGCCGAGCACTGGGAGAGGTGGGCGGCCGGGGACCGGGCCGGCTCGTTGGAGGCCATTCCCGAGCAGGTGGTAGACGACTTGATCGTGCATGGCACTCCCGAGGAGTGCCGTCGGCACATCGACCGCTATTTCGACAACGGGGTCACCACCTCGTCGCTCATGGTGATGCCCCTAGGGGGCATCGACCCCTGGGAGGCGGTCAAGTCGCTAGCGCCGCGGCCTGCTGGAGGTGGGTGACGAAGTCGGCGAGCCGGTAGCCGGCGGCCGCCCCGCTGGTGGAGGGCATCACGTAGACCGGTCGTCCGGCCAGATCTCGGGGCTGCTCACCGGCTTGGGCCTTTCGGTCTACTGCGGCCCGCCATCCGACGAGGCCCACGAAGCAGACCGCGGCGGGTTCGAGCCATCCCACCAGCCACTTCAACCGGTCGAGACCTCGGCGGTACTCGTCGGCGGATAGAGCGGCGGCTCGGGGGGTGGCCCGCTTTACCAGGTCGGTCATGCCGATTCCGTGATCGGTGAGCGCCCGCCGGGGATCCCGATCAGTGCTCACCAGCCCGGCGGCCTGCGCTGCGGGCCAGAACCGGTTGCCAGGCCGGGCGAACCCCGCTCCGGCATCGGCGGCGTACACGCTGGGGTTCAGGCCGCAGATGAGCAGGCGCATTTCCGGCCCAACGGTGTCGGGCAGGGTACGGGCCCGGCGACCCCTCACGATGAGGCTGGCCGCCTTGGGGGGCCGGCCCGCCTGCTCCAGGGAGTCGAGGGCGAATCCAGCCCCCTCCATGAGGGGCGCAACCCAGCTTGCGGGCCACTGCGAGAAGCGCCGGCCGGGAAAGTTGTCGTCGGGGAACGGTTCGAAATCTGCGTTGCCCTCGAAGAAGCGGAACTCCACGGGAGCCTCCGGGGCCAGAGCCCGGTGCAAGTCGGCCAGGGCCAGCGGCACATGGCGGCGATCGAGATGAACGTAGCTGCGCGACGCCCATGCCCCGGCCAGCGATCCGGCGGCCAGGGGGAGCGCGGCCAGATCAGCCCGGCAGCGCAGGGCATCGGGGGCGAAGTCGGGAACCATCTCCAGCATCGGCTGGGCGGCGTCGATGGCCAGAGCAGGTCTGGGCAGCGCCCCTGTGTGCCAGCCGGGACCGCAGCCCAGATCGGCGGTGACCCCGTCAGGGCATTCGAGGCTGGCGAACGCCTCGACCGCGGCGGTGGATTTGGGCTGCCGCTCGGCCCGCCACTCGTCCGCCCGGTCTTCGTAGACGCTGACGGTGGCTGAGTGGGCCATGGTCTAGCGGAGCGGCCAGATCTTCTTGAACAGCCGGGCGATCGCTGCGCCCACCAGGGTGCCGACCACCACGTCGGAGGCGTGGTGGATGCGCACGTGGACCCTGCTGGCCGCCACCACCCAGGCAGCCGCCCAGTATGGCCAGCGGTGGCGCCGGGACTCGGACAGCAGCGAGGCGGCCACCGCCGCGGCACTGGCGTGGCCGCTGGGGAAGCTGCTGGTGATCGGTTGGCGCAACCGGTGGGGGTGGTCACAGTCGGCGAGGGGGCGGGAGCGGTTGAACGCCGATTTGATCGGCCCGTTGACCAGCGCCGACTCCACCACCAGGGCCGTCGATACCCGCAAGGCCTGGCGCCGCCCCCGGGGGGAGGTTGCCCTCGCCCAGGCGAAGGCGTGCCACAGGAGGCTGAAGTTGGCCAGCTCAGAGGCGGAGTAGAAAGCCCGGTCGGCCAACTCGTTGCCCCGCAGGCGGTCGAAAAGCCGCTCTGCGGCCTCGTCTCTGTCCCGCAGGCGGTCGAAAAGCTGCTCTGCGGCCCCCTCGAAAGCTGCCGCGGCTGTCTTCAGTCGGGTCACTCCCCGGCGGCCCGGATTGTCTGGTAGGCGACGCCCACCTCGTGGTTGGCGTCGTCCAGCACCTGGTAGCCTAGTTCGTCGCGGATCTGGTCGAAGTTCTCGGCCACGTCCTCCGCGGTGAGGTCGGGCTTGTAGTAGCCCGGGGTTCGGCCGATGAAGAAGCGGGCCACCGTGCCTCCGGCCGCGGAGTACACCTCACCTGAGGCTGGGCAGTCCTCATGGGCCAGAAAGCACACCACCGGGGTGACCAGCTCCGGGTTCATAGCGGCTTTTATATCTTCGCCGAAGATGGCCTCGGTCATGCGGGTGGTGGCCACCGGGGCGATGCAGTTGGCCTTGATGTTGTACTTGGCCCCCTCTAGGGCCAGCGTGTTGGTGAGCCCGACCAGGCCCATCTTGGCCGCGCTGTAGTTGGACTGGCCGAAGTTGCCGAGCACCCCGGCATTGGAGGTGGCGCACACGATGCGGCCGTAGCCCTGCTCGCGCATCTGCACGAAAGCCGGCCGGGTGACGTTGAACGCCCCCCGGAGGTGGACGGCCAGCACCGAGTGGAGCTGATCGTCTTGCAGCTTGTGGAAGGTCTTGTCCCGCAGGATGCCGGCGTTGTTGATCACGATGTCCACCCGCCCGAACGCCTCAAGCGCGGTGGCGGTGATGGCCGCGCCGCTCTCGGTGGTGGCCACCGAGTTGGTGTCGGCCACCGCTTCGCCGCCGCCGCCGTTGATCTCGTCGGCCACCAGCTGAGCCGGCCCCTCGCTGGCGCCGGTGCCGTCGGAGGCGCCGCCCAAGTCGTTCACCACCAGCCGGGCGCCGCGCCGGGCCAGCTCCAGGG
>JAPYOC010000152.1 GCA_028278955.1 Candidatus Poriferisocius aerobius
GCGGCTGATCAGCCCCCGTCGGAGTCCAGCAGGGACTCCAGCTGCTCTATGAGGCCGTCGAGCGTGCGGCGGTCCTCGTCGATGGACTCCTGGGTGGCCCGCAACTCCGAGACCAGTTCGGCCAAGGCCCGGCGGGTGTCTTCGTCCACTGGCACCGGGTCGACGGGTGTATCGTTCGCCGGCGGCGGCGCAGGAGAAGGCCCATCTCCGGCTGTTTCCGGCGCCGAAGGCTGGGCGGTCAGCACCGATGGCCCGCTGGTATCGGAAAGGGCGGCCAGCGCTTCGTCCAGCGTCGGGCGGATGCGGAGCACGAAGTCGTCGTCGTTGCCGATACCGGCAATCACCTGCTTCACCTGGGGAAGCTCGGTGTCTCCGGTGGCCTGGACGTACACCGGCCGCACGAACAGCAGCGAGTCGCCCACCGGAATCATCAGCAAGTTGCCCTGAAGCACCGTGGATCCCTGCTGGTTGAGCTGGGTGAAGGCATCGGCGATCTCCGTGTCGGCCTGGATCTTGGCGTCCACGATGCTCGGGCCGGGAATGCTGGTATCGGGCACGGTGTACACCACCAACTCCCCGTACTCGTCGATGTCGCTCTTGGCCGCGATGAAAGCGGTCAGCTCCTTGCGCTCGTCCTCGTCGTCGCCCGCCCCCGACACGGGCACGAACGTTCGGAAGATCACAAAGTCCAGATCGTCTTCTCCAGGGAGCTGGAGCAGCTGGTAGAAGGGCCTGATTCTCCGCTCCAGCTGGCGGGTGGCGGCGGCAGTGGCGGTTTCCTCGGCGGCAATCGCATCGGCGACCTCGTCAAGAAAGGTCCGGGCGGTGATGCGGGTACCCGGATCCTGGGCTACCGCCCACGTCACCGAGTTGGCGTAGAAAGTCTCAGGATCGTCGATGAAGTAGCGGGCCCACATGGTGGTCTGCACCCGGAACAGGTCTTCGGGGTAGCGAAGATGGCTCTGGAGGCCGGCGGGCATCTGCTCGAAGTCCTCGAACAGCCCGGGGAAGACCTTCCGCCAGGCTTGAACGATGGGATCGTCGGGGTCGATCACATAGAAGGTGGTGGTGCCGTGGAAGGCGTCCACCACCACCTTGACCGAGTTGCGGACGTAGTTGAAGCTCTTGTCCAGCCCGCTGCCTGCCGGCAAGTCGCTCACATCCGGCCTCTGGCCGTAGGGATAGCGGTCGCTGGTGGTGTAGGCGTCGACGATGTAGAACACCCGGCCATCGGCCACCACGGGATAGGGATCGGCGTCCAGCTCCAAGAACGGCGCCAGGTTCTGCACCCTCAGGCGCAGGTCCCGATTGAAGATGATCTTGGAATCGCCGTCAACGAAGCCCGATATCAGCGGGTTGATGTCGCCGAAGCGCAGGGCGAAGGCCGCCTGGCGGAAGAAGCTCCCGATTCCCACCCCATCATCGCCGTCGTATTCAAAAGCGACGGTGGTGTTGGCCTCGGTGTAATCCACCTCGGGGATCGTGGCCCCGACGATGGCGTAGCCGGTGAGGTTCTCGCCGATGTAGAGCTGGGGCCGGGCCAGCTCGAAATCGCTGCTGGCCTCGACCGGCACGTCTCCCACCACAAAGTCCGGCGACCCCTGGGTGGTCACCGAGTTGACCGGGGCCACCGCCACTCCGTAGCCGTGCGTGTATTGGACGTGGCGCCCCTCCCAGGACTGCTGGGGAATGTCGGCCACGTTGAGCTGCCGGGCGCCGATCACCACTTGGGTGGTCTGGCCATCGATCTCGTAGCGGTCCACGTCCACTTCGCCGCCGAAGCTGTAGAAGGTGCGCTCCGACTGCTCCACCTGGAAGGCGTTGGGCACGATGTCGGGGTCCAGCAATCGGATGTTGCGCACGCTTGGGTTGGCGGCCAGTTCCTCGGGGGCGAGCTGGGTGTCCGGCCTGAAATCGTCCCTGGTGATCACGTTGTCCAAGCCCAGGGCTTGGCGGGTGGCCTCAATGTTGCGCTCGATGTAAACGGCTTCCTTCTTGGACTCCTCCGGCTCTGCTCGGAACCGCTGGATGATGGCCGGATAGATCGCCCCCATGACGATGGCCACCACTATCCATAGCCCCACCGCGGTCACCGGCAACACCCAGCCCCGCTGCCAGATATTGATGATCAGGAGAATGGCGGACAGCACCGAGATCAACAGAAGCAGGTTGATCGCGGGCAGCTGGGCGGTCACGTCGGTGAAGCTGGCGCCGTCCACCGGCCCCCGGGAGGAGAAATTGAGGCTGAACCGGTCGTACCAGTAGCCCACGGCCCGAACCAGGGCGATCAAGGCCAACAGCACCGACAAGTGGACCTTCACCTGCGGAGTCACCCGCTGCCCAGTGGTCTGCACCCGGATGCCGCCGTTCACGTAGTGGGCGATGGCGGTGATGACGGCCACGATGATGAGGGCTCGGAACACCCAGCTGATCAGGAACTGGATGAACGGCAAACGGAACACGTAGAAGCCGATGTCGTAGCCGAACTGCGCGTCTTCGATCCCGAAGTCCACGCTGTTGAAGAACAGCATGGCCTTTTGCCACTCCCCGCCGGTGCCGCCGCCCACGATGAGGGCAAACAGCGCGGCCACCACCACGCTCACCAGCCGACGGCGATGGCCCACCGCATCGTGGTAGTGGCCGAGCAGCTCCTCTTCAGGCCCCGGCGGGCGGGTTGCCGGAGCGAGGCGGTCGGCGATGACCAGGTTGGAGTACAAAAGCGCGAAGAAGGCGACGATGAAGATGACCGACAAGACGATCCGGTAGACCAGTATCTCGGTCCAGACATCGCCGTGGCCTAGCGAGTCGAACCACAAGTAGTCGGTCCATAGGCGGGCTGTGCCCCGCAGCGACAAGATGGCGGCCAGCAGCACCACCAAGATGAGCCCGGCGACAATCTTGGACCGCCGGGAGAACCGCGGGCGAGACGGCGAGCGCGGCCTGAACACCTCTCGTGGATTTCGCATACCGGGTAGAGGTTAGTCTTTGCCGACTGAAGCTTCGGCAGCGTCCGGCGCGGTTTCGCGATCTTCTTGAGGCCGGCCGCTCTGTGAGCGAAGCCGGGAGAAGATGGCGTCCACATCGTGACTGCCGTCGGCGCCGATCATCGCCGGGTGGTCGGCGGCAGCTTCGACCGGATCGCGACCGGCAGGGGGCAGAAAAGCCACGCCTTCTTGGACTCCAGCACCAGCAATCATCTCCCCTCCCTCGCCCGGCGCCGACGGCTCGGGGGCCGAGTGGGGCTCGGGAATCATCCCCACGTTCTCGGCGTCGTCGAGCTCAGAGAGCAGGGCCAAGTCGGTGGGCTGCACCTCGTCCTCCACCCGGCGAGCAGCGGCATCGGCCAAGATCTTGGCCTCGGCCAACGACAGCTTGGCCGAATCAACGGACTGATCGATGGAGCTGCGGGCCTCGCTCAAGATGGCGATGAGCTTGTCGCGTCCGGCGCGAAGCCGCTCGACTTGGGCGCGGGCCGCTTGGCGGCGCTGGGCCATGTCCCGCAGCACCGTGAGCCGGAGCGCCTTGGCCTGCTGCAAGATCTCCTTTCCTTGATCCCGGCCGTGCTCGACCTCGGCGGTGGCCTGATCTCGGACTTTTTGAAACAGCCCGTCCACCGCTTGGGCCTGCTCGTAGGCCTGCTCCAACAATTCGGCGAGCTCTTCGGCCCCCGAGGTCTCTTGCTGGGAGCGCAGATCCGCCACCGTGGTCTGGATCTGTTCAGCCAGCCGACGAGCCGAAGCGACCATTTCGCCCGCCTCGGTCTGGGTCTGCCGCCGCGATGCATCGACGTCGCTGTCGAGCAGCTTGATCCCCTCCGAACTGAACTCAGATTCGCTCTCGGGCTCGTCCTCAGCCTCGGCAACCTGCTCTCGAAGCTCTCGTATCTGCTGTTGGCCGGCCTTGATCTGGTTGGCCACCGACACCAGATAGGCCTGCACCTGCCCCTTGTCGAAACCCTTGCGGGTGACGGCGAAATCATGGTCGGACACCTGCTCGGGGTCCATCCGCTCAAAAGGGGTGTCAACAGCAAGCCGCTCGGCCATTACCCCAGCTTAGTTCCCGGCTATGGCCTCCAACGCCTCTTGGAGGGTGTCAACCCCCACCACCTGCATGCCGCCGCTGACGGAGGCGAGGGCGTCTTGGAGGTTGGCAGTGGGAACCAAGAACAAGTCGACGCCGGCCCGTTGCGCCGCAATGGCCTTCTGGTCGACTTCGCCAATAGCCCCCACCAACCCATCGAAGGAGATCGTGCCGGTGGCCGCTACTCGCTGCCCATCGGTCAGCTCTCCGGGCGTCATGAGGTCGATGATCCCAAGGGCGAGGGCCAACCCGGCCGACGGGCCCCCGATGGTGCCGCTGTCGATCTCAATGTCCACCGGCAAATCGCCGAGGTCGATCCGCTCGCGTGCCTCCACCCCGATCAGCACCCGATCGGCGCCGTCGGGGGACGCTATCAAGGCCACCTTTACCCTTTGAACGTCGCCGCCTCTGGCTCGCTCTACCTCCAAATCCACCGTTTGACCGGCGCGCCGTGTGGCCAACACCTCGGCCACGTCCTCCAACCCGGCAACCGGGACGCCGTTGACGCCCACGATCACGTCCCCCCGCCCCAAGACCCTGGCAGCGGGAGAGTTGGCTATGGTGCGGGCCACGATGACTCCAGAGGCGTGATAGGGGAGCTCGTAGCCGAGATGCTCCAACGCCACTACGATGGCGGTGTGCTGGGAGGTGTCCATTCTCAGCTCATTGAGCCTGCGAAGCTCCTTGCGGGTGGCGTTGCCAGTGAAGGTCTGCTCGGGCTCGATGTCGACACCCGACTCGAACTCGGCGCCGATTCGCTGCCAGATGGTCAGCCGTTGGCTGACCATCACAGTCACGAGGGCGATCTGGCTGTCCGGAGGGTACACCGCGGCACCTGAAACGGTGACCCGCGACGACACCCCTTCCACTGAGCCGGGGCGAACCGCCACCTGATCGGTGCGCCAGAAGGCGAACACCACCGAGGTGATGGCCAAGAGGAGGGCGACCGGAACCAGCCAGGCTGCGTTGCGCCGCCACCACGGCGGTTGATCGGGAGGGGTCGCCTCTGGACCGGCTGAAGGAACGCTGGCGCTCATCGCCGCGGCACCTGGCCTTGGGCCGGTGGAACTATCCTCAAGGGCTCTGTGGTGGACTGGTCGCGCATTCGGGTTACCCGCTCTGACGATACTTCGGCAGCGGCGGAAGACAGGAGGAGGAAACGTCGGCAAAGCCGGGGTGCCGGGTGGTCCGATGCGGCCAGGATGCGATGGCAGGCGTGGCGAGGGGCCAGAGCCGAGCGAGACGTGCTGGGGGCCTACCGGGCCGACTACAGCGACGGCGCCCGGTTCCGATGGTGGCAGCGGTTGCGGGCCGGCGTCGGACTGCTCTTTGTGGTTGTGCTGTTGGGAGCGGGACTGACCATGATGGTGGGGCTGTTCTTCATCGGATTCACGATTGTGCTGGAAACGCTGGTATGAAAGAGCCCGCCGAGCACGTTGTGAGCCCCCGGGGGCGCCGCCGAGTTGCGGTGATCGCCGGACATGTCGGCGACGCGGCCGTCGCCGCCGCTGCCCGCCTCGATATCGACCCCCGGGTGCGGGCATCGGCCCTCGGCGCCCTCGACCGCATGGGCGCGCTGAGCGACGAGGAATTGCGCGCTGCGCTACACGATCCGTCGGCAAAGGTCAGGATTCGGGCTACGGCCCTGACCGTCGGGCGAGCCGGGGTTTCGCCCTTTCCTCTGTTGGACGACCCGGGCGACGACGTGGCTGCGGCTGCGGCCTGGGCCTGCGGCGAGCGGGAGGCCGAGGAGTTCGGCGCTGTGGCCCGGCTCGGCAAGTTGGCCACCGAACACTCGAGCCCGCTTGTGCGGGAGGCGGCGGTCGCCGCGTTGGGCGCCATAGGCCACCCCGATGGACTACCGGCCATCTTGTCGGCAACCACCGACCGCGTGGCCGTGCGCCGCCGAGCGGTGCTGGCGCTCGCGCCCTTTGACGGTCCGAAGGTGGACGCCGCTCTTCGGCAGGCGGCTCAGGATCGGGACTGGCAGACCAGGGCCGCGGCCGAGCTGCTCACCGATCCCGAGTAGCAGCCCGGACCGGCCGGCTCACTCCATGAACATGGCTTGGACGTCATCAAACGACTCCAGGCAGCGGCCGGCGCCCATAACCACTGACTCCAACGGGGCGTCCACCAGGCTGACGGGCACCTCGGCCGCCTGAGAGAGCCGGTCGGCCAAGCCCCGCAACAACGAACCGCCTCCCACCATGTGGATGCCATGGGTGCTCACGTCTTGGGACAGCTCGGGTGGGGCCTCCACCAGGCAGGCGACCACCGAATCGACGACCGCGGAGACTACCTCGGCCACCGCGGTGCGAACCTCTAAAGGCGACAAGACGATGGTCTCCGGCAGGCCGTTCATCAGGTTGCGGCCTCGAACCTCGGCGCTGCACTCGCCGGAAACGTGGGAAGCCGATCCGATGGTGACCTTCACCTCCTCGGCGGTGCGCTCGCCGATGGCGATCCCGAACTCGCGCCGAACGTGGGACTGGATGGCGGCGTCGATGTCGAACGAGCCCACTCGGATGGCCTTCAGCGAGATGACACCGCCCATGGAGATCAACGCGGTCTCGCTGGTTCCGCCGCCAATGTCCACCACCATGTTGCCAACCGGCTCATGGATGGGCAGCGCGGCCCCGATGGCCGCGGCAAGGGGCTGTTCGATGAGCCGGGTTTCGGACGCTCCCGCCCGCCGAGCAGCCTCGACCACCGCCCGCCTCTCCACCGCAGTGATCGCCGAAGGCACGCAGATGACTACCTTCGGCCGGCTGAAGCGGTTGACCCCGGCACCCAAGAGGAGGAGGCGGATCATACGCTGGGTCACATCGAAGTCGGTGATCGCCCCCTTGCGCAGAGGGCGCACCGCCACGATGTGGGCCGGAGTGCGGCCGATCATCTGCCACGCCTCCCGTCCCATGGCCAGCACATCGTTGGTCTTGCGGTTCAACGCGATCACCGAGGGCTCGTTCAGGATGATTCCCTGGCCGCGGGCATAGACCAGCGTGTTGGCAGTGCCCAGGTCGATCGCCAGGTCTCGGGCCATGGATCAGCGAACCGATTCGCCCGAGGCAGGCAAAGCCTCGGCGTCGGAGATGTGCTGAGCCTCCAAACCCCAGCTCTCACCGTCCGGCCAAACCTCCTTCTTCCAGATGGGGACGGTGGCCTTCAGGCCGTCGATGCAGAACCGGGCCGCGGCGAAGGCCTCTTCTCGATGGGGGGCGGAGACGGCGACCACCACCGCAGAATCACCGATCTCCACTCGGCCGACCCGGTGCAGCAAGGCCACGCGGCCGATGTCCGGCCAGCGAAGCCGGGCCTTGTCGACCAGTATTACCATACGAGGGGCTGCCTGCTCCTCGTAGGCCTCATACTCGAGCACCGTCACCCCCGGGCGCCCTTCTGAGTGGTCGCGGGCGGTGCCGCTGAACAAGACGGTGCCGCCGCAATCCGGTCGGCCAACCCAACCGAGCACCTTATCGAGGGGAAGGGGCGACTGGCTCAGCCCGGTCCACGTCTCTGCGGCGTCAGGCGGGTTCACAGAATGAGTGTAAACCCTGCACTCCGCTGCGAGTCCACCACGAGGGCAGCGGAGCAACCAAAGCGGGGCCGCCGCCCGCCGCCGCGGGCCGAATGCCAGTAGCATCGGGGCGTGAGCGAATCTGACTCGCCGAAAGATTTCAACCCCTTCAAGGGAATGCCCCTTTTCGAAGATCTGGGCAGACTCGTCTCCCAGCAGGCCTCGTCCCCCTGGGAGACGGCCCGCCAGTTTGCCGTGGCAGTGGCCACTGAAGGTGAGTCCGAGCCCAATGTCGACCCCCGCGACCGGCTCACCCTGGAGGAACTGGGCCGGGTGGCCGAACTCCAGGTGGCAAACTCCAGCGGCTTGTCCACCACTCGCAACGGGCAAGCCGTGGCGGTCACGGCAGTGACCCGCTCCCAATGGGCTGCCGCCACCATCGACGCCTATCAAGATCTGCTTGAGCCGATCGGGAGCGTGTCACGCCGCAGCGAGGCAGAAGAAGACTCTTTTGACCCCGCCCAGGCCATGTTCGGCCAGATGATGAAGATGGTCGGCCCAGCCATGTTGAGCATGACGGCCGGAAGCATGGTGGGAAACCTCGCCCGCCGAAGCCTGGGCCAGTACGATCTGCCCATTCCCCGCCGCGGCTCGGAGTTGATGGTGGTGCCTGCCAACATCGATGCGTTGGCCGACGAGTGGAGCTTAGACCTGTCTGACCTGCAGCTTTGGGTGTGTCTGAGCGAACTGACCCATCATGCGGTGCTGTCCATCCCCCATATCAACGCGCGCATCGACGGGCTTTTGGCCGATTACGTCCGGGGATTCGAGGGCGGCCCCGGCGCCCTGGAGAGCCGATTGGGCGAGCTGGACTTGGCCGACCCCGATTCGCTGAGCAGCCTCCAGTCGGTGCTGGGCGACCCGGAGATCATCCTGGGAGCGATCCAGTCGCCGGCCCAGCGGCGCCTGCTGCCCCAAATCACGGCCTTGGTCACGGTGATCGCCGGCTACGTCGATTGGACCATGGACAGCATCGGGCGCGGGCTTATCGGCTCCTACCAGCGCCTCAGCGAAGCACTGAGGCGACGGCGAGTCACGGCCGATGCCTCTGACCGCTTCATTGACCGGATGTTCGGCCTCGACCTCAGCCAGGACCAGTACGACCGGGGATCGGCCTTCGCCGCCGGGGTGGTGGAGCGGGCGGGAGCAGACGGGCTGGCGCGGCTCTGGCATTCGGAGCGGGAGCTGCCTACCCCTGCTGAGGTTGATGCTCCCGGCTTGTGGCTGGCCCGGATAGACCTCCCCGACTAGGCGTTCGCCCCAGCCAGAAGAACACGGCAGCGAACGCGGCGGCAACGGCCACGAGGGTGAAGCCAACGCGGGTGGAGATCGGGATGACCACGGGAATCAGCGCGCCTAGCACCCAGAAGATCTGAAAGCGGGTCTCGAAGACGGCGAAGGAGCGGCCGTGGTCGGCACCCTCTGCATCACGCTGGACGATGGAGTCGAAAGAGAGTTTGCCGCAGCTGGCGGCCGTCCCTACCCCAAGGGCAAGCAGCAGAGTGGATCCGTAGCCCCCTCCCCAGGCGGCCACTAGGCCGACGATGAACAATGCGGCCAGAGCGGTGGCGACGATCACCTCCTCGCGAATTCGGTCCCGCAGCTTGGGGGCAAGAAGCGAGCCGACCAAGAATCCGCAGACCAAGGCCACCGCCACCAGGCCCAGCCTCCACGCCGGGCTGGCATCGGAGGCCACATCCCCCTGAAGGGCGTGGCGGATGCCGGCGCCGAATGCCTTGCCCACTCCAGAGAGGTTGACGTCGTCGGCCCCGCCCCGCAGGGCGAACGCAGCCAGAAAAGTCGTGAACCCGACAATGCCCCGCAACATACCGGTGGCCGACGCCGCTTTGCGGATGCCCACGCTGCGCAGCCTGCTCGACTCATGGTCCTGCACCGGTCGGGGCGCCACCCGGGCCGGGGGCAGCGACAGGCAGGACACCGCGGCCAGGATATACACCGCCATGGCCATGCCCACCGCCCACGGAACCCCGGCCAGCCAGCTAGCCAAAATGGCCGGACCGGCCCCGAGGAAGCCGCACACGCTTCCCACCAGGGCCAATCGGGCATTACCCCCGACGAACTGCTGGTCATCCCGCAAGATGGCCGGCACCAGGGAGGCTTTGGCCACCCCGTAGCTCTTTTGAAGGATGAGCACAGCGAAAGAGAGGGGAAACAGCAACGGCGAGTCCATGTTGGAGATCATCAAAAAAGCGAAGAAGGCCCGCCCGGCATTGATGGCGAAGATCATGGGACGCCGACCGCCCCGGAAACGGTCGAGGGCCGGTCCGATAAACGGGCCGACCACCGCAAAAGGGGCCATGGTCAAAAGGAGGTAGAGGGCGACCCGAACCCGGGCCGCGCTGGGATCGATGGAGAAGAAGAGCGACCCCGCCAGCGCAACGGTGATCATGGCATCCCCCGCGGCCCCGAGGGCATGCACCCGGACCAGCCGCAGAAACTGGGTGTTGATCACACCGCAGAGACTACGGCGGGGAACTGGTCGGGACAGTCTCGGCTCGAAAGCCGGTGGCGTACTTGTAGCCCAGGCCGCGGATAGTCACGATGCGGCAGGGGTTGGCGGGATCGTCTTCGATCTTGGACCGAAGCCGCTTGATGTGGACGTCGAGCGTCTTGGTGTCGCCCACATAGTCGCTCCCCCATACCTGGTCGATCAGCACATCCCGGGTCAGCACCCGGCCCGCGTTGGCCAACAGCACCTCCAACAAGTCGAACTCTTTCAGCGGCAGATCGATTGGCTGCCCCCGCACGACCACTTCATGGCGCTCGGGGTCTACCGCCACATCGCCCACCTCGAGAGCGTCTGACCGGGACAACCCGCTCTCGGCCGTCCATCGGGCCCGCCTCAGCAGCGAGCGCATCCGGGAGATCAGCTCCCGCAGGCGATAGGGCTTGGTCACATAGTCGTCAGCGCCCACCTCCAAGCCGACCACCGCGTCGATCTCCTCGCCCTTGGCGGTGACCATAATGATGGGCACCTGAGAGCGAGTCCGGATCTGACGGCAGACATCGACCCCGGATACCAGGGGCAACATGACGTCGAGCAGCACGATGTCGGGAGAATAGGCGCCGAAGAAATCCAGGGCTTCCTTGCCGTCACGAGCCACATGCACCGTGAAGCCCTCGCGGGTCAGGCCCACCGTGAGCGCTTCGACAAAGGACTCCTCGTCTTCGACCACGAGAACCCGCCCCGACCCGCTCATCCCCCTGCTCCGATCGGCAAAGCAGCGGCGGCCTCCTGTCGGCTCGCGGCCTCGGCGGCTTCTGCGGTGGACGCTTCATCGGCGGCCGGCAGCACCAGCGTGAACGACGAGCCCTCCCCCTCGGTGGACTCCACCCGGACCTCTCCGCCGTGGTTGGTGGCCACATGGCGCACGATTGCCAAACCCAGACCCACGCCGCCGTCTGTGCGCTCTCGCGATCGGTCTACCTGGTAGAACCGCTCAAAGATGCGCTTCTGGTGGCGCAGCGGGATACCACAGCCGCGGTCGCGCACCTCGACTTCCACGCAGCCACCGGCCAGCCGGGCTGAGACCCTGACTGTCTGATGGGCCTCGGAGTGCTTCACCGCGTTGTCGAGGAGGTTGTACACCGCTGAGGCGATCTGGCGGCGATCAGCCCAAACCACCATGTCGAGGGCGGGCAGAACGGCCTCTGTGGGCACCTGTTTCTCATCGGCGGCCGGCTTCAGCCGGGAAAAAGCATCGTTGATCAACTCCTGGACGGCCACCGGCGCCCGCTCTGCTGCCTCATCGCTCTCGATCCGGCTGAGCTCCAGCAGGTCGTCCATGATGGCAGAGAGCCGGATGGCCTCGGCCTGCACCCTCACTGCCAGTCGAGAGGCCACCTCGGGATTGGACTCGGCGGCCAGGGTCTCGGCCAGCAGGCTGAGCGCGCCCATCGGGGTTCTGAGTTCATGGCTGATGTTGGCCACGAAGTCCCGGCGCATGGCGTCTAGCCGCTGGGGTTCGGTGATGTCATCGATGAGGGCGGCCGAGCCGTAGTTCCGACCTCCGAGCTCCAGTGGCAGGGCATTGACGAACATGCAGCGCCGCGGCGGCCCAAACAGCTCGACCTCCCGCTCCACCGCCCGCCCTTCGGCCGCCTCGGCCAGCAACTCGGCCACGGCCGCTTCCACCAGAGCCTCCCCGTGTCGGGCGTCGGTGAACTGGCGGGCATAGGGGTTGCGGTGCAACACGTTGCCGTCGGCATCGGCCATCACCACTCCCTGGGTGATGGCATCTAGCGACAGCCGGAGCCGGGTCTCGCTCTCGGCCACCTCGTCTTCATGGCGGCGGTACATCTCATCGTGGCGGCGGCGGCTCTCTTCGGCCGCCACGAAATGCCGGCGCTCACGCCACGCCACCGCCCCGGCGAGGACAAAGCCCGCCACCGCAACCAGCACGACGACGACCGCGATCATTTCGATGCCTCTGGCCGGTGGCGACGGGCGGAGAGCATCACCGTGGTCACTCCCCGATGGTCTCGTCGCCGGCCTCGCCGAGGTGGTGCTGCTCTCGGATCTGCAACCGAGCCGACCCCGTGTACTCGGGGAGCCATCCCATGACCATGTACACCACCCGTTCTCCGATGTTCACCGCATGGTCGCCGATGCGCTCGTAATACCGGCTGATCAAACAAAGCTGCACCGCGGCTTGAAGGTCAATGCCGCCATCGTTGTGAGCCTGGAACACCGCCTGCACGCATTCGCGGTTCAGGTTGTCGAGCTGGTCGTCGATGTCGTCGAGGGCCGCGGCCAGACCGGCGTTGCGGTCGACGTATGAGTCGATGGACAGCCGAACCAGCCGACAGGCCTCGTCGCTCATCCGCACCAGCAGCCCGCGGAGGGTGGCGTCGTATCGTGTGCCGTAGATGCGCCGAGTGGCCTTGGCGATGTTCACCGCCAGATCGCCCGACCGCTCCAACTCGGCATTCAGCCGCAGAGCGGTGCTGAGGGCCCGCAGATCGCTGGCCATGGGCGCCTGGAGGGCCAGCACATGGTGGCAGCGCTCCTCGAGGTGTACCGAGAGGTCATCGAGGTAGTCGTCGGCGGTGATGAGCTCCTGGGCCAGCCCCAGGTTGGACTCCAGCAGCGACTCGGTGGCCCGGGGAACGGCTTCGGTGACCAGCGCGGCCATGCGCACGATGCCGGCCTGGATCTCGTCCAGTTCCTCGTGGAAGGACTTCCTCAACTCTCCCACCGCGTCCCCCTGAGAATCGCTCAGCCGAACCGCCCGGTGACGTAGTTCTCGGTCCGCTCGTCGGAGGGGTTCGAGAAGATGGTCTCGGTGCGGTCGTACTCCACCAGCAAGCCGCACCGCCGGTCGGTGGTGGAGTCGAGCTGGGCAGTGAAGAACGCGGTGCGGTTGCTGATGCGGGCGGCCTGCTGCATGTTGTGGGTGACGATCACAATGGTGTAGTCGTCCTTGATCTCCTGCATCAGATCCTCTATGCGGGTGGTGGCAATGGGGTCGAGAGCCGAGCACGGCTCGTCCATCAGCAGCACATCGGGATCCACCGCGATGGCCCGGGCGATGCACAGGCGCTGCTGCTGTCCGCCGGACAGCCCCAGCGCGGAGTCCTTGAGCCGGTCTTTCACCTCGTCCCACAGGGCGGCTCGGCGCAGCGACCGCTCCACGATCTCCTCCAGATCGCCCCTCTTCTTGGCCATTCCGGTCACCCGGGGACCGAAGGCAATATTGTCGTAAATCGACTTGGGGAACGGGTTGGGCTTCTGGAACACCATGCCGATGCGCCGGCGAACCTCCACCGGGTCTATTCGGGGGTCGTAGATGGGCACGTTGCGGAAGTCCACGCGGCCCTCCACTCGGGCACCGGGGATGAGGTCGTTCATGCGGTTGAAGCAGCGCAGCACAGTGGTCTTGCCACAGCCCGAAGGGCCGATCATGGCCGTGATCTCATGCTCGTACACCGTGAAAGTGGCCCCTTGCACGGCTCGGAAGCTGCCGTAGTACACGTCGAGGTTCTCCACCTCGAACACTGCGTTGAGCGTGGCCTCAGGGGAGGTGAGCCCAACCTTGCGGTCGATGTCCAAGCCGACGGTCGGAGAGGATTCGGGTTCTGTCTGCACCATCTGATCGAACTTCGCTTGCCCAGAAACAGTACCCGCAAGCGCTTGCTGGGAAACAGTATCCACGAATCACCCTCGCCTTTTCTCGAAGTGGTTGCGCAAGAAGATGGCGGCTGCGTTCGTCAAGATAACGAACACCAACAGCACCACGATGGCCGCCGCAGCGGCGGCGGCAAATCCAGGATCGCGGCCCGAGTTCTGCACCCACTCCACGATGATCACTGGCATGGCCATGAACGCTTCCTCGTTGATGTCGCCGAGGTCGAAGAAGCCCGAATCCCTTCCCAGCCGGCCGCTCACGGCGCCCACCAGCAGCAGCGGCGCGGCTTCGCCGATCCCCCGAGACATGGACAAGAGCGTGCCGGTGAGAATGCCGGGAGCGGCATAGGGCAAGACTTGGCTGCGGATCATGGTCCATTTGGTGGCACCCACGCCATAGGCACCCTCTTTGAGACCTTGGGGCACCGCTCGAATGGCCTCCTGGGCGGTGATGACCACGATGGGCAGCACCAGGATGGCCAGCGTTATGCCGGCCGACGCAATGGACTTGCCACCGGTCACGTCTCTCAGATGCTTCACGAATAAGAGCAATCCCAGCAGCCCGTAGACAATCGAGGGAACCCCGGCGAGGTTGCGGATGTTCAACTCGATGAATCGGGCAATGCGGTTCTTGGGAGCGTATTCCTCAAGCCAGATTGCGGCGCCAATGCCAAGTGGAAAGGCCAACACGGCCACGAACACGGCGATCCAGAACGTGCCGACCAGGGCTTGATGCACGCCGAGCTTGGGATCGTCGGATAGCGACCGCATGGTGCCGCCCAAGAATCCTCCGGGCCGGCCGGTGAGGATGCCCCAGCCGTCCATCACCACATCCACAATCAGAACGCCCAGAATGAACAGCGAGATGAGCAAGGTGACCAGCAGCGAGATCTGGAACACGCGCCCCCGCACATCTGTCGAACGGCGCTGCATGGCCTGCACCATCATCCGATTGGTGCGGTCGCCGACGAGCCGCGCCCTGGCCACTAATACTGCTCCCTCACCTTGTACACGAACCGGTCGGCGACCAGGTTCAGGGCGAAGGTCAGCACGAACAGCACGAGACCCACGAAGAACAGGCTCTGGAAGGTGAGGCCCTCGCCGACCACGTTGTCGGTGCCGCGGGCCAACGAGGTGATCCCCGCAGTCATGGTAAGGCTGCCTTCCCGCGCGCTGTGCGTATACACCGCGGTCTGCGCTGCTCCGCCCGCCATGAACACGATCATGGTCTCTCCCAGAGCCCGGGAGATGGCCACGATGAACGCCGCCATCAGCCCTGAGACGGCGGCGGGGAGCACGACGCGCATCGTGGTCATCACTTTGCGGGCCCCCAAGCCCGAGGACGCTTCCCGCAGCGCCATCGGCACCGCTTTCATGGCGTCTTCGGAGATGGACGCAACCAGGGGAACCACGAGCACCCCCACACCGATGCCGGCGGCGAGCAGAGAGCCGGCGGCAGGCCCACCGAAAAGGCTCGCAACAAGGTTCGGGGCGATCCACTGCAGAGCGAAGAAGCCGAGCACCACGCTGGGAATTCCGGCCAGTATCTCCAGAATCGGCTTCAGGGTCTTGCGCACGCCCGGACGGGCGTATTCCGACAAGTAGATGGCGGCGCCCAACCCCAGCGGGCCCGCCACCATCATGGCGATGCCGGTGACGATCAGGCTGGCCACGATCAGCGTCTTGATGTCGTAGATGCCTCGGCGGGGGAACCAGCCGATGTCCCAGACCGAGCCCCAGTCCACCTCAACGATGAACGTCCAGGCCTCCGAGAACAGCGACCAGATGATGAGGGCGGAGATGAGCACCGACACCAGTGCGGTGGCCCCGAGAGAGTCGCGGATCAACCGCTCCTTGCGGGCCTGCCGGGGGTTCGCCGTCAGCGATTCGACGGAGAAATCCCCGGCAGCATCGACCCCGGTGTTGCTCACGGCCACACGTTACTGGTCACAGGCGCTCGACTGGTCAACCCTGCTGGCGGGCTGGATTTAGCGCCCGGCCCAGCTGGCCCGGGTGGCGCCCATGGCGTCGTCGGTGAGGTTCACGTAGCCCACGTCGGCCACGGCGGTGCCGAGGCCCTCGTCGCTCATGTAGAAATCCACATAGGCGGTCACCGCCGGGCTGGCCTCGGCCTTGGCCCTGTTCACGTAGATGTACAGCGAGCGCGACACCGGGTACTCGCCCGACGCAATGGTGCCGGCGTTGGCGCCCACGCAGCCGTCGCCGCCGTCCACATCGAGCAGCTTCACGCCGGTGGCGTTGGCCGAGAACGCGAACCCGACCCAGCCGAAGCTGGTGTCGCTCGACTGGATGCCCTGGATGATCACGTTGTCATCAGCATTGGCGTTGTAATCCGGGCGGGTGGTGGCGGCCTGGCCCCGCTCGTCGGCGATGTCCTCCAACACGATCTCGATGAAGCTGTCGAACGTGCCCGACTCCTCGCCCGGGCCGTAGACGTCGAGGGCGGCATCGGGGAGACTCGAAGTCTCGAGTCCGAGCGATCCGGCATCAGCCCAAGAGCCGAAGCCAGTGGACTCCGGCCCAACCAGGCCGTAGATGTCGTTGAACGTCACGCACTCCACCGGGTTGCCCTCACCGGTCATCACCGCGATGCCGTCGATGCCCACCCGCAACTCGACCCACTCGACGCCGTTTTGGGCGCAATCCTCGGCCTCGGAGTCCTTGATCGGGCGGGAGGCGTCGGAAATGTCGGTCTCGCCCTCGCAGAACAGCTTGAAGCCATCCCCGGTGCCCGGACCGTCAACCGTCACTGCGACATCGGGCTGCACATCCTCGAACAACTCAGCCACTCGCACCGAGATCGGCTCCACCGTCGACGAACCCGAGATCGTCACCGAACCAGAAACCGCTCCCGCCGGGGCAGGCTGATCCGGCTCGTCGTCGCCGTCGTCTTGTTGCCCCGATGGGCTCGGGGTTGCCGCTCCGCCATCGTCGTCGTCATTGCCGCAGGCAGCCGCAACGAGCGCGAACACGGTCATAAGCCCGATAGCCAAAACGAGCAGTTTCTGTAGCCTCACATGTCCTCCTTGTCGGCATGCCGAACACACCGATCAGCGCAACAGGTCAGCCGACAAGATAGAGGGGGCGGGTTTCCGCCTGGCCGCGGCTGTCTGAACGCGAGGTGAACAGGCGAAAAAGATTTAGGTCGGCGCTGGTCAGGCCAAGACGCTCTCGCCTACCAGGGCCAAGAACGCGCTCACCATCTCGAGGTCGCGTTCGTTGGTAAAATGGCTCAACGACTCCACCACCGGCACCCAGGCGATGGCGTCCACCTCGGCATTCGGGGTGAAGTCTCCGGCAATGGCATCCATCTCCCAGTAGTGGACTTGCCGGATGCGACCCCGGCGATCGGTGTACTCCGCCATGCCCAGCTCTCGACCCAGCTCGCAAACACAACCTGACTCCTCGTACACTTCGCGCAGCGCGCACTCAGCCAAGGTCTCGCCGGGGTCCAGCTTGCCCGCAGGCAGCGACCAGTCGAGGTGCTTGGGACGATGGACCATCAGCACTTCCAACTCCCCGTCGTTGTGGCGGGTCACAACCCCGCCGCCGCCCAAGATGACCGCTACCGTTCCGAGTTGCACGAAACACCACGGTAGAGCCTGAATGCGCCGAAATCGCGGATACCCCGGCGATTCGGGCGCTCGCGGTCCGGTACGGACGCCACTGACCGAAAAGCTGGGACATCGGGTTCTGGTTTTGCAGCAGGTTGGGTTTGGCCAGGTTTTCGTCCGGCTGCAAACAGGGTTCTGAGCCGATAATTGGCGAGTTTGTTGAATATTTTGGCTAAACTTACCCCATCATTTTTTCAGTTTTTGGTTGGATTCTGCTTTATCTCGGGTGGTTGTTGTCACTGGGTTCGGTATAATTGCATGTATGGAGTTCGGAGTTGTTTCCAGCGCAAACCCCAGCGCAAGCAGTGCTGGCGGAAGCGG
>JAPYOC010000153.1 GCA_028278955.1 Candidatus Poriferisocius aerobius
CTCGACACCCGGTATCGCACCGCCCCCCTCACCCAACCCCAGCTCACCGAGATCGTGCTCGCCGTGGTCGCACAGGTGACCGCAGGCGCAGCGGGCGGCGCCGTGGTCTCGCACACTCTGCTGGGATACACCCGGTTCCACGCGCCAGTCGGCGACGCCCGCCACCAGAAAAAGAACGTGTAGGAGACATTCGCCTCCAAACCGGTGAACACCGTCGACAGAGTCGACCCTGCCAGAGATCGGCCGTCGGTGTACTGGCTGCCCGAAGTCGCCCGGCCCACAAACCAGCGGTGTGCTCGCGAATCCGCCCTCCAATAGAGCTGCACACCGCTCGCCGACACCAGACCGCACGAAGGCGGCCCCACCGCAGTCGTGCAATACACCCCCGAGTAGTACTGTGCCACCCCACCCACGTTCGAATGCACCCCGATGTAATAGGTAGTGGACGACGACAAGCCCCCGAACACCACCGACGACGAAGACGTCGTCCTCACCGTCTGGGCGCTGCCCGCCACCGCCAACTGCAACTTCGCCGTATAGTCATCCGCCCCCGACACCCGATTCCACGAGAACACAACCACCGATGCCGTCACCGAGCACGACAACCCCGTCGGCCCTGGCAGAAGCTGTGCGCTGCCGCACACAAACCCGCCCGCGCACATCGCCAAACCCCCGAACCCCTCAGGCGCAGGGCCCTCCACCGGCTCCACTGGGGCAGGTGTCTCCAAAAAACCACCCCCGAACACCTCGGCAACCGGCCACGGTTCTCCCTCCTGCCCCGAAACCGGCCCATGCCCACCCGACTCGTCCAACCGGCCCAAACCCTCACCCTGCGGCCCGTCCAAGGGAGGCGAACCCGGTGCCGCCTCCACCCCCACAAACCCGTCCGACCCGCTCCCGACAGCACCATCAACCTGCCCGGCAACCAAGCCCTCGACAACATCCACCGGCGGTGGCAAAGACTCCTCAGACTGCGCCCCAACAGGGGTCGTCAAACCCCCCACCAACAAACACCACACCGTGAATAGCACCAAAAAGCACCGAATCCGGCACCCCACCAGACATCCTGCCCACACAGCCCGGGTTTAGCACAACAAGCCGAGCCGCTCGGCGGCGCGGCGGGCCACCTCGTCAGGGCACACGTCCTCGACACGGGTGGACAGGTTCCAGCGGCGGCCGAACGGGTCGACGAACATGCCGCTGCGGTCGCCATCGAAAAAGACCTGCACTGGACTCAGAGCAGTGGCGCCCGCATCAACCGCCTTGGCGAACGTGGCGTCGGCATCCTCCACGTACACGCTGAGGGTGATCGCGGTGCCGCCGATGGCCTTCGGCCCCACCAGCCCGGACTCGGGAAACTCGTCGGCCACCATCACGATCCCGTCGCCGATGGCCATCTCGGCTTGACCTATTCTGCCGTCGGGCGTGATCACCCTCATGCGCTCGCTGGCGCCGAACACTTCCGACAAGAAGTCGATGGCCTCAGCAGCTCCATTCACACACAGGTGGGGGGGCGACGCGGGGATAGTCATCGGGAATGGGCTTGACGCTGCTCATGAATGCTCAGGCTCCTCGGATGCGGATCGAACTGCCATCGAAGCTCAGTATGCCACACTCAGCTGGTACGCGATCCGCCGGGGCACACCCAAGTCGGATGCCACTGCGGCTGCCGCATCCCGGCGGGAGAGCCCTGCGGCTAGCTTCTCGTCGAGGGCCGCTCTGATTTGGGACTCCGAGGGCGGTGCGGAGCCGGGGCAGCCGGCCACCACCAGCACATGCTCGCCGCGGGGCTCCGACCCCGCAGCCCGGGCGAGGGCCTCGGCCAAGGTGCCCCGCCAAATCTCCTCGTGCCGCTTGGTTTGCTCCCGCACGATGGCCAGCGGCCGGTCTCCTCCCAATGCCACGGCCAGGTCTTCCACCGTGCGGGCCAGACGGTGGGGGGCCTCGAACAGCACCATGGTGCGGGCTTCTCGGGACAACTCCTCGATGCGGTCGGCCCGGTGGCGGCCTTTTTTGGGCAGAAACCCCTCGAAGCAGAAGCGCCCGGTGGGCAGGCCGCTCACCACCAGGGCGGCCAGCGCAGCCGACGGGCCGGGGATGGCCTCCACTTCGCCCCCAGAGGCGAGCACCGCATCGACAACCCTGGCCCCTGGATCGGAGATGGCCGGGGTGCCGGCATCGGTGACCAGGGCCACCGTGCTCCCGTCGAGTACCAGCTCGGCCACCTCGCCCGCACTGGCCTTCTCAGTATGCTCGTTGACCACCAGCAGGCGAGGGGCGCTCACCCCCGCGTGGGCCAGCAGTTTTCCGGTGCGGCGGGTGTCCTCACAGGCCACTGCGTCGGCGTTGGCCAGCACCTCCACCGCCCGCAGTGACAAGTCGCCCAGATTCCCGATCGGAGTGGCAACCAGTACCAATCTGCCAGCCATGCTTCCTCCCCGGATGCAGGAGTACGTCAGCCCGTCTCTACAGCAGTCTGCCTCACTTGCAAGCGGTCGCCCGGTTTTATCCCCCATCGGGCGAATGATCCGGCCTCACCCTCCAGCACCGCCCGGGCCCGCCATACCGGCAGGCCGATCCGATGGCGGCCCATGGTGGCCGTCTTCAGCACCACCAGATCGCAGTCGAGGTGGGCCACGTCGATGGGAAACCGCATGCCCAGAGTGTGGACCGAGAACGCCGGCCGCAACAGCAATGCACCGTCAAACCCGTCTCGGCCCAGCAGTCCCCGAGTCCGCTCCCGCAAGCTGGAGGCCACCTCCACGGTGGCCAGCACCCGGTCGTCGCAGACGAGCCATGCCATCACCTGATTCTCCAACCCCGGAGGCGCCGGTTCAAGAGGAAGTCGCGCCTGTTCGCTCGCCTACACGTTGAAGCGGAACTCCATCACGTCGCCATCGGCCACCTCATAATCCCGCCCCTCGGTGCGCATCGCGCCCAGTTCTTTGGCCTCGGTCCAGCCCCCCGCCTCCAGCAACTCCCGCCAGCCGACCACCTCGGCTCGGATGAAGCCCCGCTGGAAGTCGGTGTGGATGCGCCCGGCGGCCTCAGGGGCGGTAGCGCCCCGGCGGAAGGTCCAGGCCCGGGTCTCCTTGTCGCCGGTGGTGAAGAAGGTCCGCAGTCCCAAAAGGTCGTAGGCCGCATGGGTGAACCGGCCCAGAGCGCCCTCCCCCAGCCCCAGCCCCTCGAGCATCTCAGCCCGCTCCTCGGCGGAGAGCTGGGCCGCCTCGGCCTCGAGCTGCACGCACACCGCCATCACCCCGGCTCGGCCGTCCAGCTCGGCGGTCACCGGCTCGATCGCCGATTCGGCCTCGTCGAGCTGGTCTTCGCCGATGTTCACCACCGCCAGCACCGGGCGGTTGGTGAGCAGGAAGCTCTCCCGCAACCGGGCCCGCTGCTCGGCGGCCAAGCCGCTTCGGTATATCGGGATGCCCTCGCCCAGCACTTCGGCGGCGGCTTCCAAAGCGGCCACTTCTGCGGCTAGCGAGCGGTCTTGCGCCGCGGACTTGCGCCGCTTGGCCAGCCTGCTCTCCACCGACTCCAAGTCGGCCAGCGTCAGCTCGATCTCCAGCACCCGCAGGTGCTCCAGCGGGTCGGCAGGGCCGGCCACCTCGGGATCGATGAAAGCCCGGAGCACGAACACCACCGCGTCCACCTCCCGGATGCCGGCCAGGAAGCGG
>JAPYOC010000154.1 GCA_028278955.1 Candidatus Poriferisocius aerobius
GTCATCGGGGGCGGGGGCGAGATCGATCCCGACGACAACCTCATCACCCGGGCGCTGGCCCTGGCGGGGCGGACCGCTCGGGTTGCCGTCACCAAGCGGATTCCGCCCGGGGCGGGGTTGGGGGGCGGCTCAGCCGACGCGGCGGCCGTCTTGCGCTGGGCTGGCTACACCGATGTGTTGAGGGCGGCCCAGCTGGGCGCCGACGTCGCTTTCTGCCTGGTCGGCGGGCGGGCTCGCGTGCGGGGCATCGGCGAACTGGTGCAGCCGCTGGAGCACATCTCCCGCACGCTCACCCTGCTCATTCCGCCGTTCGGCTGCTCCACCCCTGCGGTGTATCAGCGCTGGGACGAGATGGGAGGACCGGAGGGAGCGGGCGGCAACGATCTGGAGCCAGCTGCCCTCGATGTGGAGCCCCGCCTGGCCCGGTACCGCCGGGCACTGGAGCAGGCCACCGGGCAGACGGCTCGCCTGGCCGGCAGCGGATCGACCTGGTTCGTGGAGGGCGCCTACCCCGGCGAAGGCCGGATCGTGGTCCGCACCGTGCCCGCCGGGCCGGGGCGGGCTTGAGGCGGAGAGGGGGGCTGCTTCTCACCGGCCCGCCATCAGAAGCGGGGAAGCGAGGTCTATTTCCCGCGGGCTCTGCGTTGGAAGCGAGTGCGCTTCAGCATCTTCTTGTGCTTCTTCTTGCGCATCCGCTTGCGGCGCTTTTTGATCAACGATCCCATGGTGCGACCACGCTAGCCCGGCCGGTGCTCTCATCAATAACCCGAGAGTTCGCCCGGTGGCCATGGGGTAGCCTGCCAGCGGTGCCTGGTGACTGCATGGCAAAGGATTCTTTGGCGAGTAGTTCAAGTGGCAGAACGCCTGGCTTTGGACCAGGAGGTTGCAGGTTCGAGTCCTGCCTCGCCAGCCGCGCTAGAAATACAGACGTGAAGATCGAGAGCCGGTCTGCCTGCTGACAGTATGGTCGCTGATTTCCTGCCCCTGTCTGCGGTGGTCTTGGCCGCGGGCCGGGGCGCTCGCATGCGGTCGGGGCGGCCCAAGCCCCTCCACGACCTGTGCGGCCGGGCCATGCTCCTGCACGTCATCGACGCCCTGGCCGCGGCCGGCCCACGCCAGATCACCGTGGTGGTGGGCCATGGCGCCGAGGAGGTGTCCAAGCACGTCGCCGAGGAGGCATTCGACCTGCGGATTGGCTTCGTGGAGCAGCCCGTGCAGCGGGGAACCGCCGATGCTGCCGCATTGGGCCTGTCGGCGCTCGACGGCGACGTCGACGACGAGGACGTGCTTGTGGTCCCGGCGGACAAACCGCTAATCCGGGGCCAGACACTGCGGGCGATGACCGCCAAGCACCGGCTCTCCGGCGCGGCGGCCACGGTGGCCGCCGCGGAGCAGAACGCCGAGATCTACTGCTTCCGCCGCAGCCTGCTGTCTCCTGCCCTGCGCCGGCTGACTGCGGGCGACTCGGGCCGCGAGCATACCCTGGACGATGCGGTGGCGGTGCTCGCCGCCGCGGGCCACGACCCCGGATCGTTCGCCGTCGACGGGGCCGAGGCGCAAGGGGTGGACGACCGGGAGCAGCTGGCCTTTGCCGAGGCGGAGATGCGCCAGCGGGTCAACCGCAACTGGATGGTGGCCGGTGTGCGCATCATTGCCCCCCACAGCGCCTACATCGACGTGAGCGTGAAGCTGGCCCCCGACGTGGTCATCCACCCCGGTGTGGTGCTCAGGGGCGACACCGTGGTGGGCGAGGGCGCGGTCATCGGCCCCCACACGCACTTGGTGGACTGCGTGGTCGGCCCCCAAGCGGTGCTGGAGGCGGTGTCGGCCACCGATGCCGAGATCGGCGACGGCGCCAAAGTGGGGTCCTACATCACACTTGAACCCGGTGCTCAGATACCCCCCGCTTCGCCCCAAGGAGGCTGAGACGATGGAAGTGGTCACCAAAAAGAAACTGGCCATCCTGTCGGGTCGGGCCCATCACCAACTGGCGGCCGAGATCGCCGAGTGCCTCGGCGAGGAGCTGGTGGAGCCCAACATCGCCGACTTCGCCAACGGCGAGATCCACTGCCGGTTTGAGGAGTCGGTGCGGGGAACCGACGTGTTCATCGTCCAGAGCCACACCGCCCACGGCAACGCCACCATCAACGATGCCGTCATGGAGCACCTCATCATGGTGGACGCCGCCCGCCGAGCGTCGGCCAAGCGCATCACCGCGGTGTGCCCCTTCTTCGGCTATGCCCGCCAAGACCGCAAGGCCGCGGGCCGCGAGCCCATCACCGCCAAGCTGATGGCCAACGCTTTTCGGTCTGCCGGTGCCAACCGGATGCTGAGCGTCGATCTCCATTCCGGGCAGCTCCAGGGGTTCTTCGACGGCCCCTGGGACCACCTGACCGCCATGCCGGTGCTGGTGGACTACCTGAAGGGCCTCGACGGCGACCTGGTGATCGTGTCGCCCGATGCCGGCCGGGTGAAGGTGGCCGAGCGCTACACCAACGAATTGGGCGCCGATCTGGCCATCGTCCACAAGCGCCGGGCCAAAGACGTGATGCACGCGGTGGAGGCGGCCGAGGTGGTGGGCGACGTGGAGGGCCGCACCTGCGTGCTCATCGACGACATGATCGACACCGGGGGCACCATCGTGGCCGCGGCCGACGCCCTCGCCGCCCGGGGCGCGGCCACCATCTACGCCGCCACCACCCACGGCGTGTTCTCCGGCCCGGCCATCGACCGGCTCAAGAACTCGGTGATCGCCAAGGTGGTGATCGCCAATACCCTGCCCCTTTCTCCCGACAAGCAGATCGACAAAATCGAGGCGCTCTCGGTGGCCAGCATCATCGCCGACGCCATCGACGCCGTGTTCGAAGACACCTCCGTGTCGGAGATCTTCGGCGGGAAAAACCTCTCTTAGCTCTTAGACGTTCTGGCCTGCGGGTCGGTAGGATTGCCCGCTGCGCTATGGCTGAGTTGATCTTGAAGACCGAAACCCCGCGCGAGTTGGGCACCCGCCCTTCTCGCCGGTTGCGCCGAGGGGGGCGGGTGCCCGGCGTGGTGTACGGGCTCGGCGGCGAGTCGGTTGCCGTGGCAGTCGACGCCCGTGAGCTGCGGTCGGTGTTGAACACCGAAGCCGGGCTCAACGCCCTGCTCACCTTGGATGTGGCCGGCGACCGCCAGCTCAGCCTGGTGAAGGAGTTGCAGCACCACCCGGTGCGCAACGAGGTCATCCATGTGGACTTCATCCGGGTGGACGCCGACGTCGCGGTGGAGGTGGAGGTGCGGGTGGTTTTGGCCGGCGAGGCGACGAAGGTGACCAATGAGGACGGTGTGGTGGACCAAGTCGCGTTCACCGTTGCCGTGCTGGCCAAGCCCGAGTCCATTCCCAACGAGTTGTCGATCGACATCGGCGGGATGGCGATGGGCGACACGCTGAGGACCGGCGACCTCGAGCTGCCCGAAGGGGTGGAGCTGGCCGGCGATCCTGAAGATCTGGTGGCCGGCACCTCGATCAGCGTCATCGAGAGCGAAGAGGCCGAGGTCGAGCTGGACGAAGACGGCCAGCCGGTTGAAGCGGCCGAAGCCGCCGATCAGGCCGACGAGGCTGCTTCCGACGCTTCCGCCGAATAGCGCTCGGCGCCAGCCGCCTTGGCCTCCCGCTGGCGATCCGCCAAGAAGCACACCGGCACCCCTGCGGACCTGGTGGTGGTGGGACTGGGCAATCCCGGCGACAAGTTCGCGGGGTCTCGCCACAACGTCGGCGCCGAGGCGGTGGAGGTGCTGGCCCGCCGCCACGGCCAGTCGCTGGGCCGCAGCCGCCAGGCGGCGCTGGTGGCCGAGATGAGGGTGGACGGCTGCCGGGTGGTGCTGGCCTTTCCCCAGACGTTCATGAACAAATCCGGCGAGGCGGTTCGAGCACTGGTGCGCCGCTGGAGCATCGTCGAGCACCTCGACCGGCTTGTGGTGATCCACGACGAGCTCGACTTGCCCCCGGGCCGTATCAAGGTGAAGCACGGCGGGGGGCTGGCCGGGCACAACGGCCTCGCGTCCATAAAGGCCCACCTCCACACCGCCGAGTTCGCCCGCATCCGCATCGGGGTGGGCAAGCCCCCCGACCCAGGGTCCGGCGCCGACTACGTGTTGAAGCGGCCAAATCGAGCCGACCGAGATCTGCTGGACGCCGCGGTGCAGCGGGCGGCTGACGCCGCGCTGGCCTTGCTGAAAAGCCCGGTCGAGGCCGTTATGAACAGGTTCAATTAGTGGTGTGGCGATGACGAGGAGGCTCTGCTGATGGCCGACGCCGCGGTCGCGGCCGCTGGGCCGGGGTTGGCCGGGCTCGGGCGGTTGCTGGCCGGCGAGGCCGCGGTGGTCGACGTGCTCGGACGGCGCGACGCCTCGCTGGCGGTGGCCGAGTCGGGCCAGGCGGCGGTGCTGGCGGCCGTCGCCGAGCTGAGCGGGCGCCGTCCGTTGGTGGTGGCCACCCCTACCTCCGCCGACGCCGAGCGGCTGGCCGGCGATCTGTCGGCCATGCTCGACGGCGGCGCCGCCCTATTCCCGGCGTGGGAGACCCTGCCGTTCGAGCGGGTCAGCCCCGGCGTGGAGACGATGGGGCGGCGCTGCCAGGCGCTGTGGCAGCTCCGCGATCCGTCGCGGTGCCCGCCGGTGCTGGTGGCCCCGGTTCGGGCCTTGCTCCAGCGCGTGGCGTTCGACGCCGACGACGCCGAGCCGGTGCGGGTGTCCTCGGGCGACCGCGTCGACCTCGACCGGCTGGCGGCCGGGTTGGCGGCTTGGGGCTACCGGCGCGATGTGCAGGTGGAGCATCGGGGGATGTTCGCGGTGCGGGGCTCGATCGTGGATGTGTTCCCGTCCACCGCCGACGGCCCGGTGCGCATCGACCTGTGGGGCGACGAGGTGGATCGCCTCGCGGAGTTCTCGGTGGCCGATCAGCGGGCCACCAACCCGCTGGACGAGGCGGTGATCTTCCCCGCCCGGGAAGTGAGGCCGACTCCAGCGATCCGCGACGCAGCGCAGGAGCTGGTCGCCTCCCGGCCCTGGGGCCGGGAGCAGTGGGAGCGGCTGGCCGAGGGCCAGTTCTTCGACGGGATGGAGTCGTGGCTGCCGTGGCTGATCGACCGCGACGAGATCGTGCCCGACCGCTTCGGCGCCGACGCCTTGATCGTGCTGCTGGAACCGGGACGACTGCGGGAGCGGGCCGCCGACATCGCCGCGGAGGAAGCCGACCTGGCCGCCGCCCTGGCCCAGACTTGGGGCGCGGCCGGCGAGGAGTTCCCCCGCCTTCATGCGGACTACGACCGCCTGCTGGCCGCCTGCGGCTCGCCGGTGTGGACCATGACCGCGGTGCCGACTGGGCCGTCCACCCCGATGGTGGCGGTGGCCGGATGGGCCTCGGCCATCGGCGATCCGTCCGCTCCGGTGGCACAGCTTTCCCGGCTGTTGGCCGAGGGGTACCGGGTGCGGGTGGCGGCCGACGGCGCCGGATCGGCGGCCCGGTCGGCGGCTTTGCTGCGCGCCCACGGTGTGGATCTCCCGGTTCGCGCTCCCGGAGATCCTGGCTTCGACGACGCCTCCGACTCTGGGGGCTGCGTGGTGGTGGCGCCCGTTCAGCGGGGGTTCGTGCTGCCCGACTCCCGGCTGGCGGTGCTGGGCGAGGCCGACCTCACCGGCCGCCGCCGGGCGCACCGGCGAGCCCGTCCCCGCCAGTCGTCGGCCGCCGAAACGGACGACCTGGCCTCGGGCGACTACGTGGTCCACCGCCACCACGGCGTGGGCCGCTACTGCGGCATGGTCAACCGGACCATTGCCGGGGTCGGCCGCGACTACCTGCTGGTGGAGTACCGGGGCGGCGACAAGCTGTATGTGCCCACCGACCAGGTGGACGCCGTGCGCCGCTACTCCGGGGGGGAGTCGCCCACGCTGAGCAAGATGGGGGGCGCCGACTGGCAGCGGACCAAAAGCGGGGTGCGGTCGGCGGTCAGCGAGATCGCCAAGGAGCTGGTGGTGCTGTACCAGCGGCGCGTCACCACTGCGGGCCGGGCGTTCTCGCCCGACACCCCGTGGCAGTCAGAGATGGAGTCGGCCTTCGGCTACCAGCTCACCCCCGACCAGCACAAGGCCATTCTCGAGGTGAAAGCCGACATGGAGCAGCCCCTGCCCATGGACCGGCTGATCTGCGGCGATGTGGGCTTCGGCAAAACCGAGGTGGCCATCCGGGCGGTGTTCAAGGCCGTCCAGGACGGGGCCCAGGCCGCGGTGCTGGTGCCTACCACCTTGCTGGCCCAGCAGCACTATCAGACCCTCAGCGAGCGGTTCGCCGGCTATCCGATCCGGGTGGAGGCGCTGAGCCGGTTCCTGTCGCCCGGCCAAGCCCGCCAGGTGGTGAACGGGCTGGCCGACGGGTCGGTGGACGTGGTGGTCGGCACCCACCGGCTCTTGTCCGGCGACGTGGCCTTCCGGAATCTCGGGCTGCTGGTGGTAGACGAGGAGCAGCGCTTCGGGGTCGCCCACAAGGAGTCCATCAAGTCGGTCAAGGCCGATGTGGACGTGCTCACCCTGACGGCCACGCCGATCCCCCGGACCCTGGAGATGAGCCTCACCGGCATCCGCGACCTCACGCTCCTGCACACCCCGCCCGCCGACCGCCAGCCCATCTTGACCTATGTGGGGGCTTATGACGAGCGCCCGGTGGCCGAGGCCATCCGCCGGGAGCTGCTGCGCGACGGCCAGGCGTTCTTCGTGCACAATCGGGTGGCCAGCATCGATCATGTGGCCGCCGAGCTTCGGGAGCTGGTGCCCGAGGCCCGCATCGCGGTGGCCCACGGGCAGATGGACGAGGGCACGCTAGAACAGGTGGTTATCGATTTCTGGGAACATGCTTACGATGTGTTGGTGTGTACCACCATCATCGAGTCGGGGATAGATATGCCAACGGTGAACACTTTGGTGGTGGATCGGGCCGACATGTTGGGCTTAGGACAACTCCATCAGCTGCGTGGCCGGGTGGGACGTAGCGGGGCTCGGGCCTATGCCTACCTGCTGAGCCCGCCCGATAAGGTGCTCACCGAACAAGCCTATGAGCGGCTCAAAACCATTGGTGAGGCCACAGAGCTGGGGTCGGGCTTCAAGATAGCCATGCGAGATTTAGAGATTCGCGGGGCTGGCAATATGTTGGGCACCGGGCAATCTGGCCATATCGCCGCAGTTGGTTACGATTTGTATTGCGAGATGGTTTCAGAAGCAGTGGCGGAGCTAAAGGGTCAGACACCGCCAGAGGTGGTAGAGATAAGCATCGACCTGCCTGTGCCTGCGGGCATCCCAGCAGATTACATGCCCAAAGAAGAACTGCGCTTGGAGGCTTACAGGCGGGTGGCAAGTTGCGAGCAGCCCACCGAGGTAGATGATGTGGCCAGCGAGTGGGCAGATCGTTATGGGCCAGTACCAACTCTGGCCGAGGCGCTTTTTGGAA
>JAPYOC010000155.1 GCA_028278955.1 Candidatus Poriferisocius aerobius
CCTCGCCGTACGCAGGGGGTATGGCTTCGTCGCCGCGCCTTGCGAGCGACGCCGCTGCCGTCGCGATACCCGGCGCTATTTCTGCGACACACCACTAGCGTCCTCCAATGACCGCAGACGGCATCAAGCGATCAGGCCGGTGGAACCGGATCGTGTTGAAGCTCTCCGGCGAGGCTTTTGCCGGAGAGGCCGGGTACGGGATCGACGGCCAGATCGCGGCGCAAATCGCCGACGAGATCGTCGGGGTCAGGGCCGAGTTCGAGGTGGACGTGGCGGTCGTGGTGGGCGGTGGCAACATCTGGCGGGGGATGACCGGGGCGGGCTCGGGAATGGATCGGGCCCAAGCCGACTACATGGGCATGCTGGCCACGGTCATCAACGCCCTCGCCCTTCAGGACACCCTAGAGCGGCTTGAGCAGCCCACCCGGGTGCAGACGGCCATCGGCATGGCCCAAGTGGCCGAGCCTTACATCCGCCGCAGGGCCATCCGCCATCTGGAGAAGGGCCGGGTCGTGATCTTCGCCGCAGGAACCGGCAACCCGTTCTTCACCACCGACACCGCGGCCGCGCTTCGCGCCGTGGAGATCGAGGCCGGGGTCTTGCTCAAGGGAACCCACAGCGGCACCGACGGGGTTTACACCGCCGACCCGCGGACCGATCCGAACGCCCGGAAGCTCCACGAGGTGCAGCACTTGGACATGCTCTCTCAGGGATTGCGGGCCATGGACAACACCGCCGTCTCCTTGTGCATGGACAACAAGCTGCCCATCGTGGTCTTCGACCTCATGAAGCCCGGCAACGTGCGCGCCATACTCGACGGTCAGCCGATCGGTACTCTGGTGTCGTGAGGGGTTCCCCGAAGACCGCAAAGCCGTGGCCGCCGCTTCGGGGTTCCTCCTTTCAGGCTGCCGGAGCCTTCCAAGGATGCGAGTGGGATGACCACCGGCGATGAACTGACCGATTTGGTTCTGGACGAGGCCGGTGGGCGTATGGACTCCGCGGTCCGCCACACGCGCCAGCAGTTCACCACCGTCAGAACCGGTCGGGCCTCTCCGGCGCTCTTCGAGAGGTTCCTCGTGGACTACTACGGCACCGAGGTGCCCCTTCAGCAGCTCGCCAGCTTCAGTGTTCCCGAAGCACAGCTTCTCGTCATCTCTCCATTTGACAAGAGCGCCATCTCCGCAATCGAGCGGGCGGTCATGCACGCTGATCTCGGGCTCAACCCCAGCAATGACGGCAACGTGGTGCGCATCAACTTCCCGCCGCTCACTGAAGAGCGCCGCCGCGAGCTGGTCAAGCTGGTCAAGCAGATGGCCGAAGAGGGGCGGGTGACCGTTCGGAACGCTCGTCGCAGCGGCCGCCAGGAGATCGATCAGCTCAGCAAAGACGGCGATATCTCCAAGGACACAGCCGCCCGAGCCGAGAAGGAGCTCGACCGGACAACCCACGACCGTGAGCAGCTCATCAACGAGGCGTTGAACGCCAAAGAGCAAGAACTGCTTGAGATCTAGCCAGGAGGGGCAGTGGACGACGACAATCCTTTCAAAAGGCCGAACGACCGGGCTGACGAGGCGTCTGAAGGCGAGCAGTCCATGTTCTTGGATGATCTGGCCTCCTTGTTCGACGAGGAGGCAGATGAGTCCGGCCTGCCCCTCTGGGACGAGCCAGACGATGCCGGTGCTGCGGAAGCGGAGAACTGGCCGAATTCGGCCGACAGCGCCCCTGTGTGGCGCGAAGACGCTGAAGAGCGGTCGTTGTCCGATCCCGCCGATGTCGGGCGGGAGACCGGGGGGTCGAGCGTCTTTGAGGACTCCGAGCCCACCGAGGCGGTGGAGTTTCCCTCGGTAGACCGGGTAGACGAAGTGCTGTCTTTGGAAGCCGGCGCTCCTCGGGTTGCCACAGGCATGGTCGAAATCCCGCCGCCCCCGTCGGCGCCGCCTCCGACCGGGGCGAACGGGCTGGCTGCGGCCGGCAGCAGCTTGACGGCGGCCATCGTGGTCGGCCTGCTGTTGGGCGGAGTGGTCTTGGGAGCGATCGCCTTGGGAGAGCGAGTCGTGCTCGGGCTGCTGGTTGCCGCGCTGTTGATCGCGGCGACAGAGTGGTTCACCGCCCTGCGGCGGGCGGGCTATCAGCCCCCCACTCTGGTGGGCTTGGTCGCGGCGGCGGTCTTGCCGCTCGCCGCCTATTGGCGAGGCGCCGACGGCATGGTGCTGGTGCTGGTTTTCGCCTTGTTCGGCGCCGGGCTCTGGTACCTGGGCGGTGTGGGCCACGACCGCCCGCTCCCCAACCTCGGGGTGACCCTGCTGGGAGTGGTCTACATCGGAGTAACCGGAGCGTTCGGCGGACTCCTCCTCGACCGGCCAGACGGCGCCGAACTGGTGCTGACCGCAGTCATGTTGACGGCTGCCCACGATGTCGGCGCGTTCGCCGTCGGGCGGGCCGCAGGCCGGACGCCGTTGTCCAAGTCCAGCCCCAACAAGACGGTGGAGGGATTGATAGGCGGTACCATCCTCACCATCGCCACCGCTTTGGTGTTCATCTCCATTTTGGAGATCGGACCGTTCGGGGAAGCGTCCGGGTCGCGCGCCGATGGCGTCATCTTGGGCATCGTGGTTGCGGCGGTGGCCCCGCTGGCCGACCTGTTGGAGTCGGCCTTCAAGCGAGACTTGGGCGTCAAGGACATGGGTTCCCTGCTGCCCGGGCACGGGGGCCTGCTGGACCGCATCGATGCGCTGCTCTTCGTGCTGCCGGCCACCTACTTCACCGCGCTCATGCTCGAGGTGGTCTGAGCGGGGCCTGCCGTTTCGTGGTATCCCTCTCGCTGCTCGGATCCACCGGGTCGATCGGCCTTCAGACGCTGGACGTGGTTCGGGCCGAACCTGGCGCCTGGGATGTGGTGGCGTTGGGCGCCGGTCGCTCCATTGGCCACCTGGTCGCCCAGGCTCAGGAGTTCCACCCCCGCCTTGTGGTGGTGGGCGACCCCGAGCGGGTACACGAAGTCCAAGAGGCACTGCCGGGGGCCGCGGTGGCCAGCGGCCCCTCGGCGTTGTCCGAGGCTGCCGCGATGGGAGAGGTGGCGGTCAACGGGGTTGTCGGGTTCGCCGGCCTGCCGGTGACGCTGGCCGCCTTGGAGGCCGGCCGCCGTCTGGCCCTGGCCAACAAGGAGTCGCTGATCGCAGCTGGGCCCGTGGTGCAGCAGGCTCGCCTGACTCCCGGCGCCGAGCTGCTTCCGGTGGACAGCGAGCACTGCGCCGTACACCAATGCCTGCGGGCCGGCGACGTGTTCACCGCAAGAGCCGCAATGGAACGCGTCCACCGAATCGTGCTCACGGCCAGCGGAGGGCCGTTTCGGGGGCGAAGGCGGAGCGAGTTGGCCGAAGTGACGGTGGAGGACGCCTTGGCTCACCCCACGTGGAGCATGGGGCCCAAGATCACGGTGGACTCCTCCACGCTCATGAACAAGGGCTTGGAGGTGATCGAGGCCCACGAGCTCTTCGGATTGGGGTACGACCGCATTGAGGTTGTGGTCCATCCCCAGTCGGTGGTCCACTCTATGGTTGAGTATTCCGATGGCGCCACCATCGCCCAGCTGTCACTACCCGACATGCGGATGTGCATCGGCTACGCCTTGGCCTATCCCGACCGCATCGCCACCCCGTTCGGGCGCATCGACTGGGCCGAACTGCGCCGCCTGGATTTCGAGCCCCCCGACGCCGAGGCATTCCCCTGCCTGGACCTGGCCTATACCGCCGGGCGCATGGGGGAGACCGCGCCGGCTCTGCTGAACGCGGCCAACGAAGTGGCCGTGCAGGCGTTTCTCGATGAGCGGATACGATGGACGGCGATTCCCGAGATTCTGGAGGCGGTCTTGACCGACCACGACAACACCACCGCCGACTCCCTGGAGGCGGTCATGGAGGTTGACGGCAAAGCTCGGGCCGCCGCCGCCCACGTTGTCCGCCGGTTCGACCGTGAGTGATCACCCGGGCGCTCGGCCGGCGCCGGAGGGAGACGTGCAGGCGCCTCGCGATGGCTGGGGCGGCCTTGTGCTGGCGGTTGGCCTGCTCGCGGTGGTCTTGGCGCTGTGGGGCCTGCCGACGCTGATCGTGGTGTCAGCCGTCATCGGCATGATCTTCCTGCACGAGATGGGCCACTTCGTCGCCGCCCGGGCCGCAGGCATGAAGGTCACCGAGTTCTTCTTGGGGTTCGGGCCTCGCCTGTGGTCGATACGCCGGGGCGAGACGGTGTACGGCCTCAAGGCGATTCCGGCCGGCGCCTATGTGCGGATCATCGGGATGAACAACTTGGAGGAGGTGGCCCCGGCCGACGAGCACCGCACCTATCGCAGCAAGCCCTATTGGCGGCGCATGTCGGTAGCCGTGGCCGGGTCGGCCGTACACTTCCTCTTGGCGTTGGTTCTGATCTTCTCCTTTCTGGTGGTCGGGGGCAGAACGCAGAGCGTGCCCTCGCCGGAGTGGACGGTGAGCCAAGTGGTGAGCGGCTCGCCCGCCCACCGGGCCGGCTTGTCGCCCGGCGATCGTATTGTGTCGGTCGACGGCATCTTGGTGGCCACCATGGACGAGATGGCGGCGAAGCTGCCCGGCCCCGGGGCGCCGGTGAGCCTTGGGGTGCAGCGGGAGGGCGGCATGCTGGCCCGCTCGCTGATTCTCGACAGCCATCCTCAGGACCCCGGACGCGGCTACATCGGCATCAGCTCTCGGTCGGCCCGGGTGTCCCAGTCGGTGCCGGTCGGGTATGTCGAGGCGGTCGGCGAGACGCTGGACGAGTTCGGGTTCCTGGTCAAAGAGTCCGTCTACGGCATCGGCCGGTTTTTCTCTCCCGGTGGTCTCACCAGCTTTTTCCGCGACCTCACCGATCAGCCGGCCCCCGAGGCGAGCGCTCCCGCGGGCGGAGGCGTCCCCGCCGCGGCGCGTGGCGACGCGGCGGACCGCGTGGTCTCGATCTTCGGCGCCCTCAGAATCGGCGCCGACCTCACCGAGGACGGCTATGGGAATTTGCTGCTGTTCTTGGCGCTTTTGAACGTGTTCATCGGCGTGTTCAACTTGATTCCGCTGCTGCCGCTGGACGGGGGCCATGTGGTGATTGCCACCTACGAGCGCCTGCGCTCCTGGCGAGGCCGCCGATACATCGCCGACGTGAGGAAGATGGTGCCGGTGGCCTATGCCGTGATCCTGATCCTGGTGTTCGTCTTCATCGGGTCGGTTTATCTGGACTTCACCGATCCGGTGCAGCTTCCGAGCTGAGGGTTGCGGTGGCCGCCGGCGATTGCGGATACCGCCTGCCGAGCGTGCCAAGCTGAGGGCATGGAAGTCGCGTCGGCCTTCGAGCGGCGGCAGACCCGTCGGATCCAGGTGGGCGATGTAGCCGTGGGCGGCGGCGCGCCGATCACCGTCCAGTCTATGACCACCTCCCGCACGGCGGATGTGGAGGGCACCCTCCAGCAGATCTACTCCCTGGCCGCGGCGGGTGCCGACATCGTGCGCTGCACCTGCAACGATATCGAGGCCGCCGAGGGGCTGGCTCAGATCGTGCCCCGATCTCCAGTGCCCATCGTGGCCGACATCCACCATCAGTACCGCATGGCGCTGGCCGCGTTGGAGGCCGGAGTCCAGTGTCTGAGGCTGAATCCCGGCAATATCCGCAAGCCCGAGCACATTCGGGCGGTGGCCTCGGAGTGTCGAGATCGCGGGGTTCCCATCCGCATCGGGGTCAACGGGGGATCGCTGCACCCTGATCTGTACCGGAAATACGGCGATCGGGTCGCCCCAGAGGCCCTGGTGGAGTCGGCCCAGGCGGAGCTCGGCTACTTCGCCGACGTTGGCTTCGACAACGTCAAGATCTCAGTCAAGGCGTCCAGCGTGCCCCTCATGATCGAGTCCTACCGGCAGCTGGCCGAGGTCACCGACCATCCCCTGCACCTCGGAGTGACCGAGGCGGGGCCACCCCCGGTGGGGGTGATCAAGTCCACGGCCGGGATCGGCACCCTGTTGGCCGAGGGCATCGGCGACACCATCCGCTACAGCCTGACCGCCGACCCGGTGCAGGAGGCGAAAGCCGGCCGCTGGCTTCTCGAATCGATGGGGCTGCGGGAGCGCAAGAACGTGGACCTCATCGCCTGTCCGAGCTGCGGGCGGGCGGAGATCGACGTGTATGCCGTGGCCGAGGAGGCCATGGAGGCGTTCGGCGACCGGGAGATACCCTTGCAGGTGGCGGTCATGGGCTGTGTGGTGAATGGTCCCGGCGAGGCCCGCGACGCCGACATCGGCATCGCCGCAGGCAACAAGCGGGGCCATCTCTTCGTGAAGGGTCGCAATGTGGCGGTGGTGGCGGAGCACGAAATGGTGTCGGCGCTGGTGGAATGGGCAGAGCTGATCCACGAGCACGGGGCCGCCGCCGCCCTGGAGCGGGCCGACACGGTGGCTGCGGCGCGCGAGGCCGAGCGCGACCGGAGCCGTCTGCTGGCCGAGCAGGGCGATGACGCCAACCAGGCGGGCGAGAAGATCGAGATGATTCGCAGGAGAGCGTGAACATGGCCGGCAAAAGGGTGCTGACCCCGCAGGACGAGGACTTTCCCCGCTGGTACCAGGACATCCTGAACAAAGCGGAGCTGGCCGAGAACGGGCCGGTGCGCGGCACCATGGTGATCCGGCCCTACGGCTTCGCCCTCTGGGAGCGGATGCAGGCCGAAGTGGACCAGCGCATCAAGGCGGCCGGGGCCGACAACGCCTATTTCCCGCTGTTCATCCCCGAGGGCTACCTGAGCCGGGAGTCTGACCATGTGGAGGGTTTCAGCCCCGAATTGGCGGTGGTCACCCAGGGCGGGGGAAGAGAGCTGGCCGAGCCGGTGGTGGTGCGCCCCACCAGCGAGACCATCATCAACGCCTATTTCTCCAAATGGGTGCAGAGCCATCGCGATCTGCCGCTGCTCATCAACCAGTGGGCCAATGTGGTTCGCTGGGAGATGCGCCCCCGCATCTTCTTGCGGACCACGGAGTTCTTGTGGCAAGAGGGCCATACCGCCCACACCACCCGTCAAGAGGCCCGCGACTACGCCGCCCGGATCCTGCGCGAGGTGTATCGGGACTTCATGGAGGCGGTGCTGGCCATCCCGGTGCTGGTCGGTTATAAAACCGAGGCCGAGCGATTTCCCGGCGCCATCAACTCCATGTGCCTCGAGGCGATGATGCGCGACGGCAAGGCACTCCAGATGGGGACTTCCCATGAACTGGGGCAGAGCTTCGCCACTATGTTCGACATCAGCTACCTGGATGCCGACGGCAACCAGTCTCTGGTGTGGCAGACCTCGTGGGGGGTGTCGTCTCGCATGGTCGGCGGGCTGATCATGGCCCACGGCGACGACCGGGGACTGGTTGTGCCCCCCCGTTTGGCCCCTGTCCAAGCCGTGGTTGTCGCGGTACGCGACGCCGAGGGCGTGGCGGACGCCTGCCACCGGCTGGCCGGCGAGCTGGCGGCGGCCGGGATACGGACGAAGGTGGACGATCGGACAGGGACCGGGTTCGGGCGCAGAACCACCGAATGGGAGCTGAAGGGCGTGCCAATCCGGGTGGAGATCGGCCCCCGCGACATCGAGCAGGGAAAGGCCGCTCTGGCCGTCCGGGCCGGCGGCGACACCGAGGCAGTCGGCCTGTCGGAGGTGCCGGCGCGGGTGGCGTCGCTGCTAGATGGCATTCAGCAGCGGATTTTCGACGATGCCACGGCATGGCGGGACTCGAGGATCGCCGACGCGTCGACGCCGGCGGAGGTGCGGGAGGCGACGGCAACCGGATTCGCTCGGATTCCGTGGGCCGAACTCGGCCCCGAGGGGGAAGCCGACCTCGCCGCAGACGCCGTAACCGTGCGGTGCTTGCAGCGTCCCGACGGGTCATTGCCCCAAAGCGGCGACGAGGCCGACCTGGTGGCGGTGTGCGGTCGCAGCTATTGAGATTCCCGCCGCCCGTGCAGCGACAGAGGCCCTTTCAGCGGGTAAGATTGCCGAAGTATCGTCGATCTCTTCAGTCGGGTGAGGCGTGGGCTGGGGCCCACGCCTTCTGACTTTGGGGAGCTGCGGAAGACCGTCGGCCGGGAAAGGGGCGAGATGTCAGTGGAAGGCAGCGTGCGCGACCTGCTTGTCCCTTTGTTCCAAGGACGGGAGTTGGAAATCTATGACCTGGCTTTCGGAGGCGGAGTGCTGCGCATCATCGTGGACAAGCCGGGCGGCGTCAGCCTCGACGAGGTGGCCGATGCCTCCAAAGTGGCCTCCCGCCTGTTGGACGACAGCGATCTTGTCCCCGGTCGGTACACCCTGGAGATCACCAGCCCCGGCCTAGAGCGACCGCTGCGCCGGCCCGAGCACTATGCCCGCGCGGTGGGCGAAGCCGTGAGCGTCAAACTCAGACCTCAAGCCCAGGGAGAGCGCCGGATTCAAGGGGTGCTGACCGGATACGACGAGGATGGGATCACCGTGGAGGACAACGGGGTTGCCCGCCGGATGGCCTTCAGCGACATCACCAAGGCCAGAACCGTTTTTGAATGGCGTCCGAAGTCAATGAAGAACACCAAGCCCGAGAGCAGTCGATTGACGCCGACCCCCGGGGAGTCAGGCCGACCGGAGTCCAGGCTGACGATTCATGGAAAGGAGCAGCAGTGAACCCCGACATGCTGGAAGCCCTCCAAGCTCTGGCCGCAGACAAGGGAATCTCGGTGGATGCCCTGCTGGCCGCCCTGGCCGACGCCCTCGAGTCGGCCTACAAGCGCATGCCCGGCAGCGAGGAGTATGCCTGGGTAACCATCAATCCCGAGACGGCCGACATCCAGGTGTTCGCGCAAAAGCTCGATGAGGACGGTGAGCCGATCGGAGAGCCGTTCGACGTGACGCCGCAAGGCTTCGGCCGCATCGCGGCCCAGACGGCCAAGCAGGTCATGATGCAGCGGATTCGCGAGGTGGAGCGCGAGCTCAAATACGAGGAGTACGCGGGCCGGGAGGGTGACATCGTCACCGGGATCATTCAGCAGAACGACGCCCGTTACACGCTTTTGGACTTGGGCCGAGTGGAGGCGCTCTTGCCGCAGGCGGAGCAGGTGCCTTTCGAGCGCCCCGAGGCCAACAGCCGCCTCAAGGCCTACATCGTGGAGGTCCGCAAGACAGCCAAAGGCCCGCAAATCGTGGTCAGCCGCACGCATCCCGGGCTGATTCGGCGGCTGTTCGAGCTAGAAGTGCCTGAGATCGCCGACGGGGTGGTGGAGATCATGGCGTGCGCCCGGGAGCCTGGCCACCGGACAAAGATCGCAGTGGTGTCCAACGACGCCAACGTGGACCCGGTTGGGGCGTGCGTGGGCGCCCGGGGCGCCCGGGTGCGCATGGTGGTCAACGAGCTGCGAGGAGAGAAGATCGACATCGTCCCCTTCGCGGAGGACCCGGCCGACTTCGTGGCCAAAGCGCTGTCCCCGGCCAAGATCAAAGAGGTCAACATCAACGAGGAGTCGGGAGAGGCTGAGGTCGTCGTGCCCGACTACCAGCTTTCGCTGGCCATCGGCAAAGAAGGCCAGAATGCCCGTCTGTCTGCCCGGTTGACCGGGTGGCGCATCGACATCAAGAGCGAGAGCCAGCTCGCTCAAGAAGCCGCGTACGAGGAGATGGACTGGGCCGAAGGCGAATGGGTCATGGATGAGGCAACCGGCGAGCAGGTGTGGCAGCCGGCGGAGGGGGGCCCCGCCCTGTCGGCCGAGCAGTGGGCGGCCGAAGGCGCCGCGGAGGCGCCGGTCGAGGAGTCGGGGCAGACTAGGGGAGGCGGTCCTCAACCGGAGTAGCAGCCAGCGCCTTGGATTGACTTCGAAATCCAAAGGCTTGGCGTGAGACAATGAAACCCCGGCCCCAATGGGTCGGCCGCGCAACGCGGAATAACCAGGAAAGAGCCTTTTGCCAGCAAAGATTCGGGTCTACGAGCTTGCTCGTGAACTCGGCCTCACGAACAAGGAAACGCTTGATCTCTGCGTGCTTCTGGGGATCGGCGTCAACAGCCACTCCTCGAGCATTGTGGATGCTCAAGCCGATCGCGTCCGTCGGCGAGCGCATCGTGATGGCCTGATTCGCCCTCCTGAGCCGGAACCCGAGCCTGAGCCCGAGCCGGTGCCATCAGCGCCTGAGTCGGAGCCAGCGGTGGCGGTTGAGCCCGAGCCTGGCCCATCAGCGCCTGAGCCGGTGCCATCAGTGCCTGAGCCCGAGCCTGAGCCGGTGGCGGTTGAGCCCCAGCCTGAGCCAGCGGTGCCTGAGCCTGAGCTGGTGCCATCAGCGCCTGAGCCTGAGCCCGAGCCTGGGCCGGTGGCGGTTGAGCCCGAGCCCGAGCCGGCAAAGCCGCCGCGGGTGGTCACCTCCAGTGGGGGGCTCCCTCCCCGTTCCCGCCCGGCAGAGCCGCCGGTTGAGCCTCCTCCCAGCGTTTTTGCGCCACCGCGTCGAGCCGCACCCAAGCCGGCATCGGAATTCCCGGCTGCTGAGCCCGCCGCCTCTGCTCGGCCCAGTCCGCCGATGTCTTCGTCGGGCAAGCCGATCCCGCCGCCCCCCGGCCGGCCGCCGATGTCTTCGTCGGGCAAGCCGATCCCGCCGCCTCCCGGCCGGGGAGGCCGGGGACCGGCGGCGAGCCCGCGTCGAGGTCCTCGCGTGTCCGCCCGGCCGGGAGGCGGTGTGCAAAGGCCGGCCGCAGGCCCGCCCGGCCGCTCACCCGCTCCGCTGGCGGCACGCGGGCCGGCCGGCGCCCTCGGCGGGCCCTCCGGCGGCCCCGGCGGGCGCGGTCGAGGAGGGCCGCAGCGCCCGCAGCAGAGGCGGCGCAAGAGCCGGCGCCGTCGGCGGGCAGCCGAAGACCTGCAACCCATGAACATCCCCGACTACGCCCCGACGGAAGCGGCCGTGCCCTCGGGGATAGTGGTGATCGAGCGGTCTTCGACTCCGCTGGAAATGGGTCCGAAGCTGAATCAAACCGCGGCCGACGTTGTCCGCTTCCTGATGCAACAAGGAGAGATGGTCACCGCCACGCAGTCGCTGACCGACGACATGATCGAGCTCTTCGCCGCCGAGGTTGGCGCCGAGATTCGACTCGTGGACCCGGGCGAGGAGCAGGAAAACGAGCTGCTCAAGCTGCTCAGTGCCGACGGCGATGAATCTGAGCCCCAAGACGGCTTCCCGGTTCGGCCTCCGGTGATAACCGTCATGGGCCATGTGGACCACGGCAAGACCAAGCTGCTGGATCAGATCCGCAGCGCCAATGTGGCCGATGGAGAGGCCGGGGGCATCACCCAGCACATCGGCGCCTATCAGGTGGAAAAAAGCGGGCGCACTCTGACCTTCATCGACACGCCCGGCCACGCCGCGTTCACGGCCATGAGGGCTCGGGGCGCCGATGCCACCGACATCGTGGTCTTGGTTGTGGCGGCCGACGACGGGGTCATGCCCCAGACGCTTGAGGCCATCAACCACGCTCGCGCCGCCGAGGTTCCCATTGTTGTTGCGATCAACAAGGTTGATCGCAACAACGCCGACCCCAATCGAACCATGCAACAGCTCGCCGAGCACGAGCTGGTGCCCGAACAGTGGGGAGGAGACACCATCATGGTGGAGATCTCCGCCCTTCAGAACCTGGGGATCGACGACTTGCTCGAGCAATTGGCCGTGGTGGCCGAGTTGGAGGATTTGCGGGCTGCGGCCGAGGGCCGGGCCAGGGGAGTGGTGCTTGAGTCCAACTTGGACATCGGGCGGGGCCCGGTAGCCACCCTGTTGATCCAGCATGGGACTCTGCGGCGGGGAGACCCGGTGGTTGCCGGGGCATCGTGGGGCCGGGCCCGGGCCTTGCTTGACGATTGCGGCAACCCGATCCAAGAAGCTCCGCCCTCGAAACCAGTGCAGGTACTCGGGCTTTCCGATGTGGCCAACGCCGGCGACTCCTTCACGGTCGCTCCCAATGAGAAGGTGGCGACCAAGGTGGCTGAGACCAGGGAGCACTCCCAGCGAATCGCCAGCTTGGGCCGGGATGCTGCGGCCACCGCGGGCGGAGCGCGTTTGGAGGACATCTTCAGCCAGATCCAGGCTGGCGAGACCGCGACGCTGAACCTCATAGTGAAAGCCGATGTGAACGGCTCGCTGGAAGCGGTTGTGGACAGCCTCGGACGCCTCGGGCGAGACGACGTGAAGCTGGCGTTCGTCCACCGGGGTGTGGGGGGTGTGACCGCCAACGACATCCAGCTGGCCGCCGCGTCCAACGCCACCATCATCGGCTTCAACGTGCGGCCTGATCGCAAAGCCCGGGAATTGGCCGAGGCGGAGAAAGTGGAGATCCGCACCTACGAGATCATCTACAGCCTGATCGAAGACGTGGAGAACGCCATGGTGGGGATGCTGGCGCCGGAATTCGAGGAGGTTGTCATCGGCGATGCCGAGGTGCGGGAGATCTTCCGGGTTCCCCGGGTGGGGGCGGTGGCCGGCTGCTACGTGCTCAACGGCGCTATCACTCGAGGTTCCAAAGTCCGGTTCTTGCGGGATGGGGCAATCATCTGGCGGGGCACGGTGTCATCGCTCAAACGCTTCAAGGAAGATGTGCGCGAAGTGCAATCCGGCTACGAGTGCGGCATCGGCCTGTCCGACTTCCAAGATCTCAAGCAGGGCGACGTCATCGAGACGTTCGAGGAGCGGGAAGTCGCCCGAGTCTGACGGCGCGGGGGTTTGGCGGTTTGATGCACATTCTCGCTGTGGTCTACGACCTGCGCATCCCGGGCTGTCGATCTCTCAAGGAGCGGCGCTCGGCCTTGCGCCCCGTTCTTTCCGGCGTGGCCCGGCGATTCGGCGTCTCGGTGGCCGAGACCGGCACGACCGACCGGTGGCAGCGAGCTGAGGTGGGGGTGGCAATGGTTTCAGGCCAGCCGGGCCACTGCCGGACCCAGGCCGACGAGGTGGATCGGTACCTGTGGTCGATTCCCGAGATCGAGGTGGTGGACTCCGCGGCCCACTGGCTCAACACCGAAGCCTAGACATGGCCCGCGGCCGGTCGTCGCGCCCGGCGCCGTACTCGCGGTCGGCCCGGCTCGGCGAGTTGCTCCGTGAGATCGTGGCCTTTGAACTAGCCCGCTTGGACGACGACCGCCTGGAGTTGACCAGCGTGACCGGAGTCGACACCAGCGTCGAGTTGAGCCGGGCCACGGTGTACATCAGCACACTGGACGGCGAGGCGGCCCCGGCAGCTCTGGAGGCCTTGGCGGAGCACAGCCTGCGGCTGAAGCAGGCAGTGGCCCGCTCCTCGGCTGTCCGCAAAGTACCCGATATGGTGTTCGCCCTCGACCCGTCGATCTCGGCTGGAGAGCGAATCGACCGGATTCTGGACGGTCTCGCCGACGAGGCCGGGGAGTGAGCCCCTCCGATGGGGTGGCGGTCATCGACAAAGAGGCGGGATGGACCTCCCATGATGTGGTGGCCAAGGCCAGGGGGGTCTTCGGAACTCGAAAAGTAGGCCATGCCGGAACACTCGATCCCGACGCCACCGGCGTGCTTGTCTTGGGTGTGGGCCGGGCCACCCGGCTGCTGCGATTTCTGACTCCGCTCACCAAGCAGTACGTGGGCGAGCTGGTGCTGGGGGTGGAGACCACCACGCTGGACGCGTCTGGCGATGTCACCGCGGTCCACGACATGTCCCGGGTTGCCCCCCGGGAGGTGGCCCAGGCCGCCTCCGGCTTCGTCGGCCAGATCATGCAGGTGCCTCCGATGGTCTCGGCGGTCAGAGTCGGGGGTCGCCGGCTGCACGAGCTGGCCCGCCAAGGGCTCGAAGTCGAGCGGGAGGCCCGCGAGGTGTCGGTGTACGAGTTGGCGGTGGCGCCGGTGGACGCCGCGTCCGGGGTGTACCGGATCGAGGTGAGCTGCTCTTCGGGCACCTACATCCGGTCGCTGGCCGCTGACATCGGCTCGGCTTTGGGCGGCGGTGGGCACCTGCGGGCGCTGCGGCGGGTCGCCATTGGCTCGTTCTCGGTGGAGCAGGCCCGGCCGGTGACCGCCCCCGAGCTGCTGTCGATGGCCGACGCCCTGCGCGATTACTCTTCGGTTTCGGTCGGCGAAGCCCTCGGCCGCCGGGTGGGCGACGGGCAGGTTCTGGCTGCCGGCGAGCTCGCCGTGGCCGGGGATGGCCCCTGGGCTGTGCTCGGACCCCAGGGGCAGCTCTTGGCCGTGTACGAGGCTCATCGCCCCGGCGTGGTCAAACCGGCGGTGGTCATCCCCCGGTAGGGCGCCCCCACACCCATCGGCTGCATGGGATTGTCCAGTTTGAAGCCGCGGCCGCTACCGTGCAGACCGGTGCGGGTCATCGAAGACTTCGGCCGCGTTGCGGGCCTAGAGGAGACCGCGGTCAGTATCGGGGTGTACGACGGCGTCCATGTGGGGCATCAGGCCGTCATCAACCAGCTTCTGGCTGAGGCCGATCGGCTGGGGGTGGTGCCGGCCGTGGTTACGTTCGACCGCCACCCGGCACTGGTCCTGCGGCCCGAGAACGCCCCCAAGTTGTTGAACTCCCTCGATCAGAAGCTCGAGCTGCTCGAAGCAGCGGGCATCGGGTGCGTGTACTTGATTGCGTTCTCCCCAGACCGGGCCCACACCCTGCCCGAGGAATTCGTGCGCCAAGTCTTCGTGAAGAGGCTTCGAGCGCGAAGCGTCGTGGTGGGCGAGGATTTCCACTTCGGTCGGGCCCGCCTGGGGAACATCAACACGCTGCGGGAATTCGGCGCGGAAATGGGCTTCGACGTCCACGCCGTGAAGCTCCTGCACCACGACGACGGATGGCCCGAGCCGGTGTCGTCCACCGCCGTGCGCCGTGCGCTGGTCGGCGGGGACGTTCGCACGGCGGCGGCCATGCTGGGGCGCTACCACGAGATTAGAGGCAAGGTGGTGCTCGGCGACCGGCGGGGGATGAGCATAGGGTTCCCCACCGCCAACATCCCGGTTGCCATGGTGATGGCCTGGCCGGCCGATGCCGTGTACGCCGGCTGGTACACCCGCCCCGACGGATCCCGGCACATGGCGGCCATCAACATCGGCCGGCGCCCCACCTTCTATCAGCATGCCCAGCAGTCGCTGCTGGAGGCGCATCTTTTGGACTTCGAAGGCGACCTCTACGGCGAGGAGGCCAGAGTCGAGTTTGTGGAGCTACTGCGGAGCGAGCACCGATTCGACGGGATCGAGTCGCTGGTGAGACAACTCCGCATCGACGTTGACCAGTCTCGGGAGATCCTGTCGGCGGAGCCGCCCCGCTGATCGTCAGACATCGGGCCGGCGCTGTTCTCTATGCCGGCGGCCCGGGGCTGGGGTGGCCGTCGAGCAGGGCATCGACCGCGGCGCGAGACGGCATAGAGGGCTGGGCCCCCGGGGTTTGCACCGAGAGGGCGCCGGCGGCGTTGGCGAAGCGGACGGCCTCGATCAGGGAGCGCCCTTCCGCCAGGGCAACGCCGAAGGCGCCGCAGAAGGCATCTCCGGCGCCGGTGGGGTCGACGACTGCTGCGGGGTAGGAGGGAACCAGGACGTCGCCGATCTGAGCGCCGCGGCCGCCCAGGGTCACGACCGTGTCGCAGTGGCCGGTATCGGGGCCGATCACCTCGATCTGGGCTTGCTCGGCTCGGTTCACCACCAGCACGTCGGCGAGCGGAACGACGACCTCGACCAGGAACGGGTCCACCGGAGCGGGGTTGAGCACAACGGTGGTGCCGCCCGAGCGGGCGGCCTGGGCCGCCTTCCTGGCTCCCGCCGCCCCCACCTCCCCTTGGAGCAAGAGCACGTCGGCGGCGGCGATGGTCTCGGCGGCCGTGTCGGCGTCGGCGGCCCCAGTGCTGGCATTGGCCCCTGCGACAACCACGATGCAGACGTCCGACGGGGTGATGAGCGGCACCGCGGTGCCGGTCGGCTCCTCGACGATGCGGACCAGGCTGGTATCCACGCCGCTGCTCTTGAGCTCTTCCAGCAGCCAGCGGCCCCGATCGTCTCCGCCCACGCACCCCGCCAGGTGGGCAACGGCGCCGAGTCGAGCGGCGGCGGTGGCCTGATTGGCCCCCTTGCCTCCGGAGAAGGCCTCGATCCGCTGCGCCCGCAGGGTCTCATCGGGACCGGGGAAACGATCCATCCAGATGGAGAGGTCGTAGTTGACGCTTCCGAAGGAGACAATTCTCACCCCACCAGTATTTCGCAAAAACCCTCAGGTAGGTGTTCGGGCCTTGAGGGTGGTAGATTCAATAGGTCCCCCGGGCACAGGCGCGGCCTCCGACAACATGGAGCGGTGCATTGGCCCGTTTTCTAACCGACGGACACACTGAGTAGGGATGGCCGAGAAGCTGTTGTCGAAGACCTCGACAATCGAGAGACATCGTTTGCACGACACCGACACGGGCTCGCCCGAGGTGCAGATCGCGCTGCTCACCGAGCGCATCAATCACCTCATCGAGCATTTGAAGGTGCATGAAAAGGACCACCACAGCAGGCGGGGCCTGCTGATGATGGTGGGTCGTCGGCGACGACTGCTCGATTACGTCAAGGAAAACGATGTGGAGCGGTACCGCGGTATCATCGCCGAACTCGGACTTCGCCGCTGAAAAGTGGGCGTCGCCCAGGCGACAAATGAAAAACACAGAAGCGGGTCTCAAGAGAGGCCAGCTGCCAGTTGAAGAGGCCGAGTCCGCCTGGGCCTCTCCAACTGGGAACTGGCTCCGTCCGGCCCGCTCGGACCCTGCGTGGTCCGGAGAGGAGCAAAAATGGCGGAAGCCATCACCGTATCGGCCGCTGTCGGCGGTGCGGACGACAAATCACTTTCCTTTGAAACCGGCCGTCTGGCCGGGCAAGCCGACGGGGCAGTGGTTGCCCGCATGGGCGACACCACCATCCTGGTGGCTGCCACTGCGGCCCGCCGTGTCCGCGAGGGAACGGACTTCTTCCCTCTCACGGTCGACATTGAGGAGCGGATGTATGCCGCGGGCAAAATCCCCGGCTCATTCTTCCGGCGTGAGGGCAGGGCCTCTGAATCGGCCATCCTGACCTGCCGGCTGATCGACCGGCCGCTGCGCCCCTCGTTTCCCGCCGGCTTCCGCAACGAGGTCCATATCGTCGGAACCGTTTTGGGCGCGGATCAGGAGAACCCCTACGACGTGCTCGCCATCAACGGCGCATCGGCGGCGCTGAGCATCTCGGGGATCCCCTTTGCCGGCCCGATTGGGGCGGTGCGGGTGGCCCACAGCGCCGACGGCCAGTGGATTCCCCACCCAACCTACGCCGAGGGGGCCGAATCCACCTTTGAGATGGTGGTTGCCGGGCGAGTTCTCGACGACGGCGACGTCGCCATCATGATGGTCGAGGCCAACGGAACCGAGAACAGCTGGTCCCTCTACCAAGCTGGCACCCCCAAAGTGGACGAGGCCGCGCTGGCCGAGGGGTTGGAGCAGTCCAAGGAGTGGATCAAGGACGCGGTGGGCCTTCAGCGCCGCCTGATTGCCACTGCTGGGGTCAAGCCCCCGTTGGAGTACGAGCTGCAGGCGGACTACACCCCCGAGGTCGAGGCCGCGGTGGCCGAGGCAGGCGCCGAGAAGCTGGCCGCGGCCATGTCCATCGCCGACAAGGCCGCTCGACAAGAGGCCGAGGCGCAGGCCAAGGAGGAAATCCTCGCCGCCCTCGCCGACCGGTTCGGAGAGACGGAGGGGGCCGACAAGCAGATCTCGGCGGCGGTCCGCTCGCTCACCAAGAGCATCGTCCGAAGCCGCATCGTGGGCGAAGGCGTCCGCATAGACGGTCGGGGCGCCACCGGCCTCCGCCCGCTGGCCTCTGAGGTCGGAGTGGTGGAGACCGCCCACGGGTCTGGGCTGTTCGAGCGGGGCGAGACCCAGGTGCTCAACATCGCCACGCTGGGCACCGCCCGCATGGACCAGATGATCGACGGGATTGATCCCACCGACAAGAAGCGGTACATGCACCACTACAACTTCCCGCCCTACTCCACTGGAGAGACCGGCTTCATGCGAGGTCCCAAGCGCCGGGAGATCGGCCACGGGGCACTGGCCGAGAAGGCCCTCATGCCGGTGGTCCCCAGCATGGACGAATTCCCCTACACCCTGCGCCTGGTGTCAGAGGTGCTCTCGTCCAACGGATCCACTTCGATGGGCTCGGTGTGCTCGTCCACGCTGTCGCTCATGGACGCCGGCGTGCCCATCAAGGCGCCGGTGGCCGGTATCGCCATGGGGCTGGTGTTCCACGAGGGTCGCTACACCACGCTCACCGACATCTTGGGCGCCGAGGACGCTTTTGGCGACATGGACTTCAAAGTGGCGGGCACGGCCGATTTCGTGACCGCACTGCAGCTCGACACCAAGATCGACGGCCTGCCCGCCGAGGTGCTCGCCGGCGCCCTGAGCCAGGCCCGCGACGCCCGGCTCAAGATCTTGGAGGTCATGGCGGAGGCCATTGGTGCTCCCCGCGATGACGTTCGGCCCACCGCGCCCAAGATCATCAAGTTCGAGATCCCGTTGGACAAGATCGGCGAGGTGATCGGACCCAAGGGCAAGGTCATCAACTCGATACAGTCCGAGACCGGGGCCGAGGTCAACGTCGACGATGCCCAGGATTCCGGTGTGGTCACCATTTCCTCCCCCGATCGGGACCGCGTCAGCGAGGCGGAGCGCCAGATCCGCTTGATCCTGGATCCGCCGACCGCCGACGTTGGCGAGGTGTACAGCGGCAAGGTGGTGAACATCACCTCCTTCGGGGCCTTTGTGAATATCCTCCCGGGCCGCGACGGCCTGGTACACATCTCCAAGCTCGGTCGAGGCCGACGCATCGACCGGGTTGAGGACGTGGCCGCTTTGGGCGACGACCTCGAGGTGGTCGTGGAGGACATCGACCCCAACGGAAAGATCAGTCTCAAGCTGGCGGGCGACGACAGCAGTTACGACCGGGGTGGTCGCGACGACCGTCGTGGCCGCGATGACCGTCGTGGCCGCGACGACCGTCGTGGTCGCGATGACCGGGGTGGCCGCGATGACCGCCGCGACCGTTACGACCGGGGTGGCCGCGATGACCGGGGTGGCCGGCGCGATGATCGCCGGGGTCGCGACGATCGCCGCGATCGCGATGACCGGGGTGGCCGCGATGACCGCCGCGACCGTTACGACCGTTACGACCGGGGTGGCCGCGACGATCGGGGTGGCCGGCGCGATGATCGCCGGGGTCGCGACGATCGCCGCGATCGTGATGACCGGGGTGGCCGCGATCGCCGAGAGCGAGATGTTCCGGCCCGGGCGGCATCTTTCGAAGACGACTTCGAAGCTCAGCTGCGCGATGAGTTCGGCGAGCTCGGCCCCAGCGGGGGCTCGCAGCGTCGAGGACGAGGTCGAGATCGCGCCCCCCGCTAACGGGGCTGCTTCATGCTTCAGGTAGGAGTGTTCGGCTCGGGGGGCCGAATGGGTGGAGCGGCTTGCGAGGCCTTGGCAGGCGACCCAGAGCTGGAATTGGTTGCCGCCGTGGATCCCAACCGGGTGGGGGTGCTGGCAGGCGGCTTGGCCTCGGCATCTGATCGACGGGCGGCCGCCGATGCCGATGTCGTGGTGGACTTCACCGTTGCGGAGGCAGCCCGGGACAACCTGGTCTGGCTGGCGGAGCAGAAGATCCATGCCGTGGTGGGGACCACGGGGTTCACCGACTCCGACCTCGAGCGGTTCGGGGCTGCGTTCACCGCGGCGGGTCGGGCGTGCATCATCGCCCCCAATTTTGCCATCAGCGCAGTGCTGATGATGCGATTCGCCGAGCTGGCCGCCCCCTACTTCGACACCGCCGAGGTGATCGAGCTGCACCACGATGCCAAGATCGACGCCCCGTCGGGAACCGCCCGGCTCACGGTGGAGAAAATGGCCGCGGCATCGGGGAGCTGGGCCCCCGATCCCACCGTTCACGAGATGCTGTCCGGGGTTCGGGGGGCTGAGGGCCCCGCGGGAATCCGGGTTCACGCCGTGCGCATGAGGGGGATGGTGGCCCATCACGAGGTGATCCTGGGCGCCGAGGGCCAAACGCTGACCATTCGCCAGGACTCGACCGACCGGTCCTCGTTCATGCCCGGCGTGCTCGCCGCAGTGAAGGCGGCCCCCGACCGCTCAGGCCTGATCGTCGGCCTCGACGCTTTGCTGGGTTTCTAGAAGCCCAGTCGTGTCCTTGAGGCGCATGTTGGCGAACATCGCGGTGCTCTTGGCGGTGGCGGCCATGGTGGCCGCCGGATTCTGGCAGCTCCAACGGCTGTCCGAGCGCCGAGACCACAACGCCAAGGTCTCCGCTCGCAGCCGGCTTCCCGCCGTGGAGGTGCAAAACCTTGTGGAGATCGGCGCTGGCTACGACGTGGGCGAAGAGGTCGAGTTCCGGTTGGTGCGGGCAGTCGGTGTGTACCAGCCTGGTGAACAGGTGCTGATCCGCAACCGCACCCACCAGGGATCGGCCGGCTATTGGGCCCTCACGCCGCTGCGGCTCGATTCTGGCTCGATTCTGGCGGTGAACCGGGGCTGGATTCCCCGCGGGGCGGAATCGCCGGAGGACTTCGCCCCCGCGACGGGGACAGTGGAGGTGGAGGGCCTCGTCCGCTCCACGGTTGCTGCCGCTGGGCTCCAACAGCCGGATCCGGCCGGCGGCGTGCTGGACGAGATGGCCCGGCCGGATTTGGCCCGCCTCTCCCAGCAGCTCGAAGCCGCCTTGCTGCCGGTGTATGTGCAGCTTCAGACCCAGGTGCCGCCGGTTGGCGATTTGCCCATTCCCGTGCCCCCTCCCGATCTCGGGGAGGGTTCCCACCTGGCCTATGCCGTCCAGTGGTTCGTCTTCGCCGCCATCGCCCTAGTGGGCTACCCCCTCGTCCTGCGCCGCTCCCAACGCTCTCCTGTCGAAGCCGCAGGTGAATGACCCGCGGTCTGGCTCTGCGGTCTGGCTCTAAGGTATTTGGCGTTATTTCTTGATTTCTTGCCCTACGCTTCTATGGATCGCGATTATGCCTCGCTGGGCAAGTTCGGCGGCAGTGCCAGTCCAGATATCCGTGTGCAGCGATCCTTTGGTGCGTGTTTGCGGTCCGAAGAACCACTCATCTGAGTCGCTGTCGCTTCTTACCCGGGTCTTCTCTGTGAAGCTGGGACCGGGGTTTTTGTGGGGGTCTTTGCGAAGATGTTGTCTCCCTGCTTGACAAGAAGCAGTCTGGCATCGACATCTCTAGCGAAATCGCAAACTTAGCAGAAGACTATGATGGTTTATGAGTTGCATAGTAGCCACTTACAAGTAGCGGATTTTCTATATTTCGAGCTGGTTTTTGCGAAATCGTGGTGGTTGTTGTCACTGGGTTCGGTATAATTGCATGTATGGAGTTCGGAGCGATAT
>JAPYOC010000156.1 GCA_028278955.1 Candidatus Poriferisocius aerobius
GGGGAGGCGTGACGGCGATGAGGCGGCCGGCCACAGTCAGAAACGCCACCGCGCTCATCGCCGCCGGCCGCCTCATCGCCGTCACGCCTCCCCGTCGGGACCGGGAAGTTCGAGAACCCGGCCGGCTACCACCAGCAAGACTCGATCAGCCCCCGCGGCGACCTGCTGGTTCAGCATCCCCAGCCCATCGGCGAAGCGGCGGCCCAGCTCGGTGGGAGCGTGGACCGACAGCCCGACCTCTTCGGAGACGATGACGGCGGGACCAGTGCGGGCGGCCAGCGCTTCGAGCAACTCGTCGGCCTCCACGGCCAGGTCCAGATGTTGGGCAACCCAGGCCCCCAGAGAGTCGACCAACACCACGTTGTCGACCTCTCTCAGCAAGCGGGGAAGATCGGCGGGCGACTCGCACTCGACGGTGTCCCAACTGCGGGGGCGACGGGCCTGGTGGGCGGCCACTCGGGCGGCGTGGTCCGCATCCTCCGGGTTCAACGCAGCGGTGGCCACATAGGTGACCACCGGCCCCAGAGACTCGGCGATCGACTCCGCCACCCCCGACTTGCCCGAACGGGTTCCACCCAACACCAAAACGATCATGACGGACCGCCGGCACCGTTCCACCCCGCCTCTGCGCCGCTCAGCGTCATAGCCGACTCCAGCCGGGCCAGCCCGTCGGAGTCGGGCACGCCGACCCGCACGTACTCCGGCATACCGAAGCTGGCGCAATCCCGAACCACCACCCCATGGGGGGCCAGAAGCTCCCGCAATCCGGGGGCGCGAACCAGCACCCAGGGCGCATCGGCAGCCTCCACCGCAAAGCCGAAGCGGCGCAGCATCTTGGCCAACTCCCGGCGGGCGGCAGCGGTGACCGCCGCCCAGGCGGGCAGATCCGCCAACCCCAGCAGCTCGGGCAGCGCGGCGGCCGCCAACGAGTTCACCGACCACTGGGGCTGATGACGGGCGAACCGCTCCACATCGTCGGCGATCACATAGCCGAGCCGCAGCCCCGGACAGGCGAACACCTTGGTCAGCGAGCCCACCACCACGCCAGCTCGGCCTGCCGTCCATTGCCCGGTGGCCAGCGGGTAGAACGCCTCGTCCCACACGTCTGCCGTCTCGCCGGGATCGGCCAGGCGGCCGCTGGGGTTGTGAGGGTCGCTGCGCCATGTTGGCCCGCCGGGATTGCGGGGGTGCAAGCCGAATTCGGGTTCAGCCCGCACTCTGCCGCCGATCTCCCGAGCGACCAGCCAGATGGCCTCGCTCCCTCCGTTGGTGAGCACCAGGCACCTCGGGTCGACCCCGATGGCCTCGGCCAAGAGCCCGGCTGCGTCGGCCGGATCGGGATACCGGCGCACCGCGTCGAGACTGCGGGCAAGCACCGGGCCGAGATCGGGGGCGAACGGGTTGGGGCTCTGCGACAGGTCGAGAACGGACTCCGGGTCGATGCCCAGCGCCCGGGCGATGCGGGGGCCATCGCCGCCGTGGGAACCGGCGGGAGGGATATCAGCCAACTAGACCAAGCCCAAGTCGGCCACCGTGTCGCGCTCTTCAACCAGCTCGGCCACGGTGGCGTCGAGGCGGGATTGGGAGAACTCGTTCAACTCCAAGCCGTCCACGATCGACCACTCGCCGTCGGCGGTGGTGCAGGGAAACGACGAGATGATCCCCTCGGGCACGCCGTAGGCCCCATTGGACGCCACGGCCATGCTCACCCAGTCGCCGGCACCGGTGCCGTGGACCCAGTCGCGAACATGGTCGATGGCCGCGTTGGCCGCTGAGGCCGCACTGGACAGGCCTCGGGCCTCGATGATGGCCGCTCCCCGCTGCTGCACGGCGGGGATGAACTCATCGGCGATCCACGCCTGATCGCCCACCGCCTCGGCGGCCGTCTGGCGGCCCACCCGGCAGTTGAACAGGTCGGGGTACTGGGTGGCCGAGTGGTTGCCCCAAATGGTCATCCGGCTCACCTCGCCCACCGGCGCCCCCAGCTTGGCCGAGAGCTGGGCCACCGCCCGGTTGTGGTCGAGGCGGGTCATCGCCGTGAACCGCTCGGCATCGATGCCGTCGGCATTGCTCATGGCGATGAGGCAGTTGGTGTTGGCCGGATTGCCCACCACCAGCACCCGAACATCGGGGGCCGCGCCAGCAGCCAGCGCCTTTCCCTGGACGGTGAAGATGGCGCCGTTGGCCTCTAGCAGGTCGCGGCGCTCCATTCCCTTGCTCCGGGGCCGCGATCCCACGAGCAAGGCGTAGTCGACTCCGTCGAACGCCTCATGGGGGTCATCGCTGCACACTGTGCCGGCCAGCAGCGGGAAGGCGCAGTCGTCCAGCTCCATGGCCACGCCGGCCAGCGCGCCGGTGGCCGGGGGTATCTCCAGCATCTGGAGCACGACGGGCACCTCGGGGCCGAGCATCTGCCCGCTGGCTATGCGGAACAGCAGGCTGTAGCCGATCTGGCCCGCCGCACCGGTTACCGCCACTCGCTTGGGATCGCTCACCGGCAGAACTCCTTTGACCTGAGCGTGGAACTGAAAGGGACGGCGGCAGTCAGGCGACTAGAGCCGGTCGACGATGGCCGATGCGAACTCCGAGCACTTCACCTCGGTGGCCCCGTCCATCAGGCGGGCGAAGTCGTAGGTCACGATCTTCGCGCCGATGGTGGCCTCCACTGCATTGATGATGTCTGCGGCAGCATCGTCCCAGCCCAGGTGCTCAAACATCAACACGCCCGAGAGGAGCACCGAGGACGGGTTCACCTTGTCCTGGCCGGCGTACTTGGGGGCGGTGCCGTGGGTGGCCTCGAACACGCCGTGGCCGGTCACATAGTTGATGTTGGCCCCCGGAGCGATGCCGATGCCGCCCACTTGGGCGGCCAGGGCATCGGAGAGGTAGTCGCCGTTGAGGTTCATGGTGGCGATCACATCGAATTCAGAGGGGCGGGTAAGCACCTGCTGCAGGGCGATGTCGGCGATGGCGTCCTGCACCAGAATCTTGTCGCCGGCATCGCCGCCGCAGTCGTCCCAGCCCACGGCCACGGCGGAGAACTCCTCGCGCACCAGCTCGTAGCCCCAGTTGCGGAAGGCCCCCTCGGTGAACTTCATGATGTTGCCCTTGTGTACCCAGTGGACCCGCTTGCGGTTCCGCCGCACGGCGTAGTTGAGCGCGGCCCGCTGGAGGCGCTGCGAACCGGTCTTGGACACCGGTTTGAGGCCGATTCCGGCATCGGCGGCGATTTTCCAGCCCACGGCGTCGTGGAGCAGGGCGCGCAGCTTGGCCGCTTCGGGAGTGTGGGCCTCCACCTCGAGGCCGGCGTAGATGTCCTCGGTGTTCTCCCGGAAGATCACCATGTCCACTAGTTGCGGGTCTTTCACCGGTGAGGGCACGTTGGTGAACCAGCGCACCGGACGCAGGCACACGTACAAGTCCATGATCTGGCGAATCGACACGTTGAGGCTGCGGAAGCCGCCTCCCACCGGGGTGGTCAGGGGGCCTTTGATGCCGATGAGGCACTCGTTGAACTTCTCGATGGTGTCCTGGGGGAGCCAGTCGCCGGTCTCGTTGAAGGCTTTCTCCCCGGCCAGCACCTCCACCCACTCGATCCTGCGCCCGTGTTTTCCCGCCGCGGCGTCCAAAACGTGCTTGGCCGCCGGCCAGATGTCCACCCCGGTTCCGTCGCCCTCGATGAACGGTATAATGGGGTTGTCAGAGACGTTGAGCTTGCCGTCTGCTCCGATAGTGATCTTGTCGCCCATGCAAGGCGAGCATACCGACGGTTCTTCGCGCCCAACGAAGCCAAGAAACAAGTCTCGGCCAGGTCTCTTGGGGCGTCACGAATCAATGCCGGGTTTCTGTGAATCGAGCCGTACGCTGCCTTTTTATGATGCGGATTGCCGACGTGCTGGGCGCCCGACCCACGCTGTCTTTCGAGTTCTTCCCCCCGGCCGACGCGGTGGCCCGCAAGCAGCTCGACGAGACGCTCGACGAGCTGAGCGGCCTCGCCCCCTCGTTCGTCTCGGTGACCTGCGGGGTGGGCGGAGACGGCCACGACCGCACCCGCAGCATCGTGGCCGACATAAGCCGGAACCGGCCGTTCCCGGCGATGGCCCACCTGACCTGTGTGGGCCACAGCCGATCGGCCATCGCCACCCTCTTGGACGACTATGCCGCCGCCGGCGTGGCCAACATCTTGGCCCTGGCCGGCGACCCGCCCGACGGATCGGCCATCAGCGGCGACTTCCGCTATGCCTACGAGCTGGTGGAGGCGGTGCGGAACCACCCGGCCGGCTTCAGCGTGGGGGTGGCGGCTCATCCCGAAGTCCACCCCCGCTCGGCCGATCGGCGCTCCGACCGCCGGCATCTGGCGGCCAAGCTGGCGCAGGCCGACTTCGCCATCACCCAGTTCTTTTTCGATCCCGCCGACTACGCGCGGCTTTGCGACGAGCTGGCCGATCTGGGATGCCACCGCCCGGTGATCCCCGGGGTGATGCCGGTGATCTGGCCCAAGAGCATCCGCCGCTTCGCCGACATGAACAACTCGACCGTGCCCGAAGGCCTATTCGCCCGCTTCGAAGCGCTGCCCCCTCTCGAGCGCATAGCCGCCGCCGCCGAGGCCGCCGCCGAACTGTCGCAGGCCCTCCTAGAAGCCGGCGCCCCCGGCATCCACCTCTACACCCTCAATCGATCTGAGGCTTCCATCCAGATCGCCGAGTCGCTCCGCCACTAGTGGCGGAAATGGCGTTCGCCGGTGAACACCATGGCCAGTCCGTGCTCGTTGGCGGCGTCGATCACCTCGTGGTCGCGCACCGAGCCGCCGGGCTGTATGACGGCGGCGCAGCCAGCCTCGGCGGCCGCGTCGAGGCCGTCGCGGAACGGGAAGAACGCGTCGCTGGCACAGGCACCGGCCGCGGCCCGGCCGGCCGCCTTGTCGGCCGCGATGCGCCCGGCGTCGCGCCGGTTCTGCTGGCCGGCGGCGATGCCCACCGCCTGGCCGTCTTTGGCCAACACGATGCCGTTGGACCCGACTCGGGCCGCCACCCGCCAGGCCAGCTCCAAGTCGGCCCACTGCTCGGCGCTCGGCACCCGCTCGGTCACCACCTGCCAGGTTGAGCGGTCTCCGGCCAGCGTGTCGGGCGTCTGCACCAGGGCCGCGCCCCCGAGGGTGCGCACCTCCAAATCGACCGACTCCGGCGGCGGGGCGCGCAGCACCCGCAGGTTCTTCTTTTTGGACAGAAGGCTCAATGCGGCCTCCTCGTACCCAGAAGCGACGAGCACCTCGGTGAACACGTCGGCCATGGCCCCGGCCATCGCCGCGGTCACCGGGCGGTTCACGGCCACGATCCCCCCGAACGCCGAGACGGGGTCGCACTCGTAGGCCCGCTGGTAGGCGGCGGCGATGTCGCCGGCCACGGCGGCCCCGCACGGATTGGCGTGTTTGACCACCACGGCCGCCGGGGCATCGCCCAGCGAGTGGGCCAGCCGCCAGGCGGCGTCGGCGTCGAGCACATTGAGGTACGACATGGCCTTGCCCTGGAGCTGCGCGACCCGATCCCACCAGCTCGGCTGACCGGCAATCCGGTAGCGGGCCCCCGTTTGGTGGGGGTTCTCGCCGTAGCGCAGCACCTCCTGGCGCTCCAAGGTCAGCGAAACGGTGGGGGGCAGCTCCGCTCCTTCGGCATCGGTCAGCCAGTCGGCGATCTTTGCGTCGTAGGCGCTGGTGTGGGCGTAGGCGGCCCGGGCCAGCCGCCGGCGGGTGGCATCCGACAGCGCGCCGTCGGCTTCCAGTTCCTCCAGCACCGCACCGTAGTCGTCGGGTTGCACCACCACGCCGACCCGCTCATGGTTCTTGGCCGCAGCCCGCACCATGGCCACCCCGCCGATGTCTATCAGTTCCGCCGAGGGATGGAAGCTGAAGGGGTACAGGTTGCACACCACCAAGCCGATGGGCGCTATGCTCCGCTCGGCCAGGTCGCCCACATGGCCGGGATTCGACAGGTCGGCCAGCAACGCCCCGTGGATCGCCGGGTGAAGGGTCTTGACCCGCCCGTCCAGCATCTCCGGTGTGCCAGTCACCTGCTCCACCGGGGTCACCGGGATACCCGTGTCAGCCAGGGCTGCGGCCGTTCCCCCGCTGGAGATGATCTCCCACCCCAGGGCCACCAGCCGCTGGGCCAGGTCGACCACCCCGTCCTTGTCGTACACCGACACCAGCGCCCGCCGCGGGGGGCCGGCCCCCAGGCTCACAGGACGAACCCCCGGTCGACGATCTCTTTAACGGTGCGGATGTAGACAGCCCGCTCCGCCGACTTTATGCGCTCGTGCAGCGTGTCCACCGTGTCTTCGGGCGCCACGTCCACGGCCTGCTGGGCCAGGATCGGCCCGGCGTCCACCTCCAGGGTGGCCACATGCACGGTGCAGCCGGTTACCTTCACCCCGTGGTCCAAGGCATCGGCCACCGCGTGCCAGCCGGGAAAGGCGGGCAGCAGGGATGGATGGGTGTTCAAGACACGCCCCCCGTAGGCGTCCTGGAGCGGCCGTCCCAACACCGTGCCGAACCCGGCCATGGCCACCAGCTCGATCTGGGCGGCCAACAGCCGCTCGGTCACTTGGCGGGTGTAGCCCACCCGGTCGAAATCGGGGCCGAAACTGGTCCGCTCCACCAACTCGCAGGCCACGCCGTGATCGGCAGCCACCTCCTCGGCCTCGCAGGGCCGGTCCACCACCACCAGCGAGACGGACAAGCCGCAGTGGGCCATGGCGTCGAGGATCGTCCCGCGGCCCGAAGCCAGCACCGCCAGTCGCATCAAGGCGAACCTACCACCCGCCCTCCGAGATGGCCGGGATGAAGCCAGACTGCCCGACGGGCTTCAGAGGGCGGCGACCACCTCGGCCATGATGTCACCAGCCTCGCTGGGGCTCTGGCCGACGCGCACACCGGCGGCGACCAGGGCGTCCATCTTGGCCTGGGCGGTGCCCTTGCCCCCCGAGACGATGGCCCCGGCATGGCCCATCTTCTTGCCCGGCGGAGCATAGATCCCGGCAATGTAGGCCACCACCGGCTTGGACATGCTGCGGGCAATGAACTCGGCGGCCTCCTCCTCGGCCGACCCCCCGATCTCGCCGATCATCATCACCGCCTCGGTGTCGGGATCCTCCTCGAAAGCGGCCAAACAGTCGATGAACGAAGTGCCCGGCACCGGATCGCCGCCAATGCCCACGCAGGTGGTGCAGCCGATGTTCTTCTGCCTCAGCTCGTACAGCGCCTGATAGGTGAGGGTGCCGGAGCGGCTCACAATGCCCACTGGGCCGCCCTCTTTGGCTATGTGGCCGGCGGTGATGCCGATGTTGGCCTTGCCGGGGCTGATGAGGCCCGGGCAGTTGGGCCCCAACAGCCGCACCCCGGGGTGATCAGCCTTGAGCTTGTTGTAGAAGTAGGCCTCGTCATGCATGGGCACGCCCTCGGTGATGACCACAATCAGCTCCACCCCGCCCTCGGCGGCCTCGAGCACCGCGCCGCGAACCCCGGCGGCGGGGATGAACACGCACGATGCGGTGGCCCCGGTGGCGGCCACCGCATCGGCCACGGTGGCGAAGATGGGCACTCCCTCCACATCGGTGCCCGCCTTGGTGGGGTGGGTGCCGGCCACCACCTGGGTGCCGTAGTCGCGGTTCAGCATGCCGTAGTACCGGCCCTGGCTCCCGGTGAGGCCCTGATACACCACCTTGGTGTTCTCGTCGACGAAGATGCTCATCGCGCAGCCCCTCCTGCGAGGGCGACGGCTTCTTGGGCTGCTTCGATCATGGTGGACACCATGATGAGCCGGTCGCTGAGATATGGATCCAAAAGCGACCAGCCCACCACCGCATTGGTCCCGTCGAGGCGAATCACAATCGGGGCACGGATATCCACCCGTTCGACGGCCTGGATAATGCCGGTGGCCACCTCGTCGCCCCGGGTGATGCCCCCGAAGATGTTGATGAAAATCGACCGCACCTCGGGATCGTTGTTGATCACCTCCAGCGCCCCGGCCATGATGTCGGCGTTGGCCCCCCCGCCGATGTCCAAGAAGTTGGCCGGCCGGCCCCCCGCCTGGTTCACCGCGTCCACGGTGCTCATGGCCAGAC
>JAPYOC010000157.1 GCA_028278955.1 Candidatus Poriferisocius aerobius
GCCCCGGGGCGGGCGGTCGGGGCGGGCTGAGGCTTCCCGCAAACCCCGCACCGCGACCACAGTGGTGAGCGTGTCCCCCACCCGCACGGCGCGCAGCTGGCGAACACCCCGGTAGAAGAGGTTGGCCACCACCTTGCGGGTGGCCACGGTGGACTGGCCGATGGCCACTTGCAGCACCAAGGCGGGATTGACCACCGAACCGGGCTGGCCGGTGACCGCTTCGGCCAGCGGCCTGCTCAGGCTGATGGCCAGCGGATCGCCGCAAATCGCCTGGTAGAGCGCGACTTCACCCGGTCCGATGGTGATGGCTGGGGCAGGGTCGAGTTGCTCCCCCACGGCAAAATCCTCAAACCAGGGGCCGTCTCCGGCCGGTGCAACCACACCCTGCAGTAAACCACGCCAGAGGTCGACCTCCTGAACCGGCCTCCGCTGTCCAGTAGGTTCATCCCATGGCAGCGACACCAAGCGGAGAAGTCCCGGTCATCATCGAAGTGGCGGTCAACGGCATCACCAGCCCTGAGATCAACCCCAACGTTCCGCTGACCCCCGAGGCCATTGCCGCCGACGCCCTGGCCTGCCTCGAGAAGGGTGCGGCCATCGTTCACACCCACAACCACGACATCAGCCTCACCGGCGAGGCCGCCGCCGGCCCCTACATTGAGGCCATGACCCCGGTGCTGCAGGCCCGCCCCGACGCGCTGTGGTATCCGACCCTCACCTCGGGAGACCATGAGGCCAAATACGCCCATATAGCCCTGATCCACGCCGAGCTGTCCTTGCGAATGGCGGCCGTGGATCCCGGCTCTGTCAACATCGGCGGCGCCGGGCCCGACGGTCTGCCGGCAGGCGGCGTTTACAAGAATGACTACGCCGAAATCCGGGCCAGTTTCGAGTTATGCCGCAGCAACGGCTGGGCGCCGGCGATGGCCATCTACGAACCCGGTTTCTTGCAGTGCGTGCTGACCTACCACCGGGTCGGCCAATTGCCCGCCGGGTCGATGGCCAAACTCTACTTCGGCGCCGAGTGGGGGCTCTCCCGCCGATCCAGGGGAGTGACGTTCGGCCTTCCTCCCACCAAGCACGCGCTGCTGGCCTATCTGGACATGCTGGAGGGCACCGGAATCCCGTGGTCGGTCTCGGTGTGGGGCGGCGACCTCATGGCCACTCCCGTCGCCCGACTGGCCCTCGAGCTCGGAGGCCACCTCCATGTGGGCATCGAGGAGTTCTACGACCCTGACCGCTCCCCCACCAACCAAGAGCTCTTGGCCGAAGCCGTGGCCCTGTGCGATGCGGTCGGCCGTCCCACCGCCACCTGCGCCGAGACGGCGGAGATGCTCGCATTGCCTTGGTGATGTTGACCTAGTGATGTTGTGGTGCGGCGCAGGTGTTCTCCATCACGCCGAGGCCCTCTATCTCGGAGCGGATCACGTCGCCGGGCTGCAGATAGAGTCCTCGGGCATGGCCTACCCCTCCAGGGGTGCCGGTGAAGATCAGGTCACCGGGCTGCAAAGTGAGGATGGACGACAGGTAAGCCACCATTTCCGCCACCGGGCGCATCAGAAGGCCGGTACGGCTGTTTTGGCGCATTTCTCCGTTGATCTGACAGGAGATGGCCAGATCGTCAGGATCATCCACCAACTCGACGCTCACCAGCGCCGGGCCCACGGGGCCGAAGGACTCCCGGGACTTGCCCAGAGAGAATTGCGGCGGGGAGGCCGCGGTCTGCAAGGCCCGATCGGATATGTCCTGGCCGATCATCAGCCCGGCTACCCGGTCCCAAGCCCCTGATTCGTCCACGTTGCGGGCCTCGGCGCCGATCACTGCGACCAACTCGCACTCGTAGTCGCAGCGGTCTCCCACCAGCTTCACCGGTGCGGCCGGGCCGACCAGACAGGCAGGGAACTTGGTGAACACCACCGGCGCCTCGCTCACCGCGCGCCCCATCGAATCCACCCGGTCGATCTCCTCGATATGGTCCATGTAATTAAGCCCATAACCGAACACCTGCCGGGGCGCGGGCACCGGTGGTCCCAGATCGGTTAAGGCCGCTCGGCCGCCGGGCGCCCCCCGGCGGGCCCAGCGGTGGCGCAGTTCTCGGGGGCGGCTGAGGGCGTCCATCGGATCAGTGCCCAATGCCCAATAGTCCTTCCCGTCCAACAACACCGCCTGCCCCGCGAGGTTGGCCATTCGAAAACCCACGGTTGTCCTCCTCTGCGCGTCTTGGCGCCCTACAGAGCGACGGCCAGCTCCACTGCGGCGCGCATGGCGCCTTCCAGGTACCCCGGTTGGGCGCAGTCGCCAACTGCGTGTACCACGAGGCCGGCTGACCCCAGCTCATCAGCGAGCACTGTGTCAGAGGCCAGCTCAGAGGTAACCACCACGAGATCGGCAGGGGTGGTCTGCTCGGCGCCGTCGGCGCGCCACACCACCCCCTCGTCGACAACGGCCGCCACTTCGGCACCGGTCACCAAGTTCACGCCTGCTCGACCGAGGTCATGGACCGCCCGCCAGCGGCCGGGAAGCCCCAGGGAAAAACCCAATGCGGGACCCGACTCGATCAACGCGACCTCTGCCCCTTGGCGGTGGGCTGCCTCGGCGACCCCGAGACCAGGGAGGTCGCCGCCCAGCACCGCCACCCGAGCCGCGTCCAGCGACTCGCCGCCGAGCAGCCAAGGCGCCAGGTCGTCCACCCCCCATACGTTGGGGCCGTCGATACCGGCCACCTCGGGGCGGCCCCATCTGCCGCCCACCGCGACGACCACTGCGTCGGGCGAAAGCGCGCCTGCCCCGGCGGCGTTGAGGCGGGTGCCGAGCTGCACGTCCACCTCGAGCTGGTCGAGCTGGCGCTCGAACCACCCCAGCAGCTCGGCATTCACGTCGCTGGTAGCCGACGCCAGCGCCCATTGGCCGCCGAGGCGGTGAGACGCCTCGGCCAGGATCACCTCGTGGCCCCGCAGCGCGGCCACCCTGGCCGTCTCCATGCCCGAGGGCCCCCCGCCCACCACCAGCACCCGCTT
>JAPYOC010000158.1 GCA_028278955.1 Candidatus Poriferisocius aerobius
GATACCTCCCGCGGAGCTGAAGCCCACCAGGCGCCAAGCCGCCTGCCCGCTCGGCATCCTAAGCCGCGTCAAGGCGGATGGCGGGTTCTCAGCGGGGGTGTCGGCTCGGTAGCCTTCGCCTATCCTGATCTCGTTTGACATCGACGGCACCCTGGAGTGCGGCGATCCGCCGGGGCCGATCTTGCTGGAGGCCATGCGCCAGGCCAAAGCCAAGGGCTACGTGGTCGGCAGCGGCTCCGACCGGGTGCGCTCCGACCAGCAGCGGCTGTGGGACATCCACGGCATCGAGGTGGACTTCGTGGGCGGCAAGCACCATCTCGGTGAGCTGCGGAACCAGTTCGAGGCCAGCCGTTACATCCACATCGGCGATACCGACGTGGATCGCTATTACGCCAAGGCGGCCGGGTTCGAGTTCTTGCATGTGGAAGATCTGGACGGCGTCTCCAACGCGCTGGCCGGAGCGGACTTCTTCGACTGGCTGGGCTAGCTGTCGTTAGCCGTCGTTAGCTGTTGCGCCTGAGGCGGCGCAGGTCGGCCAGCGCCTCCCCGAGGGCGTCGGCCGCGGCGTTAATGTCCTCATCCTCCGTAGACCAGCCCACCGACAGGCGCAGTGAATGATGGGCGTCTGCTCCCATGGCCTCAAGCACCGGTGATGGCTCCAGCGATTCGGATGCACAAGAGCTGCCGGAATGGGCGGCCACGCCGGCCCGGTCCAACGCGATCAGAACAGCCTGGGGCTCCACATCGGCGATGCCCAGGCACACCAAGTGGGGCAGGCAATGGGTGGGATGGCCGTAGAGCACAACGTTCTCCATGGCGCGAACCCGGTCGCGGAGCGTGTTGGTCTGGGATCGAGCCCGGCTGGCCTCCTGCCCCAAGCCACCGTCTTGGAGGGCCTCGCAGGCGGCGGCGAGCCCGGCGATGGCCGCGCCGTTCTCCAGCCCGGCCCGGCGGGCCCGCTCCTGGTCGCCGCCCTCTAACAGGGGCACCAGTCGCAGCCCCCGGCGCACCAGCAGCGCCCCGATGCCCGGCGGCCCGCCGAACTTGTGGGCGCTGACGGACATCAAATCGGCTCCGGTCTCGGCAAAATCGATCGGAACGTGGCCGGCGGCCGCGGCGGCGTCCACATGGACGAGCACCTCGGGCGACCGCTCTCGACAGGCGGCCACCACCTCGGCTACCGGTTGCACCGTGCCCACCTCGTGGTTGGCCCACTGGCAGTGGACTGCGGCGGTCTCGGGCCCGATGGCCGCGGCCATCTCCGCCGGATCCACCCGCCCGGTGCTGTCCACTCCGACCGCGGTGGCCCGGTGGCCGCCCGCCTCCAACCGCTGGGCCGACAGCCGCACCGCCGAGTGCTCCACCGCGCTCAGCACTTGGTGGCAGCCCCGGTGCGATGCCCCCCGCACCGCGGCGGCGATCGACTCGGTGGCCCCGCTGGTGAACACCACTTCCCGAGAGCGGGCGCCGAAGCAGTCGGCCACCTGCTGGCGGGCCTGCTCTATCTCAAAGCGGGCGGCCAGTGCCTCGGCGTGCATTCGGGAGGGGTCGCCATGGCCGGCCGCCCACCATCGGCTCATGGCGGCAATCGCCTCCGGGCGGATGGGCGAAGTGGAAGCGTGGTCGAGATAGCGGCGTTCGGTCACGGTGCTGACACGGTCGCGGCTCTGGAGTGCCTACCCGGCACAGGGATTTCTGAGTCGATGCCGTAATCTACCGGCATGGCTTCCGCAGGCGACACCCCCGCCCCGCCGCGCCGAGCCGTCCCGTTCGCCGATCCCGCTTGCACGACGAGGGTGATGCTGATCGCCTCTGGCAAGGGCGGGGTGGGCAAGTCGTCGGTTACCGTCAACCTGGGCGTGGCATTGGCCGCGGTCGGTCACCGCACTGCGGTGGTAGACGCCGACGTGTGGGGCTTCTCCGTGCCCCGAATGCTGGGCATCGACCGGATGCCCGAGATGGCCGGCGAGATGATTGTGCCGCCCGAGGCCCACGGCGTGCGGTGCATCTCCATGGGGTTCTTCGCCGAGGAAGACCAGGCGGTGATCTGGCGGGGGCCCATGCTCCACAAGGCGCTGGAGCAGTTCCTCACCGATGTGGCCTGGGGCGATCCCGAATTCCTGCTGGTGGACCTGCCGCCGGGCACCGGGGACATCTCCATCTCGCTGTCCCAATTCCTGCCCCGCTCCGAGGTGTACGTGGTGACCACCCCCCAGCCTGCCGCCCAGCGGGTGGCCCAGCGGGCCGCGTTCATGGCTGAGAAGGTCAACCTGTCGGTGCGGGGAGTGATCGAGAACATGAGCTGGTTCACCGGCGACGACGGCACGCGGTACGACCTGTTCGGTGCCGGGGGAGGCCAGGAGCTCGCCGACCGTCTCGGGGTGCCGCTGATCGGGCAGGTACCGCTGTTGCCCGCGTTGCGGGAGGGGGCTGACGCAGGCCGGCCCATCTCTGCGGCGGCCCCGGACTCTGAGGCCGGCCGGGCCTTTGCGGCCATGGCCGCCCATCTGCTGGACAACCCCCCGCCCCGTCGCATCTACCGCCCAGAACTCAAAATCAACTAGCCCCCAAGGAGACTGCTCAATGAAGAACTGCTCAATGGAGAACTGCTCAATGAAAAAGACGAAGGTCCGATGAACGTCCGCATCGGCGTGATCCGGAGCCAGAAGGAGATCGAGGTGGAAATGGCCCCCGACACCGATTTGAGGTTGATGAAGAAGGCTATTTCCAAAGGCCTGGCCTCAGGCGACATGCTGTGGCTGACCGACAGCCGGGGCCGCGAGGTGGGGGTTCCGGCGGCCAGCGTGGCCTACGTGGAACTCGACCCCTCCTCGGCCAGCCGGTCCATCGGCTTCGGGGGCTGAACCGCCCGAGAGCATACGTTTGTCTGATGGCGAGCCTGGAGGACCTGGCCCCGGGTTTGGCCAAGTCGCGCTTGAACCACCTCCAGCGGCTCATGCGCACGTGGGCGCCGTTGGCGGACATCTCCTTCGCCGACCTGCTGTTGTACGTGCCCACCGGCTCTGGCGCCGACAACGGCGCCGACAACGGCCCGATGGGATTCGCCATCGCCGGCCAGATCCGGCCCACCACCGCCCGATCGATGCATCGCAGCAATCTCGTAGGCGCGGTTTACCCCCCCGAGCAGCGTCCGCTGGTGGATGCGGCCTACCGGGAGGGCCGAATTATCGACGGCGGGCGCATCGGCCATGCCGGCCAACCCCGCATCCGCACGCTGGTGGTGCCGGTGAACTGCCACGGCGAGGTGATCGCGGTGGTGGCCCGGGAATTCGATCCCGACACCCAGCGCGACCCCGGTGAGCTGGAGATGAGCTACTTCAAGCTGTTCCGGCGGCTGGCGGCCATGATCGCCGAGGGCGAGTACCCGTTCCCGGTGGACGACATCGAGACCGAGGAGTCTCCCCGGGTGAGCGACGGGCTGATGGTGTTGGACGCGTCGGGCCGGGTCCAGATCATCTCGCCCAACGCCGCCTCAGCGCTGCACCGCATTGGCCTCCACAGCGATGTGGAGGGCCGTCGGCTGGTGGAGGTCGGGCTGGAGCAGCGGGCCATTCGCGCCGCCTTCGCCTCCCGCCTGCCCCAGACTGAGGAGATCCAGCACGGCGATCGGGGCACCGTGGTGTTGCGCTGTCTTCCGCTGCTGGGCAAGGGAGAGGTGACCGGGGCCTTGGTGCTGATGCGGGACATCTCCGAGCTTCGCCGCCGAGACCGGCTGTTGATGTCCAAAGACGCCACCATTGCCGAGATCCACCACCGGGTGAAGAACAACCTCCAAACGGTTTCCTCGCTGCTGCGACTCCAGGGGCGCCGGGCCGTTGCCGCGGAGGCCCGCGACGCCATCGAGGAGTCGGCGCGGCGAATTCGGGCGATCGCCGTCGTCCACGAGATCTTGTCGCGCGACGCCAGCGGCGACGTTCCTTTTGTGGAGATCGTCCGGTCGCTGGTGCGGATGGTGGAGGAGGGGCTGACCGGCCCCGACCGACCGGTGGTGTTCAAGGTGGCCGGCGATGCCGGGGAGCTGGCCGCCGACGTGGCCACGCCGCTGGCGGTGGTGCTTAACGAGTGCTTGCAGAACGTGATGGACCACGCCTATCCCGAGTCGCCCGGCGGACAGGTGCAGATCGAGTTGGACAACGACGGCGAGCAGGTGCGGGTACGGGTGACCGACGACGGAGTAGGGCTGCCGCCGGGTTTCGACGTGGACAGCGCCGACGGGCTGGGAACCGCCATCGTGCGGAATCTTGTGAGCACCGATCTGCGGGGGAGCATCGCCATGAGCAGCGGCGAGGGAGACCTGCTTCGCCCTGGGACGGTGGTGGATGTGGCGATACCCTTGCTGGGGGCGGGCCCCCGACACACCACTAGGCCAAGATGATCGATTTCTCGCGCTGCTCGGCCGCCCGGAGGCGCCGCATTTGGCGGCGCTCCTCCTCCGATGTGCCACCCCAGATGCCGGAGTCCTGGTTGGTGGTGAGGGCGAACTCCAAGCAGTCCGCCTGCGAGACGCACGCTTGGCACACGACCTTGGCCGACTCGATCTGCTCAAGAGCCGATCCCGTGTTTCCGACCGGGAAGAAAAGATCGGGATCGGTGTCGCGGCATGCCGCTTGGCAGCGCCAGTCATTGGCGGTGTCCCCTAGGTTTTCCATCAAGCTTTTGAAAATCACGCGGGCATAAGAATAGAGGTGGCGAATTGGTGTGGCAAGAGGGGTTGATGGTGGGGGTGTTGGTAGCTGCTGATCATGTTGCCACTGTGAGGGGGGTTTCGTGAGAGTGATCGCTCATCGCGGCGCGTCGGTTGCCGAGCGCGAGAACACCCTGGATGCGTTTCGGGCTGCAGTACGGCTGAACGCCGATGGGGTGGAGCTGGACGTGAGGCGCACAGCCAGCGATGTGCTGGTGGTCCACCATGACGCCCATCTGCCCGATGGCCGGGCCATTGTCGAGCTGCGCGATGACGAGCTGCCCGACTGGGTGCCCACCCTGGCCGAGGTCATGGACGTGTGCCGAGAACCGGCGCTGGACCGGACGTTCGTTGTCAACATCGAGATCAAAAGCGCGCCCAACGACCCTGACTACGACGCCGAGCACCAGGTGTCGGCCGCAGTGGCCGGGCTGGTGCTGGGATGGGGGATCGGGGAGCACCGCGGAGAGGTGATCGTCTCGTCGTTCGACATGGAGGCCCTCAACCGGATCAGAGACATCGACCCTGGAATCCCCACCGGCTACCTGACCTTCGAAGTGCTGGCCCCCGACCTGCTGGTGGGCCGAGTGACCGCCGCAGGCCACCGCGCGATCCACCCCTATGTGGCCTCAACCAGCCCGGCCCTGCTCGACGCTGCCCACGCCGCGGGCCTCGAAGTCAATGTCTGGACCGTCAACGATCCCGCCCAAATCGCCCAACTCGCCGCCATGGGCGCCGACGCCGTGATCACCGACGTGCCCGACGTGGCCCGACAAGCGCTGAGTGGAAAAGACTGAAAAAATCTGATACGGACCTGTATGGGCTTGAACGCGTTACGATTGCCGACGGGTTGGGCTTGGCCCACCCGGTTCGGCCCTTCAACTGAAAACTCGGCGCCGAACCGGATCGGGCCGAGTCCACCCTACCCCCGCGTACCGGCAAAATCCATCATGTTCCGCCAACGCTGCCACGTCGCGGGAGGCCCTCACGCCAGGGGCAGGGCCAGGGCCAGGGTGTGGGGGGCGTGGTGGAACTCGAGGCGGGTGGTTTCGCCGAGGTAGTCGCCGTCGAGCTGGTAGGGGAAGGGGGTTTCGCCCGCCACGACCACGCTGGTCACGCCGGCGCGGGAGTGGACGTGGCGGTGGTCGACCACGGCCGGCCCATAGCCCAGGGCGCTGGCTGCCGTCCGAAGAAGGCGGGCGGCTCGCAGCGACTGAAGGGTTACCATCGACAGGGGTGATTCCAAGGTGGCGCCGGGCATCACGTTGAAGGGGCGCGAGCCGAGGTAGGTGTAGGGATTGGTGTTGAGGCAGATGGCGAACTGGCCGTCCACCGTGTCGCCGTCGCTATGGCAGACGGTGAACCGGGAATGAGACCGATCGTAGTGGCGCAGCCAGGTGTCCACCGCCGCGAAGGTGAACAGGGCGTGGCTGGCGTATCGCTTCAGCCCCGCTCGCCGCTCCACCTGCTGCACGACGGCCGCGTCGTATCCCACCCCGGCGTGGAACAGGAAATACCGGCCGTTGGCCTGGCCGAGGCCCACCCGCTTGACGTGGCCGGCGGCCAGCGTCTCGAGCAGCATGGCCGCCGCCTCCACCGGGTCATCGGGCAGGCCGATGGTGCGGGCGAAAACGTTGGTAGAGCCCCCTGGCAAGGGGGCGATGGCCACATCGGATCCGGCGACTCCGTTGACCGCCTCGTTGAGGGTGCCGTCGCCGCCCAGAACCGCCACCGCGTCGCAGCCGTCGGCCACGGCCTCGTGGGCGAGGCGCGAGGCGTGGCCCCGCCGGCGGGTGGTGGCCAGGGTCACCTCGTGGTCGGCAGCCAGTGCTTTCTGGATCACGACTTGGGTCCGGGCGGTGACCGACGAGGCGTGGGGGTTGACGAGAAGCAGAAGTCTCAGGCTGCCAACGCTACTGCCTGCAGGCTTGGGCTCAAAAAGCCCGATTTCGGCCAATCGCCCGACTCCTGCCCCGGTTTGGTTTTGCACGTTTAGGGCCGGGTGGGAAACTTGCACTCTATGGACATCGTCGTCTGCGTGAAGCAAATCCCCGATCCGGCCGACCCCGGAGAGTTCGACCCGGAGACCAAGGCCCTCAAACGGGACATGAAGCTCATCATGGACGAGTCGGACTCCTACGGCGTGGAGATGGCTCTTCAGCTTCGTGACGCCGTCGGCGAGGGCGAGGTGACCTTGGTATCGATGGCCCCCCATGAGGAGGTCAACGGGCTGCGCTCGGCCCTGGCGATGGGGGCCGACAAGGCCATCCTGATCAGCGACGAGGCACTGGGCGGCACCGATGCCCTGGGCACCTCCCGAGTGCTGGCCGCTGCCATCGGCCGAGTTCAGGCCGATCTGGTCCTGGCCGCCACCGAGTCGTCCGACGGCTATACCGGCACGGTTCCCGAGCAGGTGGCCGAGCTGCTGGGCCTGCCCTCGGTCACTTTCGCCAAAGAGATCCAGGCGGACGGCGGCGAGGTGGTGGTCAAGCGCCAGACCGAGGCCGGCTACGACGAGGTGCGGTGCCCGCTGCCTGCGGTGGTGTCGGTGACCGCGGGAGTGGTCGAGCCCCGCTATCCGTCTTTCAAGGGAATCATGGCGGCCAAGTCCAAGCCCATGGATCAAGTGGGCATCGCCGATCTGGGCATCGCCGCCGACCAGGTTGGCTGGGCCGGTGGCGGCCAGGAGATCATCGACGTCAGCCCCGCCCCGGAGCGGGAGGCGGGCGAGATCATCACCGATGAGGGCGACTCCCATGAGCGCGTCATCGCCCTGCTCGAAGAGCTCAGGATCGTTTAAGCACCAGGGAAGCGAGGAGAGATCATGGGAACCATCTGGATATTCGCCGAGGCCTCGGGCGGCAAAGTCGCCACGATCAGCCTTGAGCTGTTGGCCAGGGCCCGAGAGCTGGCCGACACCGTGGAAGCGGTGGTAGGCGCCGACGGCGAGCCGGTGGCGGCCGAACTCGGCGCCCACGGGGCGACGACCGTCCACGCCACCGGCGACCTGGGCGACGGCTTGGCCGGGCCGGCCGTGGCCTCGGCCATGGCTGCGGCCATCGAGGGCGGCGCCGCTCCCGAGGCGATCTTGTTCGGCACCACCTACGATGGCCGAGACGTGGCCGGGCGGCTCTCGGTGAAGCTCGGCGCGCCGGTCATCACCAACATCGTCGAACTAGACGATTCTGCGGGGGCACTGGTCGGAACCGAGCCGGTTTTCGGCGGCACGGTCAATGTCAACACCCGGTTCAGCGGGTCGGGCGTCGGCCTGTTCCTGGTTCGACCCAAGTCGTTCGCCGCCGAGGAGTCCGGCGGATCTCCGGCGGCGGTTTCGGTCCTGCCGGTGCCCGATCTGGGCGCCACCGGGGCGGCTCGGGTGGTCGACCGATTCGCCGAGGAGTCCTCGGGCCCCAAACTGGACGAAGC
>JAPYOC010000159.1 GCA_028278955.1 Candidatus Poriferisocius aerobius
GTGGGAGGCCACACGGTGGACGGGCCCGAACCCATGTACGGCCAGGCGGTCACCGGTGATGCTGATGAAGGCAGGGTGCTGACCAACGCCGGAGCACAGCCGGGACAGTCCTTGGTGCTGACCAAGCCGCTGGGCACCGGACTCTTGGCCACCGCTCTCAAGCGCTCTGCGCCCGAGGAGGTCGAGTCCGGCGGCCGGCTGGCGGCAACCTACGCCGAGGGCGTGACCGAGATGGCCCGACTCAACGAGGAGGCCGCCTCGGCCGCTGTTGAGGCCGAAGCCACCGCGGCCACCGACGTCACCGGCTTCGGCCTGCTCGGCCACCTCCAGAAGCTGGCCGCGGCCAGCGGCGTCGGCGCGGTGATCCAAACCGACGCAGTGCCGGTGCTCACCGGGGCCTGGGACCTGCTGGATCGGGGATTCGCCCCGGGGGGAACGACCCGCAACCTCGAGCACGTCCGCCCGTGGATCAGGGGCTCGGACGACCAGCGGACCCTGACCATGCTGGCCGACGCCCAGACCTCCGGCGGCCTGTTGTTCTGCTGCTCCCCGGCGGCGGCCTTCGATGCAGTCGCCCGACTCAAAGCCGCCGGCCATGGCGCAGCGGTGATCGGCGAACTCAGCGCGACCAACCCTGGCTGCCTGGTCGTCGGGTGACGGCTAATCGGCGGGCTCGGTCCGGGAGGGCAAGCCGTCGAGGTGGGCGGCGTCATTATACCGCACCAGCCGCCACACACCGGGGTCGTCGGTGGTGGCAAACTCAGTGATGGAGGTGTTCAGCGTCCACAGCACGAACTGGGTGCTCATCCCCAAGCCCAAGAAGAGCCGCATGGCGACGTCGATCACCCCGCCATGGCACACCACCATCATGGTGGTGCCCCGATACCCCTCCACCAGCTCATAGAGCGCCTGGCCGGTCCGGTAGGAGAAGGCGGCCAAGCTCTCTCCGCCCGGGGCCAACGGCAAGTGGGGATGGACATCGCTGGTCCACTCGAACAGGTCGCCAAACTCCCCATAACCCACGCCGTCGGCCTCGCCGGGGCGGCGCTCCACCAGGTTGGGATGGGTGTGTACCTTCAAGCCGCCCAACGGCGCTGACAACGCCTCGGCCGTCTCCTCGGCCCGAGGCAGGGTGCTGGACCACAGCGCATCCACTATGGGCTCATGGCCCGCCATCCAGCGCTCCCCCAAGGCCTGCGATTGGCGACGGCCCAACGGCGACAGCCCAGTACACGCCCGATCGCCACCGATGATCTGCTTGACGGTCACCTCCGATTCGCCGTGGCGGATCAGCAGCAAACGGGTTCGGTCACCAGAGGTCATTGCGGCCCCATCTTGCCATGTCGCACCACAGCACCGGGCTTCGGCGCAAGCAACTTCATCAACCTGTGGCAGCGCGGGCCTGGCATGGGGCAGACTCTCTGATGATGATGTGGGGGACGATGGTACTCATTGTGGCCTTTGCCGCCGGTGCCGTTCCCTTCTCCTATCTGGTGGCCCAGTCGCTGGCCAGAACCGACTTGCGCCAAGTGGGCACCGGCACCGTGTCGGGAACCGGCCTCTACCGGGTAACCGGGTTCATCCCCCTGGCGGTGGGCGGTTTGGGCGATGTGGGCAAAGGGGCCCTCGGCACGCTCCTAGCCGGGGATCGCTGGCTTTTGATGGCGTTCGCCGGGGCGGTTTGCGTGATCGGCCACAACTGGTCGATGTTCCTCAATGGCGCCGGAGGTCGAGGTCTGTCGCCAGCGCTGGGCGCCTTCGCGGTGATCGCATGGCCTGCGGCGCTCTTCTTGCTGGGCGGTCTGGCCCTGGGCCGCATCTTTCGGCACACCGGGCTCGTGGTGTTCATCACCCTGCCAGCGCTGCCCCCCTTCCTCCTTTTGGCGGCCAACGGCCACGCCGCCATCGCCGGAACCATCATCATCATCCCCATGCTCATCAAACGCGTGGTGGGCAACGGGCCCCTGCCCACCCCCCACCGCTGGAAGGCCGCCGCCCACCGGCTGGTGTTCGACAACGACGGCTGGGCCACCGCATCTTCGTCTCACCCTTGAAGCTGACGAGCCCCGCTCACCGAGAACCTTGAGCCTCCGCAATCGGGCCGACTTCCGTCGTCTGCTGGTCGGCCAAGGGGCGTCCGCCCTCGGCGACTGGATGGGCACCTTCGCCCTGATGGCCTTGGTCGACCATCTGAGCGACTCAGCCGCCGCAGTGGGGGGCATCCTCGCCTTCCGGCTCATCCCTGCGGCGCTGGGGGGCACGCTGGCGGCCAAACTGGTGAACCGCTGGGACCGGCGGCGAACGATGATAACCATGGACCTGCTGCGGGCGGGGATGATCGCCGTGGTTCCCTTCGTGCAGGAGCTCTGGTGGGTGTATCTGTGGGCCCTTGCGCTGGAGGCTCCCAGCGTGGTGTTCTTGGCGTCGCGGGACTCCTGCATCCCCGATCTGGTGGACGAGTCCGACCTGCCGCTGGCCAATGCCGCCATGATGGGGTCGTCCTACGGCAATATCCCGATCGGCGCCGGCCTGTTCGCTGCGTTTGCCGCCCTCCCGCTCGACGACGGCTGGCTGGGGTCGCACCCTTACGCGCTCGTGTTCTGGGTCGACGCGCTGACTTTCGGAATTTCCGCCCTCTTCATCGCCCGAGCCCTCGGCATCGAGGGCCGGGGAACCCCGCATGGAGCGCTCTCGGAAAGCCCCGCCCGGTCAGACGGCGAGTTCTCCGCTTCCCCGAGTCGATTGCGCGATGCCTGGTCGGTTCCGCTGGTTCGCAGGGTCCTACCGGCCACCGCTGGGGCTGCGGTGGGGCTGGGAGCACTGTTCTCGCTGGGCATCAAGCTGGTTCAGGAGGAATTGCAGGCGTCCGACACCGAATACGGCGTGCTCATCGTGCTGTTCGGCGCGGGCGCAGGCATCGGTCTTGCGCTCACTCACAAATCTCAGCATGTGGACCTGCTGGTGCTCACCCGGAGGGGGGCGCTGGTCATGGGCGCGCTGGTTGCGCTTATGAGCCAGAGCCCGACCGTGTGGCTAGCCTTCCTCGGAGCAGTGGGTTTCGGGGCCGGGGCTACCGCAGCTCTGGCTTCCGGCATCAGCGTGCTCCAGGCTCGGATTCCCCAAGAAGATGAGCGGGTGCTGGCCTTTTCGGCCTTCCATGTGGTGATACGCATCGGGCTGGGCGCTGCCGCGCTGGGAGCGGGGGCCATCGGCGACGGCCTGAACGGGGCCGGGCTGGCTGGCACCCGGTCGGTGCTGTTGGCCTCGGGGCTGATCGTGCTGGCCTCGGCCGCCACCGTTCGCCCGATTCTCGACGTCGACCAGGAGGCTTGAATGGCCGTGGGCATCGTCACCGACAGCACCGCGGCGCTGCCCGCGGTGGTGCGCGATGCCTGGGGTATTGCCGTTGTCCCCCTTGCCATCACCGTGGACGGCCGCACGGTGGACGACGGCGAACTGGAAACGGCAAAGATATTGGCCGCCCACACCCGCTCGTCGGCCGGACCGTCGCCGGGAGTGTTCGCCGAGGCGATCAGGGGCCACGACCAGGGCGACGGTGTGGTAGTGGTGACGGTGGCCTCCACGCTGAGCATCACCCACCAGTCAGCGGTCTTGGCCGCCAAGGCGGCAACATGCCCGGTTGCCGTGGTAGACAGCCGCACTGCGGCGGGGGGCCAGGCACTGGTGGCGGTGGCCGCGGCCCGAGCGGCGCTCACCGGTGCGAACCTCGACGAAGTAGCGGCCCGAGCCGAGCAGGTGGCCGGGAAGGTGAAGCTCGTTGGGGCGCTGGGAAACCTCGATCAGCTGATCCGCAGCGGCAGGGTGCCGAGCTTGGCCGGTCGAGCTGGCAACCTGATGGGCCTGCGCCCCATGTTCGACATCCAAGGCGGGGTCATCGGACGCCTGCGCCCCGCCCTCAGCGATGAAGCCGCCCACCAGCGCATTCTCGGTCTCTGGCGGCGAACTCTGCCTTCTGGCCGCGGCACCCCCCTGCACTTGGTCGGCCTCCACGCCGAGGCGCCCGACCGGGCGGCGGGCCTTCTCGAAGCGGTCGCCGCCGAGGTGCCGCCCACCGACGCCTTCATCGGCCAATTCGGCCAAGCAATGGTGATCAACTCCGGCACCGGCGTACAGGGTTTGGCCTGGTACTGGGACTAGCTGCGGGCGTACGTCTCGGCCGCGCCCTCTCCAGCGGGCGTGCGGGTCAATATCTCGGCACCACCGCCAACGCACAGCAACGTGTGCTCGAACTGGGCGCTGCGCCGCTGGTCGGCGGTCACCGCGGTCCACTGGTCGTCCCACAGATACAGAGCGGGGGCACCCAGGGTGAGCATGGGCTCGATGGTGAAGGTCATGCCGGTTTCCAGCGGCGTGTTGTGGCTGCGGTCGTAGTAGTGGGGGATCTGCAGCCCAGAATGGAATTCGGTGCCCACCCCGTGGCCGATGAACTCCCGAACCACCCCCAGCCGATGACGGCGGGCGTGGGACTCGATGGCCTTGCCGATAGCGCTCACCGGCGCGCCCGGCCGCACCGCGTCGATGCCCTGGTACATGGCGGTACGGGTTTCTCGCACCAACAGCCGGGAGTGGTCGTCAACATCGCCCACCTCGAACGTGACCGACGTATCGCCGTGAACCCCGCTCAGGTAAACGGTCACATCGACGTTGACGATGTCGCCGTCGACCAGCGCTCGGCTATCGGGGATGCCATGGCATATGACCTCGTTGATCGACGTACACACCGACTTGGGATATCCCCGGTAGTTGAGCGGGCTGGGATAAGCGCCCCGGCGCACAATCTCATCGTGGACTTGAGCGTCGATGCTGTCGGTGGTCACTCCGGGAACCACCCATTCCCCGGCCATCAGCAGCACTTCCGCGGCCACCTGACCCGCCCGGCGCATGGCCTCAACCTCTGAGGCGCTCCGCACTGGCCCCGACACCGCAAGACCGGGATCCCCGGTCAGGGCATAGTGAGGTCGCTCAATATGGCTGGGCACCCTCCGGCGGGGGCCGACCAGCCCCGGCCTTACCGGCGGGTCAGAAACCGGAACTGCTCCAGCATCGGTCCCCCGCGACCGCTTACGCTTGGCCACTTCTTGCTGGGCCTAGTGCTGCAACGCGCCGCGGCGCAATGCTGTTGTCACAGAACCTCCTTGTCGGCGAGGCGGCCCGCCAAGCCCTTCTTTGCGCGGCCCAGGATACCGATCACCCACGCTCTCAAGAACTGCATGATCTGTTTGGCCTACTTGCCGGTGAACTTCGCTTTGCCAGGACCTCTCTCCAAGAAGCTGGCCACGCCGATGCTGGCGTCCTCGGTGCCGAAGCAGGCGGCAAACTCATCGACCTCAACGCTGAGGGCCTCTTCCAGCGGCAGGGCGAACCCGTTGAGGATGGCTCGCTTGGCCATGGCGATGGCCGCCGGCGCCGAGCAATACCGGGCGGCCAGCTTCAGCGCCTCGTCGTACACCTCAGCGTCAGGGTGGACCGCCGATGCCAACCCGATGGACACCGCCTCATCGGCGTCAACATTGCGCCCGCTGTAGATCAGCTCCTTGGCTTTCGTGATGCCCACCAGGCGGCTGAGCCTCTGGGTGCCGCCCCCGCCGGGAATGATGCCCAGGCTGATCTCGGGCTGGCCCAAAACCGCCGACTCGCCGACGAGGCGGAACTCGGCGGACATGGCCAGCTCGCACCCCCCGCCCAGCGCGTATCCGTTGATCGCGCCTATCGTGACCTGGGGAAGCAGCTCCACCGCCCGAAACGCCGCATTGAACCGGTTGCCCAGATCTCGTCCCTCTTCGATGCCCATACCGCTGAACTCGCCGATGTCGGCGCCGGCGGCGAACACCCGAGGCCCGCCCCAGATCACCACGGCCCGCACCTCGGCCATCTTCGACAACTCATCTGCCGCCTGATGCAACTCGGCCACAACCTGCGCGTTCAACGCATTGACCTTCGGACGGTCCAGTCGCAACGTCGCTACTCCGGGGGCAGCTCCGGTTTCTATGCTGATGAATTCACCCATGTCTGCACTCCTCGCTTCTGGCGCGGGCCAAATGTATTCGGCAGGCTCCCAGAGTGTTCACTCATGGTTCTCATTTTCCTCAGGCCAGGCCGCAGCGCTTGAAGAACCCGAATCGCAGGGTCGGTGTCGGGGCCCTCTGCTCAGCGCATGTAGCGGGTGAGGCTCTCTGCCACGCAAGCCGGCTTGGGGCTGCCCTCCACCTCCACGGTGATGGTGATCACCGCTTGGACACCACCGGGAATCTCCTCTGCCGAGCTGAGTTCCGCGCCCACCCTGAGACGCGACCCCACCGGAACCGGGGCGGGGAACCGCACCTTGTTCACCCCGTAGTTGATGCCCATGGATGTCTTCTCCACGGTGATCAGGCTGGGTAGGAACTTGTTGGTCAGCGACAACGTGAGGTAGCCGTGGGCGATGGTGGTGCCATACGGGCTCTCGGCGGCAGCCCGCTCGGCATCGATGTGGATCCACTGGTGGTCGCCGGTGGCCTCAGCGAACTGGTTCACCCGGTCCTGGGTGACCTCCATCCAGTCGCTCCACCCCAAATGCCGGCCCACGGCGGCGGGCAGATCGTCAACGGTGGCAAAAACGGTTCCCATGGGGCACAAGCTAACCGCCCCGGCGGCCCGACCACGATGGGGAGCGCTTGGCCAGGAAGGCATCGATGCCCTCCTGGGCGTCGGCAGTGGCCGCGTTGGCCGCCATCACCCGGCGGGTCAGCTCGTAGGCCTCGGGCTCGCTGAGGTCGAGCTGGCGGTAGAAGGCCTGCTTGCCGATGGCGATGGTGTCGTCGCTGTAACGGGTGATCTGGGCGGCAAGCTCGTCGGTGGCCGCCCGGAGTTGGTCGGGCGGGACTACCCGATTGATGAGGCCCCACTCGGCCGCGGTGGCCGCGTCGATGGGCTCGCCGGTGAGCAGCATCTCCATGGCCCGCTTGCGGCCCACCGCCCGAGAGATGGGCACCATCGGAGTGGAGCAGAACAGGCCGATGCGCACCCCGGGGGTGGCGAAGGTGGCCGCGGTGGAGGCCACGGCCAGGTCGCAGGCCGCCACCAGCTGGCAGCCGGCCGCAGTGGCCACGCCGGCCACCTCGGCCACCACCGGCTGCGGCGCGGCCTGAACGGCGTCCATCAGCTCGGTGCAGGCCGCAAAAAGGGCGTCAAAGAACTGTTCGTCGCGATCGACCATCTCCGACAGGTCGTGGCCGGCCGAGAACGCCGGCCCTTGGCCGGCCACCACGATCACCCCGATGTCGGTCTTTCGGCCCAACTCGTGCAGCGCCTCGGTCAGGCGCCTCATGAGCTCCAGGCTCAGCGCGTTGCGCCGCGGCGGATTGGCCAGCGTGAGCCGGGCCACCAGCCCTTCAACCTCGATGCTGAACACGCAGTCGAGATTACCGGCCCGCTAGCTGGCGGGCTCGAAGTAGGGGAGGGTGATCTCGTCGCTCAGCTCCACGAACGCGGCCTTGACCCTCATACCGACGCAAACGGCGTCGACCGGGTAGTTGATCAGGTTGGACAGCAGCCAGAACCCCTCGTCTAGGGCCACGATGACCGCCGCATAGGGCACGGTGAACGCCGGAGTTTGAGGGCGCCACACCGTGGTCCACGAATACACCTCGCCCTGTCCGGCGCTGACCTCCCAGTGGAGGTTGGCCGAGAAGCAGGCTGAGCAGGCGGGGGCCGGGTCCATGGTGATGGCCCCGCAATCGCCGCACCGCTGATAGCGCAGCTCGCCGACTTTGCAGCCATCCCAATAGGGCTGGGAGAACACAGTGGGAACCGGCAGGGGGATCCCCGGCGACTGGGGTTGAAGCAACTCGCTCACGGGGTCTGCGTTCCCAGCAGCATCACGTCGGTGAACAGGGCGCCGGCGCCGCCGTTGGAGCACATGGCAACCTGGGCGTCGGGCACTTGGGAGGTGACGCAGGCGCCCCGAAGCTGCTCCACCCCCCGGATGACCCGCTGGAGCTGCTGCACCGCAGCACCCCCGTGGCTGAACGACATCGTGCCCCCGTCGGTGGTCACCGGGAACTGGCCGCCGGGCCCGATTCGCCCGCCCATGATGAAGTCGCCGCCCTCGCCCTCCTCGCAGAACCCGTAGGCCTCGAACTGGCGGATGATCTCGAACGAGAACGGGTCGTAGAACTCGCACACGTCCACATCGCCGTGGCCGAGTTCGGCCATGGCGAACGACTTCTGCGCCGCCCACCGACCGGTGTAGCCGTTGTTGCGGCCCGAAGGCCCGGCCAGATCCCACGCCGGGGGGTGCTGGTAGGAGGGGCCGAAGCTGTCGCAGGCTCCGCCTAAGATGTACACCGGCGTGTTGGGCAGGTCTTGGGCCCGCTCCCGGGTGGTCAGTATCAGCGCGCACGCCCCCTCGGAGGTCATGGCGCAGTCCAGCAGGTGGAACGGATCGGCCACCATGCGCGACGCCAGGATGTCGTCGGGGGTGAACGGCCCCCTTCCGTGGTACACCGCATCGGGATGGACATGGCCGTTGTTGCGGATGGTGGCCGCCACCGTGGCCAGCTGCTCAGGGGTGGTGCCGTGCATGTGCATGTGGCGCCGGGCGATGAGGGCGAACTCGGCGGCGGTGAACATGCCGTAGGCCACCACGAACTCGTTGGCCGGGCGGGTCCACGGCGCGGTGGAGGCCCGCTCGGTGTAGACGCCGGCCGATCCGTGGGCCACGAGAACGGTGTGGCACTGGCCAGCGGCGATGGCAGAGGCGGCGTCCAAGATGATGGGGATGGATGGCGCCATATGGCTCCTCCAGGATGGACCGCTGCGCATGTAGTAGGTGAGCGGGCCGCTGAACTGACCGGCGGCGACTCCGTCGATGTCGGATGGGCCGAGACCGGTGTCGGCGAGCACCCGGTGGACGGCCTGGAAGGTGATGGTGGTGGAATCGTGCCCTTCGAGAACCCTGGCCTGCTCGGAATTGGCGATGCCGACGATGGCGACGTCGTGGAACGGGTGCTTGGCCACGGCCCCAATGTCTAGCCGCAGAAGTAATGGGTTGCGACTTGGGGGAGTGGTAAGCAAGGGGACATGAGGCCGCTGGAGGGGATTCGGGTGATTGACCTGACTCGGGTGGTTTCGGGGCCGGTCTGCACTTGGTTCTTGGCCTCGCTGGGGGCGGAGGCCCGGCGGATGGCGCACCAGCTCGGGTCTCTGCAAGGCTGGCAGCATGTTCAGGGCCCTCCTGCTCAGCCGAGACGACGACGGCAATCACTCCCACGCGATCACCGATCTAGAAGATTCCGAGCTGCCCGACCGGCCGGTAGTCGTGGCCGTGGACTGCTCCACGCTCAACTACAAGGACGGCCTGGCCATCGTGAACGGCGCCCCTATCGTGCGCACCTGGCCCATGGTCCCGGGCATCGACCTGGCCGGCACGGTGGTGAAAAGCGACGATCCGGCGTGGGCGCCGGGCGACGGCGTCATCGTGAACGGCTGGGACGTCGGCGAGTCGCACTGGGGGGGCATGGCTACCAAAGCCGCCATGGACGGCGGCTGGCTCACCCCCCTGCCTGAAGCTTACTCCGCCCATCAGGCCATGGCCGTGGGCACTGCGGGCTACACCGCAATGCTGTGCGTGCTGACGCTGGAGGAGCACGGCATCACCCCCGATTCCGGCCCGGTGGTCGTCACCGGCGCGGCTGGCGGGGTGGGCAGCGTGGCGGTGGCGGTGCTGGCCGAGTTGGGCCACGAGGTGGTCGCCTCCAGCGGGCGCATCCACACTGAGGGCGAGTACCTGAGGGACTTGGGAGCATCAGAGCTGATCCACCGCGACGAGCTCAGCGGCCCGGCCCGGCCCCTGGGCAAAACCCGATTCGCCGGAGGCATCGACACAGTGGGCAGCCACACCTTGGCCAACGTCGTCTCCCAGACCCAGTCCCACGGGTGCGTGGCCGCCTGCGGCCTGGCCCAAGGCATGGACTTTCCCAGCTCGGTGGCCCCGTTCATCCTGCGGGCGGTGACTCTGACTGGCGTCAACTCCGTCTATGAGCCGCCCGAGCGCCGGGCCCAAACCTGGAACCGCCTGGCTCGCGACCTCGACACCGCCAAGCTCGACGCCATGACCTCCACCATCAGCCTGTCCGACGTCGGCGCTGCCGCCGCCCAGATCATCGCCGGGGACATCCGCGGCCGGATGGTCATCGATGTGAGCAGCTAGATTCATGGATCGACGGAGGGGGCCGATGGACCATCACATTGTCATTAGCGCCGACACGCATTGCGGCGCCGACTTACGGGGTTACCGGCCCTACTTGGAAGCTCGCTACCACGATCAGTTCGACGAGTGGGCCGACTTCATGGACGGCCACAACGAACAGCGCAAGGCCATGTTCGCCGACATGGAGCGCTCGCCCCTCGAGGTGGGGGTGGACGGCGATCCCGAGGTGTGGGGCCACCGCAACTGGTCGTCTTCTCATCGGCTGGCCGAACAGGAGGCCGACGGGTTCATCGCCGAGGTGCTGTTCCCCAACACCCAGCCTCCGTTCGCCCCGCCTGCGGCCACCGCCTTCGAGGCACCCCCCTACAGCGACGACTTCGAGCACCGCTGGGCGGGTCTGCGCGCCCACAACCGGTGGGTGGCCGACTTCGTGAGCCAGGCCCCCACCAGGCGAGCCGGCATAGCCCAGGTGTTCCTCGGCGATGTTGAAGGCTCGGTGAAGGAGATCGAGTGGGCCGCCGAGCATGGCTTGACCGGCGGCGTGCTCATCCCCGGCGCCCCGCCCGACTCTCCGTTCGAGCCGCTGTACTCCAAGGCCTACGAGCCCATCTGGGCTGCCACCGCAGCCGCGGGCCTGCCTCTGAACCACCACGCCGGCGGAGGATCGCCCAATTACGGCAACCACTTCCCCTCGTCGCTGGCCATGTTCATCCTCGAGGCCACCTGGTGGACCCAGCGGGCGCTGTGGCACCTCATGTTCTCCGGGGTGTTCGAACGCTATCCCTCGCTCAAGTACGTGACCACCGAGACCGGCACCGCCTGGGTGCCTGAAACCCTGGAGAAGCTGGAGAGCTTCTTCCACCGGATGCGGTATTCCAAGTACGGCTCCGAAACCGTTTTCGGGAGCCATGCGGTGGCCGACATGTCGCTCACCCCCCGCGAGTACTTCGCCCGCCAATGCTACATAGGCGCCTCGTTCTTGCGGCCGTCGGAGGCGCTGCTCACCCGCACCGTGGGCACCGACCGGGTCATGTGGGGCTCCGACTATCCCCACATCGAGGGCTCGCACCCCCACACCCGCCAGCACCTGCGGCTCACCTTCGCCAACCTCACCGAGGAGGAGACCACTCGAATCCTCACCACCAACGCCGCCGAGGTGTACGGGTTCGACCTGGAGGCGCTGGCGCCTTTGGCCGGGCAGTTCTGCCCCACCAAAGCCGAGGTGGCCACCCCCATCGACTACGCCGACATCCCCGAGCGGGCCAAAGGCTGCCCGGGCATGAACCCCCTCAACCAGATGCAGCCGGCGGCCTGAGCCAACCGACGCCGTGGCCAAGCCCGTCCCACCTTCAGAGCGCCTCGATGTCAACGGCATGACGGCGGTGGTCACCGGTGGGGCCGGGGGCATCGGCAAGGGCATCGCAACCGCACTGTTGCAGCGGGGTACCACCGTGGTCATCGCCGACATCGAAGCCGACACCACCGAGGCCGCCGTGGCCGAACTGGGCGAGCTGGGCCCGGTGTCGGGCTGGCCCACCGATGTGGCCGACGAGGACTCGGCGGCCGCTCTGGCCGACCACGTCTACGAGGCCCATGGGCGGTGCAACCTGCTCTTCAACAACGCCGGAGTCACCTCCGGCGGGGGTGGCAAACCCTGGGAACAGGAGCCCAACGACTGGCGCTGGTGTTTCAGCGTGAACGTGTTCGGCGTGGCCATCTGCACGGCCGAGTTCGTGCCCCGAATGCTGGCCGGCGGCGAACCCGGCCAGATCATCAACACCTCCTCGGGCGACGGCGGGTTCGCCCCCGTGCCCACCGCCTCGGTGTACGCCGCCTCCAAGGCCGCAGTGAGCTGTTTCACCGAGGCCCTTCACATCAACTTGATCCGGGAGGGCAGCACCTTGCGGGCCTCGGTGCTCTACCCGTCGGGGGGAATGCTCGAGACCGGGCTGTTCACCGCCCAGCGCAACCGCCCCGCCCACTTCGCCCGGGTCGGCGGCGCCACTGGGCGGCGCAGCATGACCTTCCAAGAGCTCAAAGACAGGTTGACCGAGATGAGGGGCGAGGAGCCCAAGGTGGCCGATCTCGTGGAGCACGGCAACTTCGTGGTCGATTGCGTAGAGGAGCGCCGGTTCATCATCGGCCGCGACATCGAGGACACGGTCGCCCTCCTCCACCGCCGGGCCGAGGCCATCGGCCGCTACCAAGTCCCCGACCACCACGACATGGGGCTGTAGAAAGCTTTTTACGACCGGCGGTAGCCCCTCTTGCCGCTTATCGAAGCGTGGCGCGGCCTTTGTCGAAAACGGTGGTGCCTCGGTTGGACACTACCCGGAACAGCGCCTCGTTTTCGTCGCCGCGGCTATGCCAGATCTGGGTGGTGAGCAGGTCGCCGTTGTAGCCGGGGGAGGCGAAACGTCCGGCTATCGAGCCCAGGGCCAGCGGGTCGCCCCCGCACACCGTCTCCACTAAGGCCCGGCAGGCGAAACCGTAGGAGTTGAGGCCCATGAGAATGGGACCGTCGAATCCGGCGGCGGCGGCCACTGAGGGGTCGTAATGGATCAGGTTGGGATCGTTGCCGCCGTGGCGGTAGAGCAGCGACTGCACCGGCAGGGTCTGCCAATCCACCGTGGCGTCGGGCGGCGCGTCACCAACGTCCCAGGGAGGCGATTTCGGCCCCGGCTCGCCGCCGAAGTCGCCCTCGCCCATCACGAACAGCTTGGTACCGGTGGTAAACGCGGGCTCGCCAGATTCGGCGTCCACCGACTCGCTTTCGAGGTGAACCACCGCCCCGGAGCCCTTGTCGTAGATTCCCGCAACCGTCGACGTGCTGACCACCGAGCCCCTCGGCCCGATCTCACCGTGGATGGCCAGCTCCTGCTCGCCGTGAACCAGCTGGTGGATTCGGTAGTCGCCGAACCGGACCATGTCGGCGTCGCCCTCGCCCGTGCTGTCCGACCGGCCCCCGGAACAGGCAAAGCTGGGGTACACCCGCTGGGGATGCCCCTCAGCCCGCTCGCCCACAAACGCCAGATCGCCGAACCCCGCTCCCACGCTGAGCGCATACAGCGTGCAATCCCGGGGCAGCCACCCCCGCTGGCGAGGCTGCCCTCGTTGTCCGACCATTTCCAAGTACATCGCCATGGTGACATTGTGTCCCAAACCGGCCCCATTCTTCCCGCTGCAGCAGTTGGGGATACGGTAAGCCGATGGCCGACGACCGAGTACAGCTCGTGGTGGACGGGCACATCGCCGTGATCACCAACAACAATCCCGCCAAGCACAACGCCTTCGACGACGCCATGGACGTCGCACTATTCGACATATTGGGGCAGATCAAGGCCGACAAGTCCATCCGGGCGGTGGTGTGGCGGGGCGAGGGCAAATCCTGGTCGTCGGGCCGGGATGTGGCCGCCATCGGTGGTGGTCAGCTGGGCATCGCCCACCACGCCGGCATGGAACGGGGCCACCGGGGGATCCAACAGGTCTGGGACATCGACGCCCCCATCATCGTGGCTATGCAGGGCTGGGCCATCGGCGGCTCCTTCCAGCGGGCGCTGCTGTGCGACATCCGGGTGGCGGCCGAGGGGGCCCGGTTCATGCTCCCCGAAGTAACCCACGGGGTGATCCCCGACACCGGCGGGGTGGGCCGGCTGTTCGAGATCTGCGGGTCGGGGCTGGTCAGCGACATGGTGCTTACCGGACGGATAGTCAGCGCCGAGGAGGCTTTGACCCACGGCATCGTTTCACGCATCGTGCCCCCTGAAGAGCTGGACGACACCGTGATGGAGATGGCCGCCAAGATCGCCGCTGCATCGCCCTACACGGTACAGCTGGCCCGCCGGGTGATCCGCAACCTGGCCTACGAGGGACTGCGCAGCTCGATGAACGACGAGTACGCCTTCCAGACGCTGATCAACCGGTCGGACGACTTCGCCGAGTTCCGGGCGGCCCGGGCCGAAGGGCGCGATCCCGAGTACCAGCGGTCTTGACCGATCACTTCGACAAGGAGCCGAGATATGGCTGAGCCCATCGGATTGCCCGAACCCGCCCCGGAGGGCGCCACCGCCCTCGTGCCGGGAACCTACGGCGGCCAGACGGTGTTGGTCACCGGCGGGGGCACCGGCCTGGGCAAGGCCATCGCCGCCGAGTTCGCCCGCTTAGGGGCCAGCCTGGTCATCGCCAGCCGCCAGCCCGAGCACTTGGAGGCGGGCCGGGCGGCCATCGAGGCTGTCGGCGGCAAGGTGCTGGCGGTGGGCTGCGACATCCGCCAGCCCGACCAGATCGCCGAGGCGTTCGACGCGGCCACCGAGCGTTTCGGCCTGCCCGACGTGCTCATCAACAACGCGGCGGCCAACTTCCCGGTGCCGGCCGAGGACATGTCGCCCAACGCCTGGCGCACGGTGGTGGACATCACCCTCAACGGCACCTTCTTCTGCGCTCGGGAGTTCGCCCGCCGCCATCTGGCGGCCGGCACCCCGGGTTCGATCGTCAACATCGGGGCGTCCTACGCCTGGACCGGCGGGCCTGGTTTCGCCCACTCGGCGGCGGCCAAAGCCGGGGTCAAGTCGATGACCGAGAGCCTGGCCGTGGAATGGGGACCCTACGGCATCCAGGTAAACGGCCTGGTGCCGGGGCTGTTCCCCCACGAGGACATGACCGCCGACATCCGCTCCAGCCTCGACCGCACCCACGAGAAGGATCCCTGCCAGCCGGCCATGCGGGTGGGACGGCTGCGGGAGCTGGGCTGGGCGGCCACCTTCTTGGCCTCTCCCTTCGCCCGGTTCATCAGCGGCCACACCCTGGTGGTGGACGGGGTCAATTGGCAGCGCCGCTCCATGACCAACCCGGCAGTCGTCACCATCCGCGACCAGATGGGCAAAGGACCTTTCGAGCTCTGATCCCTGATGTTCCAGAACTTTTTTTCTGGCCGGCGTTTCTGCGCTGGCGTCGTCGGGCTTTGCCTGCTCATCTCGGGCTGCGCAGCAGAAAGCGGGCCGCGCTCCGAGCCCGCGCCGCCCGCAGCGACACCACCAGCAGCCCCTCCCAGCACAC
>JAPYOC010000016.1 GCA_028278955.1 Candidatus Poriferisocius aerobius
GCCTCGGGCAGGCGCGCGGCCAACCGCCCGTCATAATCCACCGAGCACCGGGCGATTATCAGCCGCACGGGTTCTTCCCGTCTTCGCGAGCGGCACCGCGAAGACTCATCGGGCCTCGCCGGCCGCACTCGGGCGCTGCATGTGGCAGGAGGAGACCACGGGGATCATCGGGGGATCACCCGTTTGGCGAAGTTCGGATGGCAGATGACGAAATCGGTCAAATAAGTGTCCGACTGGTTGAATCTCAGCTTTTCGCCGTTGAGACGGGAAACGTGCAGCCCCGCGGCGGCGGCCACCGCGGCGGGAGCGCACAGGTCCCATTCGTGCAGGCCCGACGCGTGGGCGTACACCTCGGCTTCACCCTTGATGACGGCGGCCGCCTTGGCGCCGGCCGAGCCCAACTGGACGATTTCGGCCCCGATGTCGTCGGCGATGCCGCGGGCCAGTCGGCCCGGTCGGCTTCGGCTGGTGATGACCCGGGCTTGGGCCGCGGCCGGGGGCGTGGGAGGCGCCGGCTCGGTGGCCAGGGTGATTCCCCGGGCGGGCAGGGACACCGCCGCGGCCACCGGTGCGCCGTCGGCGACGAGGGCCACGTGGACGGCCCAATCGGTTCGGCCCGGCGTGGAGAACTCGCGAGTGCCGTCGAGGGGATCCACGATCCATACCCGGCGGTGCTGAAGCCGTCGGCGGTCATCCGGCGACTCCTCCGACAGCACCAAGTCGTCGGGGCGGTGGGCCTGAAGGGCGCTGGCGATGAGGTCGTGGGCCGCAGCGTCGCCCCGGGCCCCTACCGCGAACGGGGCCAGGCGCTGCCGGCTCATCTCGACCCTGAGGTCGACCAGCAGATCGCCCGCCTCAGAAGCCAGCTGAGCGGCTAACTGGTGGTCGTTCACCGCTCTGCCGGGGAGGTAGTCGGCTCGAGCGGCTCGAACGCCCTCACCGATTTGCGCCGATGCCGAGCAATTCCATCACCGGGCCGCACAAGCCGGGGGCCACCGCGATGAAGCCGTCCATCAGCGGATCGGCCCGATTGAAGGCCACGTTGGCGCCGCCAGTGCCGAACACCCGCCCGCCGCCGGCTCGCACCAGCGCGGCCCCGCCGGCCACGTCCCACTCGTTCTTGGGCACCAGCGTCCAGGTGGCGTCGGCCAGCCCGGCGCCCACCAGGCTGAGCTTGTAGGCCACTGAGCCCATGTTCCGCACCGCGATCGGCGTGGAGAAGAAGCGCTCCCACTCGCCCCGCTTCATCTCGCTGCGGGAGGCCAGCACCAGCGCGCCCCGCAAGTCGGTGGTGCCCGTTGTGCCAGCGGGCCGGCCGTTGTGTACCACCCCGGTCTCGTCCGACCCGATGATCAGGCACCGGTTGGGCGGGCTCAGCACGCCGCCGGCCACCGGCACGCCGTCCTCCACCAGTCCCACCGAGACGCACCACTCGGGAATGCCGTCGATGAACTCCCGAGTGCCGTCGATGGGATCCACCACCCACACCCTGCGCCGGTCCAGTCGGCTGTCGTCGTCTGTGCTCTCCTCCGACAGCCACCCCTCGTCGTCGCCTCGGAGCGCCGCGGCCAGCACCTCGTTGACCGCGGTGTCGGCCGCGGTCAACGGATCGCCGCCGTCCTTGAGCTCCGAGGTGATCTCGCCGGGGGTGAACCGCTCGAGCGCTTCGCCCGCGGCCGACAGCGCCTCGGCGATTCTCTCCACGTCGTCGGCGCGCGACACCTCAGTCGCCCATCGGGTCCAAATACCCCTCGGCTACCAGGTGGTCGATGATGGTCTGAGCCGCCTCGTCGGGCGTCTGCTCCACGGTGGGCAGGGTGATATCGGCGTCGGCCGGCTCCTCGTAGGGGTCGGAGATGCCGGTGAACTCCTTGATGATCCCGGCCCGGGCCTTGGCGTACAGCCCTTTGCGGTCCCGCTCCTCGCACACCTCCAGCGGGGTGGACACGTACACCAGCACATAGCCGCCATTGGCCGAGATGGCCTCCCGGTTCTTGTGCCGCGGCCCGGCGTAGGGGGCGATCGGCGCGCAGATGGCGATGCCGCCGTGCTTGGTGATCTCCGAGGCCACATAGCCGATACGGGTGATGTTGATGTCGCGGTGCTCTTTGGAGAAGCCCAGCTCCGACGACAGGTTGGTGCGCACCACGTCGCCGTCCAGCAGGGTCACCGGGCGTCCGCCCCGCTCCAACAGCTTGGCCACGAGCGCGTTGGCGATGGTGGACTTGCCCGAGCCGCTGAGGCCGGTGAAGAACACGGTGAAGCCCTGTTTGGACCTCTGGGGATGGGTGCGGCGCAGCTCGGCCACCACCTCGGGGTAGCTGAACCATTCGGGGATGTCGTCGCCCGACGCCAGGCGATCCCGCAGCTCGGTGCCGCTGATGCTGAGGGTGGCCGTTGCCTCGTCCACCTCGTCGATGGGGTGGTAGCTGTCGCTGTCGGGGGCGTACACCATCATCTTGAACGGCACCATGGCCACGCCCAGCTCATCGGCGCAATCCCGCAGCATGTCCTGCGCGTCGTAGGGGCCGTAGAAGAGAGTGCCGGCGGCGTCTGAGCCCGGCCCGGCGTGGTCGCGGCCCACGATGAAATGGGAGACGCCGTGGTTCTTGCGGATGATGGCGTGCCACACCGCCTCCCGGGGGCCGCCCATGCGCATGGCCAGCGGCAGCATGGCCAGCATGGCCGAATTCTCCGGATAGCGCTTGATGATGTGCTGGTACACCCGGCCCCGGGTGTAGTGGTCCACGTCGCCGGGCTTGGTCATGCCCACCACCGGATGGATCAGCAGATTGGCGTCGGCCTCCGCTGCGGCCCTTCTGGTGAGCTCCACGTGAGCGCGATGCATCGGGTTGCGGGTTTGGAAGGCCACCACCCGGTGCCAACCCGCGGCATCGAACGCGGCCCGCAGCCCGGCCGGGGTGCGCCGCAGCTCGGTGAAGTCGTGGTGGACGGGCAGTTGGAGGCCCTGCACCGACCCGCCCATATAGAACCGGGCAGTGTTGTGGACCAGGTGGGCCACGCCGGGGTGGTCGGGGTCCAAGCTGCCGAGAACCGATTGGGCCTCGGCGGCGATGTCGGGTTCCCACACGTCGCCCACGGTGAGCACCGCCAGCATGACCCCCTCCACGTCCCGCAGCGCCAGCCGCCCCGCGGCCTCGGCTGCTTCGGCGGTGTCGCCGTCCACGTCCAAGGCGATGGGCATGGGCCACAGCGTCTCGTCGGCCAGCCGCATATCGGAGCACACCCGCTGGTAGTCGGCCTGGCCCATGAAGCCCCTCAGGGGGGAGAAGCCGCCGTTGAGCAGAAGCTCGAGGTCGCACAGGTGGCGGGGCCGCAGGG
>JAPYOC010000160.1 GCA_028278955.1 Candidatus Poriferisocius aerobius
CGATCCCGCTGCACAGGGCCATGGCCAGCCAGGCCCAGGTGTAGGTGTCCAGCCAGTCGACCAGGGCGCCGAAGCTCACCGGCGTGGCCAGCGCGCCCATGTAGTAGCCGGTCATGGTGACGCCGGTGGCCCGGGCCACGGCGTGGGGCGCCCGGTCGACCACTGCGGCGTGCATGATGCCGATGGCCGCTAGCTGGGCGATGAACCCGACGAACATGCCGATGGTGGCAACGGCCACGCCCAGCGTCAGGCCGCTCATCACCACCAAGAGAGACGCGGCCAGCATCGAGCACAGCCCGACGACGAGCGGCACCCGGCGAGTGCGCCCGAGGCGGTCGGCTCGCAAAGCGGTCAACGACATGCACACCGCTCCGAGTCCGGCGGCGGCACCGGCGATTGCCCCTGCCGCTGGCTTGGAGGTGCCCAAACCTTCGTCAAAGTACGGCACGGTCCACGAAAACAGTGGCTGGCCGGCGCCGACCAAGAAGCAAGCCGACACCGCGAACCACCAAAACCCCTTGGGAAGAACTGAGGCACCAGGCTGGGTCCCTCGCTGGGAGGCGCGGATGTCGGGGATCACCGCCGACGAGATGAGCGCACTGGCGCCAGCCGCAGTACCGGCAATCATCAAGATGAGGTTCCAGCTCCAGCGGTCGGCCGCCCAGGGCACCAGGGTGGCGCTGATCAATGCGATCATCGGCACCCCGGAAGTCTTGGCCGACAACGCCAGGGTTCGACGGGTCTCAGGCACCGCAGCGGCCACGGCCTCGTTGGTGGACGCGTTGGCCAGGGCGTAGCCGAAACCGGCGAACACTGCGGCGCCGACTAAAGCGGCGTAGCTGCCTAAAAGGGCGGCGGCCCACGCGGCAACAGCCACGATCACCTGGTCGGCCACCACCGCGAGCCGGGTTCCGATCTTCTCGGTGATCCGGGCGCCGATGATCGAGCCCAGTCCGGTACAGCCGAAATGCAGGCTCACCAAAAGCCCGACTTGAGCCCGGGAAACGCCCAGATCATCGCGCAGCGCAGCGACGAAATAGCCGGGCAAAAAGCCCAGGCTCGACCCGAAGCCCAGCGCCAGCATGCTGGCCGCCACCACCGCCGGAGGGCGGCCGACCTCCTGTTTCGCCGTCATGCGTCGTATCCGCTCACCACTGCGGGCGACGTTACCGGGCAGCGGAACCGGGCCGGCCCGGACGACACACCACGAGCTACCCCCGGCCCAGCACCATGACGTTGTGGTACTGGGCGCCGGCGCCGGCGCCGGTGACCAGAGCGACCTCGGCATCGGCGACTTGGCCGGAGCCGGCGGTGCCCCGAAGCTGGCGCACCGCTTCGACCACCTTGAGGGTGGGACCGCCCCAGCCGATGTGGCTGTAGCTGAGCAGGCCGCCGTCGGTGTTGAGGGGGTGGCGGCCTTCAACGCCGACGCCCGCCTCCCACAGGTAGTCGGCCCCCTCGCCCTCGGAGCACAATCCCAGCATCTCGAACTGGCGCACCACCTCGTAGGTGTTGATGTCGTAGAGCTCGAACACGTCTGCGTCCTGCGGTCCTAGCCCGGCCAGCGCGAAAGCCCGGCGGGCCGCGTCGGCCCCCAAACCCCACACCTCGTCGTAGCGGGGCGGGTTCACGTACTGCTGGCGGTGCCACTCTGACCCTCCGCCCAGAATGGCCACCGGGCGCTGGCGGAGATCACGGGCCCGCTCGGCGGTGGTGATCACCATGGCGGCCGCTCCCTCGGTGGCCAAGCACAGATCCAGCATCCGGAACGGCTCGGCCACCATCGGCGAGGCCAGCACGTCGGCCGCGGTGTAGGGCCCTCGCCCGGCCATCACCGCGGCCGGGTTGTCAGAACCGGCGCTGCGGATAGCAGCGGCAATGGCGGCCACCCGCTCGGGGTCGGGGGCGAAGCGGTGCCGGTACACCTGGGCCACCAGGGCGAACTGGGCCGCGGTGAGCGAACCCCAGCAGGCGATGAACTCGTTATCGGGCCGGGTGTAGTCGGCCACCGCGGCCCCGCCCATCGCCCCGGCCTGGCCTCCGAACACCAGCGCCACCTCGCACAGCCCGGCCGCCACTGCGGCGGCGGCGTCCAGCGCGGCGGGCACCCCTTGGGGGTAGGTGTCGCACACCCAGCGCAGCGGGTGGCCGAACACGTCGGCCCAGTCGGCTGAGCCCGGTTGGAACACGGTGCCCCCCGGCCCGGGCCAGCGGGCAGCCACCCCGTCGACATCGGCCACTGTCAGCCCGGCGTCATCGAGCGCGGCCAACGCGGCCCGCAGGGAGATCTCCGCCGAAGTGGTGTCGAGACGCCGCGCCATCTCGGTGGCGGCCACGCCGACGATGGCCGCCTGCTGCAACAGATGGGGGCCGCTCACACCCGTCGGCCCTCTCCCCAATAGCGGGAGCGGAGCTCCTCTTTGGCGATCTTTCCCACCGCGTTCTTGGGCAGCGAGTCGGCCAACTCCACCCGCTCGGGAACCTTGATGGAGGTCAGCTCCGACTGCCGGCACCACAGCCGCAGCTCCTGGTCATCGACCGCCGCCCCCTGCTTGAGGGCCACCACGGCCACGACGGCCTCGCCCCACTCGGGGTCGGGCACGCCGATCACCGACGCCTCCAACACCGCGGGATGGCGGTACAGCACGTTCTCGATCTCGGTGGGGGCGATGTTCAACCCTCCCCGGATGATGAGGTTCTTCATCCGGTCGACGATGTAGACGAAGCCCTCCTGGTCGATCTCGGCCACGTCGCCGCTGTGCATCCATCCGTCCCGCAGCGATTCCGCGGTGCGCTCGGGATCCCGGAAGTAGCCCTTCATCACATGGGGGCCGCCGAAGACAACCTCGCCCCGCTCGCCCACCGCGACGTCGCGGCCGCCGGGGTCCACCACCCGCACGTCCACCGCGTACGACGGCTGCCCGCACGACGACAGCAGCTCGGGGCGCTCCTGCAAACCCCGCACATGGTCTTCTTTGCGCAAGATGGTGCCGATGGAGGCGATCTCGGCCATGCCGTAGAGCTGGTTGAACACCGGGCCGAACCGCTCAAGCAGCTCGGCCAGGCGGTCGGGGGAGATGGGCGACGAGCCGTAGCCCAGCGTGCGCAGCGACCCCAGCCTGTGGTCGTCGGCCCGCTCGAGGCGGTCGAGCAGGCGCATGAGCTGGGTGGGCACCAGAAACGAGTGGCTCACCCCGTGCTCTTGCACCAGGCGGGCGTAGCGCGCCGGGTCAAAGCTGCGGCTGTCGGCAAACCCCTGGGCCGCGCCGACGAGCAGGCACGGCAAGATGGTGATGTTCACGCTGGAGTTGTGGGGTATCTGGACGAGGTAGCGGCTGCGGCGGTCGATCTCGTACTCCAGGCAGGCCACGGTGGCGTGCTGGAGCACCCGGGCGTGGTCGAAATGCACCCCCTTGGGCCGCCCGGTGGTGCCGCTGGTGTACACGATGCAGAAATCGTCTTCGGAGCGCACCTGATGGAGGGTGTCGGGAGGTGCGCCCGAGGCGGCGTCGGCCAGGGCGTCGAGATCGCGATCGATGTCGATGACCGGGAGGTCGAACCCGGCGAGCTGCTCCCGGTGCTCGGCGTCGGTGATGGCCAGCACCGGGTCGGCGTTGTCGAACACCTGCTCCAGCTCCACCGGTCCCAGTCGGAAGTTGAGCCCCACATAGCAGCCGCCCGTCTTGGTGATGCCGCCCAGCACCTCCACCACCTCGGGGCGGTTGGCCACCAGCAAGGCCACCCGGTCGCCCTTGGCCAGGCGATGGGCGCCGAGCAGGGCGTTGGCGATGCGGTTGGAGCGCTGATCGAGCTGTCGGTTGGTGAGGTTCTGATCGCCGAACACGGCGAGCGCGCCGGGGTGGCGGGCCGCGTTGCGGGCGAAGGCCAAGCCGACGTTCATCGGGCAGCTTCCTGCTCCTCGGGGGCGAAGGCCGGCAGCCGGTGGCCGTCGGGGCCGGCGACGAAGCGCACGCTCACCGCCATGTCGATGGCCACTTCGGAGGGTTCGCACCCCACGATCCAGGTGAGCAGGTGCCAGCCCTCCTCCACGTCCACGTCGGCCAGCACGTAGGGGGCTTCGAATGCGGGCGTGGGCGGTCGGTGGACCGTGGTACAGCTGTACACCCGGCCCCGCCCGCTGCTGGGCTGATAGGACCAGTTGGCGCTCTGGCATTGCGGGCAGGAGAACTGGGGAACGAAGAAGCTCCGGCCGCAGTCCCCGCACACCGGGCGGACCAGCTCGCCCCGGTCGACCGCGGCCCAGAACTCCCCGGTGAGCGGGCGCAGACTGCGGTCCTCACGCTCGACCGTCGGCCCGTCCATCAGCGGTCGGCCGATCAGAACAGCACGGGGTACTGCCCCCACCAGACCCGAGCGATGTTGGGGTCTTGCCGGGGGGGATTGTCGGGATCGCGCCGGGCGCCGCGGGCCAAAAGACCTCGCAGGATCAGCGCCACCGTTCCCAGCAGAATGGGGGCCCCGGTGTTCTCGTCGGCGGGCACGCCGCCGTCGAGCTCCATGCCGATGCAGGCGTGGCGACCGCCGCCGAAGGTGTGGCCCCAGCGGGGCACGTCGTCGCGAATCGAGCGGAGCGGGTTGAAAGCGTCGGCGTCGTCCCCGAACACCTCGGCGTCTCGATTGGCCGACCACAGGTCGAATACCACCGTGTCGCCCACCGCCACCTCGGTGCCGTCGCGCAAGGTGACCGCAGCCACCGCCTCCCGGCGCGCCACCGGACTGGCCGGATGAAGGCGCATGGACTCGTGAACACAGTGCTGGAGGAACACCGGATCTTCGACCATGCGGGCGCGGTCTGCGGGGTGGTCGTCGAACCAGCCGAAGGCACCGTGGACGGCGTGGGTGGTAGCCGCCCCGGTGGAGTGCATTCCGGCCAGCATGTAGAAGGCCACCTCTCGTCGGACCACGTCGCGGGGCAGATCCAGGGAGTCCTGGTTGCGCACCAGCACGGTGAGAACGTCGCGGGGCAGGTCGTCCTCCGAGATCTCCCCGGCGACGAACCGCTCGAAGAGGGCGGTGCGGCGGCTGAGCGACGGAGCGAAGAACTCCTCGTCCCAGCGCTCCAGCGCCTCGGCCACCTCGGCCCGCAACTCCTCGGGGTCTCTGGTGCTGTGGGCCGCAGTGGCCCCTTCGCTGAACTTGACCGCATAGGAGTAAAGCCGATCGGTCTCCTCTGCGGTGCCCTCCGAGTAGTCCACGCCCGCGGCAGCAGCGGTGAGGTTGACCACGATGCGCCGGGCCAGGGGCACCACGTCGCCCCGCCCGCCGGCAGCGGCCGGGTCCAGCACTGCGTCTACGGCGCCGGGCAGCAGATCACGCTCGTAGTGCTCGAACGTCTCCCGGCGGAACAGCCGATTCTCCAGCCGGCGGCGACGGCGGTGGTCGTCTCCCCACAGGGTGAGAAGGGTGTCGGCCATGATCACCCCCGCGGCATCGTAAAGCGCCTGTTTCAGCCCCTTTTGCCGATAGCCGTCGCGAACGTCGTCGAACCGGTTGAGGGTGAACTCTGCCATCGGATCTTGCCTCCTTGGTTCAGGTCGGGTGGGTCAGCCTCGGTCGATGCCGTCGATGGACGCGGGGCGGGGCATTCCGGCCAGCACGGTCGACACCACACCGCCGTCTACCACCAGATTGTGGCCGTTGACGTATTCAGCGTCCTCCGAGCACAGCCATAGCACCGCCTTGGCAATATCCGCGGCGGTGCCCAAGCGCCGGCTGGGCGTGCGGGCCGAGCGGGTGGCCCGCACGTGCGGGTCGGCCAAAACCGGTGTCGACATGCCGTCGTCAATGATGCCGGGGGCCACCGAATTGACCCGAATGCCGGTTGGGCCCCATTCGATGGCCATCTGTCGGGTGAGCTGGATTACCGCGGCCTTGGTCGGGCTGTAGGCGCCGGAATTGGGGCCGGGAGCGATGCCGTTGATGGAGGCGATGTTGACAATCGACCCCTTGCGGCCTTCGGCAATGAGCCGGCGGGCGACCGACCGGCCGCCGACGAACGTGCCGGTGAGGTTCACCTCCACCACCGACCGCCACTCTTGCTCCGAGTGGTCGACCAGCGGGCCGAACCGGACGATACCGGCGTTGTTGACCCACGCATCGGGGGTGCCGAAAGCGTTCAGTGCTGCCTCAACCGCACTGGCATCGGCGCTCGACGCCATCAGGGGCACCGCATCGGGCAGCGACCGCGCGATCTGATCGGCGGCCTCGGCGTCGATGTCCAGCACCCCCACCCGATAGCCGTCGGCTGCGGCCTGCCGGGCGATCTGCACGCCGATGCCGTGGCCCGCCCCGGTCACAATCATCGATTCGGTCACGAGCGCCAACCCTAGTCATCTGCCGGCGAGCCCGAAAAAGACCATCAGACTGCTTCGCTCCCGCAGACCGTTGGCAGAGTCTGGCTCCACTCGCAGGGCTCGAATCTACTCCAGCAGATTGCCGTTGTCGTCGAATACCTGGATGGCCCGGGAGGGGCAGTTGCGGGCGGCCCGGAGAAGCTGCTGGTCGGTGAGGGTCCCCGCCGCGGGAAGCACGGTGGCCAGCTCGTCGTCGTCGAACACGAAGGCCGAGGGATAGTCGGCCACGCACCTCCCCGAGCTCATGCACTCCTCCTGGTCGATCTCCACCCGGTAGGCCATGGCATGACCCTAGTGGTGTGTCGCAAGACCCTGATGACCTGACGGCTGCCCGGTAAGGTCGCAAACCGATGAAGCCGATCGACGGCATGTCCTTGTTGATCACCGGGGGCGGTTCGGGCATCGGCGCGGGCGCGGCCGAGCACCTGGCCGGCCGAGGGGCGCGGGTGACCATCACCGGGCGCCGCCCAGATCGGGTGGAGGAAGTGGCCGCCCGGCTGGGCGACCGGGGCCGGGCGGTGACCGGGGACGTGACCGCGGCCGCCGACCGCACGGCCATGATCGAGGCCGCGGTGACCCACGGCGGGGGGCTCGACGCCCTGATCAGCAACGCGGGGAACATGTATCGCAGCCCGGTGGACGAACTCGACGAACAGGCCCTGCTCGACGTGTTCCACGCCAACGTGGTGGCGGGGATGATGCTGGCAGGCGAGGCGCTGCCCTTTCTGCGGGAGCGAAGGGGGTGCGTGGTGTTCGTGGGGTCGGTCCACACCCAGCGGGCCTTTCCCGGCGTGGCCCCCTACGCCGCCACCAAGGGGGCGCTGGAGGCGCTCACTGGTGTGCTGGCCGCAGAGCTGGGCCCTCAGGGGGTGCGGGT
>JAPYOC010000161.1 GCA_028278955.1 Candidatus Poriferisocius aerobius
CCCCCGACGGCCTGGCCCATGTGTTGGCCGCCGCCCGGGAACTGCTCACCGGCTCAGGGCGCCTGTGGGCGGTGTTCGGCTGCGGCGGCGACCGAGATCCCAGCAAGCGGCCGTTGATGGGCCGGGTGGCGGCCGAGTTGGCCCACCAGATGATCGTCACTTCCGACAATCCTCGGTCTGAGGATCCCGACGCCATCATCTCCGACGTGTTGGCCGGAGTGCCCCGCCATTTTAGGGGCGTGCTGGTGCTGGCCGACCGGCGGGCTGCCATTGCCCGCAGCCTGGCTGAGGCCGGCGACGGCGACGTGGTGGTGGTGGCGGGGAAGGGCCATGAGGCCACCCAGATAGCGGGCGGTCGGATGGTCCCCTTCGATGATCGAGTCGTGGCCCAAGAGCTCCTGGCCGCAATGAGAGCCGTCCGGTGATCCGGCTGTTGTTTGCCGTGGCCATTGCCGGGGTGGTCTCGGTGGTCGGCACCCGGCTTTTGATCACCTTCCTGCGCAAGCGCTCCATCGGCCAGCCCATCCGGCTGGACGGGCCCCAAGGCCATGTCAGCAAGGCGGGAACGCCCACCATGGGGGGCGTGGCCATCGTGGTTGGAGCGTTGGCCGGCTATGGCATCAGCGACCTCTACAACGGCATCTTCACCCGTACCGGCCTGATCGTGATGCTGGCCATCCTTGGTTCGGGCGTCGTCGGCTTCATCGACGATTGGCTCAAGGTGTCCCGAGAGCGCAACCTGGGCCTGGGCAAGCGGACCAAGATACTGGGCCTGCTCATCGTGGCGGTGGGATTCGCGCTGTTGATGATCCATCTGACCGACGTGCGCACCGAGCTCTCTTTCACCCGCTACGACTCCCTGGCCGTCGACTTGGGGCCGTGGGGGTGGGGGCTTTGGGCCGTGCTGTTGATCTTGGGCACCAGCAATGCGGTCAACCTGACCGACGGGCTCGACAGCCTGGCCGCCGGCTCCTCGGTCTTCGCCTTCGCCGCCTTCGTGGTGATCGGCTTCTGGGCCTTCCGCAACGAGGACATCTACGGCATCCCCCACGCCCTGGACCTGGCCATCTTGGCCGCGGCGATGGTGGGGGCGAGCGCCGGTTTCATGTGGTGGAACGCCGCTCCGGCCCGCATCTTCATGGGCGACACCGGATCGCTGGCTCTGGGAACCGGAATGGCCGCACTGGCTCTGTCCACCAATACCCACCTGCTGCTGCCCATCATCGGCGGCTTGTTCGTCATGGAAACCTTGTCGGTGATCATCCAGGTGTTCAGCTTCCAGGTTTTTGGCACCCGGCTGTTCCGCATGGCCCCCATCCACCATCATTTCGAGCTCGGCGGCTGGCCGGAGACCACGGTGATCATCCGGCTGTGGATCATGGCCGGTTTCGCCACCGCGGTGGCCCTCGGGCTTTTCTACGCCGACTTCGTGTCCATAGGAGGGGCAGATTGAGCCGGGCGCCGTTGTTGCTGGTGGGCTTCGCCTCGACCAACCGGGCGGTTGGCGCCCAGCTGGTGGAGCGCGGCCACGCGGTGGCGGCCGTCGACGACGCCCCCGACGAGTCGGCCCGCTGCGGCGCGGCCCAACTCGGAGTCGATCTTCTCGAGGCGCCTGGTTCCGGGGAATGGCCCGTCCTGGCGGCCGAAGTCCAGGCGATGGTGCCCACCCCGGGTCTGCCCGAATCTCATCCCTCCTTCGCCGCTGCCGAGGCCGCGGGCACTCCCGTCATCTCGGAATTCGACTTGGCTCAGCGATGGGATGAGCGCCCCACGCTGGCGGTTACCGGAACCAATGGCAAGACGACGGCGACCCTTCTGGCCGCAGCCATGCTGGAAGCCTCCGGGATCGCCGCCGGTGTGGCCGGGAACACTGAGACGCCGCTGGTGGAGGCCATCAGGGACCACCGCCCTGCTTTGTTCGCGGTCGAGGCATCCTCGTTCCGGTTGGGACACAGCCGGTGTTACCGCCCCGCAGTGGGCGCCTGGCTGAACTTCGCCCCGGACCACCTCGACGTCCACGCCTCGCTCTCGGCTTATCGCAAAGCGAAGGCTGCGCTGTGGGCCAGGGCCGACGACCACACCACCTCGGTGGTGAACCTCGATGACCCCGTGGTTGCTGCCCATGCCCCCGAGCGGGGCCGGGTGGTGACGTTCGGACTCGATGCGGGCGACTTCCGGGCTGAGGGCGGCGCCCTGTGGGCCTGGTCTGAGAAGCTGGCCGACAGGGTCGAGCTGCACCGGTCGCAGCCCCACGAGCTGTCCAACCACCTGGCCGCCGCCGCGACGGCCATGGCCGCGGGGGCCAACCTCGAAGGGGTCAGGTCGGCCCTGTTGTCCTGGACTGGCCTGCCCCACCGGCTGGCCGTGGTGGCCGAGCACCGGGGGGTGCGCTTCATCGACGACTCCAAGGCCACCACCCCCCACGCGGTTTGCGCCGCGATCCGGTCGGTGGGGCCGGCGGTGCTCATTGCGGGAGGGCGCAGCAAGGGCTTGGATTTGCGACCGATGGCCGACGGGGCCGACGGTTTGCGCGCGGTCGTGGCCATCGGCGAGGTCGAATCTGAGGTGCGGCGGGCGTTCGCCGGGCTGTGCCCGGTGACCACCGCGGCGTCTATGGAAGAGGCCGTGGCGACCGCCGCCGCTGCGGCCCGCCCCGGCGAC
>JAPYOC010000162.1 GCA_028278955.1 Candidatus Poriferisocius aerobius
GGTACCAGGGGGGCGGGCAGGAGGGTGTCGCCGGTGAGGTGCTGATCGACGGCCGCGGCGCAGGCCCGGCCCTCGGCGATAGCCCACACGATGAGGCTCTGGCCCCGGCCTATGTCGCCGGCTGCGAATACGCCCGGCACGCTGGTCATCCAGCTGTCGTCTCGGGCCACGTTGCCCCGATCGGTGATCTCCACCCCCAGGTCGTCGAGCAGGCCGCCGGTCTCGGGGCCGGTGAAGCCAAGAGCCAAGAGCACCAGATCGGCCCTGAACTCCCGCTCGGTCCCCTCGACGGGGTTGAAGCTCATCCGCCCGCCCTCGAACGACTGCTCCACATCCACTGTGCGCAGCGCCTCGACCTTGCCCCCCGTTCCGGCGAACTCCACGGTGTTGATGGCGTACACCTGGGTTCCGCCCTCTTCATGGGCTGACGACGACCGGTACATGAGCGGCCACGTGGGCCACGGGGTGGAGTCGGCCCGCTGGTTGGGCGGCCTCGGCATGATCTCGAATTGGTGGATGGACGCCGCTCCATGGCGATGGGCGGTGCCCAGACAATCGGCGCCGGTGTCGCCCCCGCCGATGATGATCACGTGCCTGCCCGCCGCGGAGAACGGGTGCTCGTCCAAGTCGCCCTCCTGCACTCGGTTGGCCGGGGGCAGATACTCCATAGCCTGACAGATGCCCTCAAGCTCCCGACCGGGGATGGGCAGATCACGCCATTGGGTGGCCCCGCCGGCCAGCACCACGGCGTCGTACTGCTCGGTGAGGTCGGCGGCGCTGATGTCGACCCCGGCGTTGACCCCCGGCCTGAACACCGTGCCCTCGGCTTGCATCTGGGCCAGCCGGCGGTCGAGGTGGCGTTTCTCCATTTTGAACTCGGGTATGCCGTAGCGCAGCAGCCCGCCGATGCGGTCGGCCCGCTCGAACACCACCACGTCGTGACCCGCTCTGGTGAGCTGCTGGGCGGCGGCCAAGCCTGCCGGCCCCGACCCCACCACTGCCACCGAGCGGCCGGTGCGGTCGCCGCACACCACCGGGGCTATCCATCCCTCTTCCCAGGCCCGGTCCACAATCTCCACCTCAACCTGCTTTATGGTCACCGGGTCCTCGTTGATGCCCAGCACGCAGGCTGCTTCGCAGGGCGCTGGGCACAGCCGTCCGGTGAACTCGGGAAAGTTGTTGGTGGCGTGCAGCCGCTCGATGGCCTCTCGCCAGTTGTCTCGATAGACGAGGTCGTTCCAGTCGGGGATCAGGTTGCCCAGCGGACAGCCGTTGTTGCAGAAGGGGATGCCGCAGTCCATGCAGCGCGACGCCTGGATGCGCACCGATTCGGCGTCAAAATCTCGGTAGACCTCGTTCCAGTCCTTGATCCGCACCGGCACCGCCCGGCGGACGGGCAGCTCTCGGCCGTGTTTGATGAAACCCCGGACATCACCCATGAGCGGCCCCCATGATGGCTGCTTCGGCGTCGACGCCGGTCTGCTCGGCTTCGGCCAGAGCCTGCAGCACCCGCTTGTAGTCCTGGGGCATCACCTTCACGAACCGGTCGGCTTCGGCCGTCCAGTTGGCCAAGATCCGTTCGGCCACCGCGGAGCCGGTGTTCGCCCCGTGGCGGCTGATGCGGTCCCGCAGCCATTCCCGGTCGTCGGCGCCGGGTGCCTCCAAGTCCACCATCTCCCGGTTCACCCGAGGGGGGAACACCCCGTCGGGGTCATACACATAGGCGACGCCGCCCGACATGCCTGCGCCGAAGTTCCGGCCAGTGGGCCCGAGCACCACGGCCCGGCCGCCGGTCATGTATTCGCAGCCGTGGTCGCCGACTCCCTCCACCACCGCGATGGCGCCGGAGTTGCGGACGCAGAACCGCTCTCCCACCAGCCCCCGCAAGAAGAGCTCGCCGCTGGTGGCGCCGTAGCCGATCACGTTGCCGGCGATCACGTTCTCCTCGGCCGCGAACCGGGCGTGGGGATGGGTGGTGACAATGATGCGTCCGCCCGACAGTCCCTTGCCCACGTAGTCGTTGGCGTCGCCGACGAGCCTCATGGTGATGCCCCGGGGCAGGAACGCTCCGAAGCTGTTGCCGGCCGAACCGTTGAAATTGATGCTTATGGTGTCATCGGGCAGGCCATCAGCTCCCCATTTGGAGGTGACTTGATGGCCGAGCATGGTGCCGGCCGTTCGGTTCACGTTGCTGATGGGGAGATTGATCTCCACCGGGAGGCCGTCTTCCAAGGCGGGCTCAGCCATCAAGATGAGCTGTTGGTCGAGCGCCCGGTCTAGACCGTGGTCCTGCGACTCGGTGCAGCGCCGGCTGGCACCGGGATCGATGTCCGGGGCGTACAGGATGGGCGATAGGTCGAGTCCTGACGCCTTCCAATGGTCCACCGCGTCGCCCACGTCGAGGCAGTCCACCCGCCCGACGGCCTCAGCCAGGGAGCGGAACCCCAGCATGGCCAGAAGCTCGCGTACCTCCTCGGCGATGTACTCCATGAAGTTGACGACGAACTCGGGCTGGCCGGTGAACTTCTTGCGCAGCTCGGGGTCTTGGGTGGCCACCCCCACCGGGCAGGTGTCCAGATGGCACACCCGCATCATCACGCACCCCATGACCACCAGCGGCGCGGTGGCGAATCCGAATTCCTCGGCCCCCAGCAGCGCGGCGATCATCACATCTCGACCGGTCTTGAGCTGGCCGTCGGTCTGCACCACGATCCGATCCCGCAGCCGGTTCAACAGCAGCGTCTGCTGGGTCTCGGCCAAGCCCAGCTCCCAGGGAGTGCCGGCGTGTTTGATGGAGGTCAGCGGCGAGGCCCCGGTGCCGCCGTCGTGGCCGGAGATGAGCACGACGTCGGCGTGGGCCTTGGCCACACCGGCCGCCACCGTGCCCACTCCCAGCTCCGACACCAGCTTCACATGGATGCGGGCGCCGGGATTGGCGTTCTTGAGGTCGTGGATGAGCTGGGCCAGATCCTCGATGGAGTAGATG
>JAPYOC010000163.1 GCA_028278955.1 Candidatus Poriferisocius aerobius
CTAGCATCTTCCTGGATGGATGGCGATGCGGTGCTCACCATCGCGGTGTTGGCGGTTATGGGCGTCGGGCTCATCAGCAACCGGCTCTCGCCTGCGGCCGGGGTGATGGGTGCCACCGGCGGCCTGTTCCTGCTCAGGGTGATCGACGCCGACCAGGCGTTCAGCGGGTTCGCCAACCCCGCGGTCTTCACGATCGGGGCGCTCTACGTGGTCGCGGGGGCAGTGACCAAGACCAACGCCCTACAGCCCATGGTGGCCCGGATGCTGGACCGCGGATCCCGAACCAGGGTGGCGCTTTTGCGACTGCTGGCTCCGGCCAGCGCCGCCTCGGCGTTCTTGGCCAACACGCCCATCGTGGCCATGCTGGTGCCGGCAGTGCGGAGCTGGAGCGAGCGACACGGCCGGGCCGCCTCCCGATTTCTGATCCCGCTGTCGTACGCCACCATATTGGGCGGGGCGGTCACCGCCATCGGCACCAGCACCAACCTGGTCTTGGGCGGGCTGCTGCAGTCGGCGGGCTACGACGAGCTGGAGATGTTCGAGCTGGCCCGCTTCGGGCTGCCGCTGGCCGGCGCCGGACTGGTTCTCATCGTCATAGCCGCCCCTTTGCTGCTGCCCGAGCGGCGCGATCCCGAACCGGCCGGCGAGGGCCGCTCCTATCTGGTGTCGATGTACGTGGCGGAACAGGGGGCGTTCGATGGTCGGTCGGTGGAGGCGGGGGGGCTGCGCCATCTCCAGGGGGTGTTCTTGGTGGAGGTGGAGCGCCAGGGCACGGTGATCGCCCCGGTGGCGCCGACGTTTGTGCTGCGAGGCGGCGATCGGCTCACGTTCGCCGGCCGGGTCGATCTGGTCGTCGACCTCCAGGCCATGTCCGGGCTGGTGTCGGCTGAGGATCCCCACCTTGAGGCGGTGGACTCGCACGACCACACCTTCTTTGAGGCGGTTGTGGGGGCAGCATCCCCCCTTGCGGGGCGAACACTGGCCGAGGCCGGCTTCCGGGGCCGCTACCAGGCCGCGGTGGTGGGCATCCACCGCTCCGGTGCTCGGGTGGAGGCCAAGTTCGGCCAAGTGCGGATGCGCATCGGCGACACGCTGCTGGTGCTCGCCGCCGACGGCTTCGACGAGCGGTGGCGCAACCACAACGACTTTCTGCTGGTGTCGCGGCTGGGCGGGTTGCCGCTGCGGGCCAGCCGGCGGGCGCTGGTGGCGCTGGCCGCGGTGGCTGCGCTGGTGGTGCTGCCCGCGGCGGGCGTGTTGAGCGTGTTGGAGGCGGCATTGATCGCGGCCGGTGCGGTGGTGGTGGGCGGAGTGCTCGCCCCTCGCGAGGCCCGAGAAGCGGTGGACTTCAGCGTACTCATCACCATCGGCGCCGCGTTCGGCTTGGGGGCGGCGCTCGACGAGGCGGGCTTGGCCGAGGACCTCGCCGAGGGCATCGTCGCCGGCCTCGACTTTTTGGGCGACGCCGGGGTGGTGCTGGGCGTCGTGATCGCCGCCATGCTGCTCACCGAGATGATCACCAACGTGGCTGCGGTGGCTCTGGTGTTCCCGGTGGCGTTGGAGGCGGCGGCCCAGTCCGGGTTGGATCCCCGCACCATGGCGCTCGGAGTGGCAGTGGCCGCCTCCGCCTCGTTTTTGACCCCCATCGGCTATCAGACCAACACCATGGTCTACGGCCCGGGCCGCTATCGCTTCACCGACTACCTGCGCTTGGGGGTGCCGATGTCGCTCCTCACCCTGGTGCTGCTCACCGCTCTGGTGGCGGCCGCAGCCTGACCTGGCGGCCCGCTACAGCATTCCGGCGGCCATGTCGGCGGCGTGGGCCAGCATGGCGTCCACCCGGCGGGCGATGTCGCCGACATCGCCGGTGGTTCCCATGCCCCCGGTCATCCCGTGAAGGCGGCGGGCGTAGGCCCCCTCCACGATGCAGGCCTGCTTCCACCAGCTGAACACTGTGTAGTAGCCGAGGTCGGACAGGTCGAAGCCCGACTGGGCGGCGTAGCGGTCGGCCACCTGGTCTCGGCGGGCGAAGCAGTCCAGCACGGTGGGCGGGTCGGCGAGGAAGCTCACCTCGTCGCCGGGGTCGGCCCAGTACTGGAGCGACCAGGCGAAATCGGCGATGGGGTTGCCGGTGGTGCACAGCTCCCAGTCGAGCACTGCGGCGACCCGCCACTGGCGGTCGAGAACGGTGTTGTCGAAGCGGTAGTCGCCGTGGGCCAGCGCCGGAGGGGCGGCCTCGGGCGGCTTGGCCTTGCTCAGCCGTTCGTGCAACTCGATCAGCAGCGGCACCTCCCGCACCCCGGCGGCCTCCACCTGGCGGCGCCAGCGCCTGAGCTGGCGGCCCACGTAGTCCTCCCGGCGGCCCAGGTCGCCCAGTCCCACCTCGTCGAGGTCGAGGGTGTGGAAGGCGATCTGCACGTCGAGAAGGCTCTGGGTGGCGGTTTTGGCCTGTTCGGGCGTCATGTCGGCGACCGAGCCCCGGTCTCTCAGGATGCGCCCTTCCACGAAGCTCATCACGTAGAAGTCGGCCCCGTTCACGGAGTGGTCGCCGCAGAAGGCCACCATCTCGGGCACCGGCACCGCGCCGGCCCCGCCCAGCGCGGCCATGATGCGCCACTCCCGCCCCATGTCGTGGGCGGTGGCCAGCGCCGAGCCCACCGGCGGCCGCCGCAGCGCCCACTGGCGACCCCCGGAGTCGGCCAGACGGAAGGTGAGGTTGGACCCGCCCGCGGCGATCAGCTCGAAGGCGAACGGGGGCTCGCTGTCGGCCACGTTGGCGGCCAGCCACGCGGTGACCGGCGCGACGTCGATTCCGCCGATCTCGGCGCTCGCGGACTCCACCGCCCCAGTCTGGTGTTCCGCTATGGTCAGTGCCATGTCTTCAACTGCGCTGCGCTCGCGTTCCGGCCCAGTTCCCCCTGAAGCCGGTCGCTCTGAAGCCGATGGCCTGGGCGTGGCATTGGGATCGTTGGACACCCCCATCGGACAGCTTCAATTGGCAGCCACTTCGCTGGGCCTCGCGAGTGTCGGTTTCGGCTGCATGGAGACCAGGCGGGACATGGCCGCCGAACTCGCCGAAGGTCCTTGTCCGGGAGGCAAAGGCGATTCCGCCTGGCTGGAGGCGCCCATCACCCAGCTCAGCGAGTATTTCGACGGGAACCGCCGCTGGTTCGACCTGGCCTTGGACTGGCGTCTGAGCCACGGGTTCTACCGCCAGGTGCTGGACGCGCTGATGACGGTGGAGTTCGCCACGACGGTTTCCTACGGTGAGCTGGCCCACATGGCGGGCTCGCCGGGCGCCGCCCGAGCGGTGGGGACGGCCATGTCCACCAACCCCATCGCCCTTGTCGTGCCCTGTCACCGGGTAGTGCGAAGCGACGGGTCGCTGGGAGAGTACGGAGGCCGCCCCGAGGCAAAGGCCTGGCTCATCGACCACGAGCGCGCCCACCAAGGCTGATGCCCCGCCGCCTCTGCCCACAAGACCTCTGCCCACAAGAGGGGTATCCAGATACCCCGCATCCAGCAATCTTGGTGCCCGTACTCTGAATTGCCGACCACCGCTTGAGGACGCCATGGCGTTGCAACGACCCAGAGTCCCAGAAGACGCTGAAGCGGAATATGAAGCGCCACCAAGAGCTGCTGAGTCTGTCGGCAGGGGGCTTATGGGTTGGCTGAGGTCAGGCGGTGCGGCGGGGCTTCTCGTTCCAGAAGACGGCTTGAAGTTCGAACTCGGTGATGTCGGCGAGGTCTCCGCCATTGTCGATGTCCCAGAAGGAGTGGGTCTCCACGAAGGCGGTGAACTCAGAAAGCTGCCTGGGCTCGGGCAGGTCGGGCACGTTGCGGAATCGGCCGAACAAGTCTTGGGCCACTCCGGACGCGCGCAACAGGTAGGCGCCGAGCAGATGCACGGCGAGACAGGCCCCTACTGCAATACCCAAAGTCATGCCGGACTCGGCACTATAGGGATCAAACGGGCTGCTCGCAACCGGATCGACGCGAAATCCACAACTTCGCTGCGCCCTGTGCATATAATTCCCGCCCGCCTGTAGGCTGACGGCTCGATGTTGGAGACTGAAGACCAAGGCCGGGTGCGCCTGCTGACCCTCAATCGGCCCGATGCGCTGAACGCGTTCAGCGAGGCTCTCTACGACGCCACGGCCCAGGCCCTGATCGATGCGGCCGCCGACCCCGAGGTGGCTGTCGTGGTGCTGACCGGCGCCGGGAGGGCGTTCTGTGCCGGCACCGACCTGGTGGAGATGGGCGCCCGCAATCCCGGAGGGGCCGGGTTTGAATCCGGGGTACACGGCTTTGCCGGGATGATCGACCAGATGGACTCGTTCCCCAAGCCGTTCATCGTCGCGATCAACGGCCTAGCTGTTGGAGTGGGGGCCACCATGCTGGGGTTTGCCGATCTGTCCTTCATCTCCTCTGAGGCCCGGCTGCGTTGTCCGTTCTCCAGCCTTGGTGTTGCCCCCGAAGCGGCCAGCAGCTACACCCTGCCGCTGCTGCTGGGCCGCCAGCAGGCCATGTGGACGCTGCTCAGCGCGGAGTGGATCACCGCCTCAGAAGCCGAGCAGATGGGCCTGGTGTGGAAGGTGTGCCCTCCGGGCGAGCTGCTAGACACGACGCTGGCCCACGCCCAGAAATTGGCCGCGCTGCCGGTGTCGTCGCTGGTGGAGTCGAAGGCCCTCATCACCCGCGGCTGGCATGACGGGGTGGCCGCGGCCCGCGAGCGGGAGGACGCCGCCTTCTCCCGTTTGCTGGGCGCCCCGGCCAATGTCGAGGCCATTGCCGCCTTCATGGAGAAGCGCCCTGCCGATTTCACCGGTATGTAGCCCCGGTTTCGGCGGTTGATCGGGCTGCGCCTACCATCCTGCAAGCGCGCTCGCCCACCGGAGGGCGAATCCACAGCAGGGCGAATGGTCGGCGACCATGCGCTTTTCTGCGAGCCTGCTGTTGTTGAATGGATTGGAGGAACAAAGAGACATGGCTGAGACCGACGTGCTGGGATTCTGGAGGATTGCCGCGGCCGATCCCCGGCGCCCAGCGGTGATAGACCCCGACCACAACCAGATCACCTACCAAGAGCTGGCCGGGCTCACCAACCGCATCGTGCACGGGCTGCGGGCGGCCGGTTTGGAGGTGGGCGATCAGGTGACCACCGTGCTGCCCAATGGGATCGAGCAGACGGCCGCCTCTCTAGCCGCCTACCAGGGGGGCTTCTACCTCACCACCGTGAACTGGCACTTAGCCGGTCCCGAGATCGCCTACATCGTCAACGACAGCGAGACCAAGGCGCTCATCGTCCACGAGGACTTCGCCGCCCAGGCCACCAGGGTCGTCGAGGAAAGCGATGTGCCAGCCGCCAACCGGTTCTCGGTCGGCAGCATCGAGGGCTTCCGCCCGCTTTCCGATCTAGTCGACTCCCAGCCCGCCAGCAGGCCCGAAGACCTCACCACCGGATCGTTCATGTTCTACACCTCAGGCACCACCGGTCGGCCCAAAGGCGTGCGGCGGGCCTTGCCCGGCGTCCACCCCGACGAGGCCGCGGCCACTTCCGGCGGGCTGTTCCTGCTGCTGGGCATCATGCCCCACGCCGACAACGTCCACATCACCCAGGCCCCGATGTACCACACCGCCGTGAACGTCTGGACCACCACCTCCCTGCACATGGGGCATCTTGCGGTGCTCATGGGCCGTTGGACCGCCGAGGGGGCGCTGGAGCGCATCGACCGCTACAAAGTCACCCAGAGCCACATGGTCCCCACCATGTTCCACCGCCTGCTCCAGCTGCCCGACGAGGTGAAACAGCGCTACGACGTGTCGTCGCTGCGGCGCATGATCCATGCCGCGGCGCCCTGCCCGGTGGAGACCAAGCAGAGAATGCTCGACTGGTGGGGCGACTGCATCTGGGAGTACTACGCGGCCACCGAGGGCGGCGGCACCTATGTCCCCCCCGACGAGTGGCGACAGTATCCGGGAACGGTGGGCCGCCCGTGGCCCGGCTCGGAGGTCATCGTGGTGGACGATGAAGGCAACCGCCTTCCCCCTGGGGCCAGCGGCACCATCTACATGAAGGCGCCCGGCCTCGGCGCCTTCGAGTACTACAAGGACAAGGAGAAAACCGAGAAAGCCCGCTTGGGGGAGGAGTTCTTCACCGTGGGCGATGTGGGCTACTTCAACGAGGACGGCTACCTGTTCCTCAACGACCGGTCCAACGACATGATCATTGTGGGGGGGATGAACATCTACCCGGCGGAGATCGAGGGCGCTCTGCTCCAGAGCCCGCTAGTGGGCGACGCGGCCGTGTTCGGCATTCCCAACGAGGACACCGGCGAGGAGATCAAAGCGGTGATCGAGCCCGCCGCCGGTGTGGCCCCCGACGACGACACTCGGGCGGCCATCATGGCGTTCCTCCGAGATCAGATCGCCAAGCAGAAGTGGCCCCGCTCCATCGACTTCACCGATGAGATGCCCCGCGACCCTAACGGCAAGCTCTACAAGCGGCGGTTGCGCGACCCCTACTGGGAGGGCAGGGCTCGAGCCATCTAGTGGTGTGCTCTTCAGCGACCCCTATGGCCGTAAGCTGGTCTTCCAGCCCGCCATCGGCTTTTTCACCGTCGCCTCGGCACTGGCTGGCCTGTCTTGGACCATGCCGGTGTCGGTGCTGATCGTGCGGAACGCCGGCGCGCTCCGGGAATCGCCGCCTCCGGTTCCATGACCAGCGCGCTGATGATCCAAGGGACGGCCTCCGGCGTCGGCAAGTCTCTCATGGTGGCAGGGCTGTGCCGCCTGTTGGCCCGCTCCGGGGTCAGCGTCGCCCCGTTCAAGCCGCAGAATATGAGCAACGCCTCGGCTGCCTGCCCGTCGGGCGGCGAAATCGGCCGTGCTCAAGCCCTGCAAGCGTTCGCCTCTGGCCTGGCGCCGACGGTGGATATGAACCCGGTGCTCATCAAGCCCGAGGCCGACAAGCGGGCCCAGCTCGTGGTTTTGGGCCGGGTTCGGGGGACGCTGCTGGCCAGCCGGTTCCGCGAGGACCGCGAGCAGCTCTTGTCTGAGGTGCTCGCTGCCTTCCAGCGCTTGGACCAGCAGCACGATTTTGTGCTGGTCGAGGGGGCAGGCTCGCCGGCTGAGCCCAACTTGAGGAAAGGCGACATCGCCAACATGGGCTTCGCCCAGGCGGCCGACGTGCCGGTCTGGCTGATGGGCGACATCGACCGCGGCGGCGTGTTCGCGTCTCTGCTCGGCACGATGCAGGCTCTCGGCAACGGGGATCGCGAGCGGGTGGAAGCTCTGGTCGTCAACCGCTTCAGAGGGGAGGCGGCCCTGCTCGGCGATGCCTGCGACTGGTTGGTGGAGAGGACGCAGCGGCCGCTGCTGGGCTGTGTGCCGTATGTGCGCGATCTCTCCCTTCCCGAGGAGGATTCGCCCTATTCGTTCCGAGAGGGGCGCGGCAGCGTCCAAAGGCAACGCTCCCCGGATGCGCTTCGTGTGGCCGGTATCCACTACCCGCGGGCCAGCAACACCGCCGATCTGGATCCACTCGCCGGCGAACCGGATATCGATCTTCGCTGGCTGACCGAGGCCGGTTCTCTGCGCGGGTTCGACTTGGTCGTGCTGCCCGGCTCCAAGGCGGTGGCGGCCGATCTGGCCTGGCTCCGCGAGCACGGTTGGGTGCCAGCCCTTGAGCGCCACTTGCGGTACGGCGGTCGGGTTCTCGGAGTGTGCGGCGGAATGCAGATGCTGGGCGAGCGCATCCTCGATCCCCTGGGGGTGGAGGGACCCGCGGAGACCGAGGGGCTGGGGTGGCTGCCGGTCCAAGTGGAGATGGAGGCCGAGAAACTGGTCCGTACCGTTGCGGGCCACGCTCGGTGGCCGGAGGGGGCAGGCTTCTCCGGCTATGAGATCCGCCACGGAGGAAGCGGTCAGGACGCTGCGCTCTACCCGTTCGGCGCTCGGTCGTCAGATGGTCAGGTGCTGGGCACCTATGTTCACGGGCTCTTCGACCTCGCGGAGTTTCGCGGCGCGGTGCTGGAAGCGTGGTTGGGCTGGGGTCTCGATCCGGGGGAAGACCAGCAGAAACGCTGGTGGCGCGACTTGGATCGGCTGGCCGATGCCCTTCGCGAAAGCCTCGATCTGTCTCTGCTGGAAGAGCGGATTGGCGCGCTGGCCTGAGCTGGCCGGCCCCGGTCGTGGCGTTATTTGACGGCCACCGGGTTGACCGGCGATCCCAGGCCACCGACGAAGGGCTGCGGCGAGGCCTGTAGGAAGAAGTCGTAGTGGCCGTCGGCGGCGCAGTCGGCGGCCAGCTCTTCCAAATCCCAGTTCTGGCCCTGGGTGAGGCCCATGTCCACCAGGTCGAGGCAGTGGATGGCGAGGACCGCCCCCTCGAAGCCCGGGTCGTAGGGCACCACCTCGAACGCGATGTTGTCGGTGGCCACCGCGGCGATGCTGTGGTCGTAGAACCACTCGCAGGCGGTCACCCCGATGCCCGCGGCGCGCACCATTCCCAGCTCGGGCACGGGCTCGCCGTAGTAGCGATCGAGGTCGCCGGCTTTGGCGTGGGCGAACAGGCCGGTGCGGACCAGGATGATGTCTCCGGCACGAATCTCGACCCCCTGGGCCTCGGCCGCGTTGGTCAGGTCGTCATGGCCGATGGCATGGCCCGGTGCCAGCACGTCCACGCCGTGCAGCTTGGCGATGTCGAGCAACACGCCCCGCCCGGTGAGGCTCTTGACCTGTTCGATGCCGCACACCGAGGCCCCCCACTCGGCGATGGTGGAGGCGTCGTGGCCGTTGTAGAGCTTGCCCCGGTACATGGCGTGGCAGAGTCCGTCCCAGTGGGTGGCGCACTGCAGGCCCATGGTGACCACGTCGTCGCTGGTGTGGAACATGTCGGGGTCGCCCAGTATGGACGAGTTGAGCGACACCATGGTCTTGAGCGGGTTGACCCGGCCGGGGATGAGGCCGGTCTGGAGTCCGTCTTTGTGCAGGGGATAGGCCAAAGAGATGCGCTTGCCGGTGCGGATGCACCGGGCCGCCTCTCTCACCACGTCGTCGGTGAGGAAGTTGAGCGTGCCGATCTGGTCGTCTTCGCCCCAGCGCCCCCAGTTGTTGATGCGAGCGGCGATGTCCAGGACTGCTTGTGGATATGGCATGGGCCGCACTCTAGTGGTGTGCGAGGTGGCCGGGGTCGGCCTCCGCGCCACCGCAAACGCAGTACAGCCGAGCATCCCAGCCAGAACAGGTTTTTGTGCTTCTGGCTTTTCTTCGTTCAGGTGGGTTTGCCGCTACCAGGTGCTGGCGATCTCCCGCAAAGAGGCCACGTCCAAGTCTCGGTCGCGGCACCACCACCATGCGTAGCTGCGGCAGGCGGCGTCGGTCAGATCGTAGGCGTCGGTGGCTTGCCTGAGGTTGTGGACGGAGAGAAACGCCTCGGTGTGGGCGTAGACGATCACACCGAGATCCCACACCTCCAGATCGGTGCTCGACCATTCCCAGGCATGGGCATAGGTAGCCGTCGCAAGCCCCCTCGCCGCAGGGATGACCGTCTCGTTCCAGTCGCGCAGAGCGGCGCGAACTTGGTCGGTCTCCGCCAGGGTCGGGTCGGGCAGATTGGGGTTGTCGCGGGCAGAGAGGTAGGCGTGCAGGTTGGCGGTGTACTCATCCAGACCCAATACCGCAGTCTCAAGAGCAGCGCTCAGAGCGCGTCGGGCCGATGTCAGGGCTTCGGGAGCGTTGGGAGGCGGCCATAGCACCGGAGCCTGGGCAGCGTGGGTCAATCCCAAGCCGATCGAGCTGTATGCAGAGGCATGGTGGGCGAATTCCATCACCGCGTGTCCGGCGTAATGCAAACCTGACGGCCAGGACGGCCCGTTCTTGCCGACTTCTGCCAGCCGGACCCCGTGGTCGTAGAGAATCTGGTGTGGCGCCTCCGGCATGTCGGGGTCGTCGGCGCACTCGTCAAGGGCCAAGTCCCACAAGACCGGGTAAGCGCGGCGACAAATCTCCTCGTGTTCATAGGGGAATGACAGCCTGCCGACCATCTCCCCCAGCAGTTCCCCAGCCAGGGCCACGCTGAAGCCATCGCCCGCTGGTTCTCGCTCTTCGATGCCGGAAGCTTTCGGGTTGCAGGCCGGAGGAAGAAAGTCAGATCCTTGGCCGGTGAGTGCCAGCAGCTTGTCGCAGGCATCGACGACCTTGTCGGGCCACTCTGTCCGGCTGTAGTCGGCGAATGAAGCCGAGGCTGCTTCTTTTGCGGCCTCGACCAGCCACTTGGGCCGAGATGGCGAGTTGAATGTCGGGAGGATTCTCGGTGCGGTCTCGATCATGTCTCCACACTAAACACAAGGTGTGACAGTTTCGGCCAGAGCAGCCTCAGCAACTCGATCTTGCCAGCAGGCTTGCTCGTCCCTGTGCTTGGCGAAGACAACTCGTTGAGCGGCATCAAGTGAGGTGAAGTCCCGCCCGTACCGCTCGGCTATCCCGTATCGGGTCTTCAGTTTGTCGGGCATTCGGAGAATCGCTGCCTATGCGAAGACAGCTCTTCGGGTGATGACGAGTTCGGAGATACGGGCGTGGTGGGTGTTTTTCATGACCACTTTGACGGCGTGGAATCCGTACTCGGCGATGAGCCCGGCGATTTCCGGCGAGCGGTCGTAGGTCATCAGGAAGTCCACTGGGGTCTCAGCGAGAATCTTGAAGAGCCGTCGGTGGTCTATCTGGTTGTGGCTGTAGAGGCGCCTCCCCGCTCGCTTGCCACCAGCAGTGTAGGGAGGGTCTATGAAGGCGACAGTGCCGGGAACCTCGGCAATGACCTCAAGGAGGTCGAGCCCATCAGCTTCACAGAAGTTGATCTGTTGTGCGTGGGCCTCGATGTTCTGCAACCGACGGATGATGGTGTCGGGATACCAGCGGGAGGCGAGTCCTTTGTTGTTCTCTCCAGACTTTGTCAGAGCAGCGCCCGGGGCGAGGATGCCGCCGCGCCGGGTTCGGTTGAGGACCAGGGTGCGGAACCCGTGCTCGAGCAGGCTTCGGGGGGCTTGGTCAGCCAGAGCAGAAACAAACTCGCGTGTCGGCTCGAATTCAGAGACGAGCTGAGACAACTCGGCGTTGTGGCGCAGCGCCGCGTGCCAAAACGCAGCCACATCGTGGTCTAGTTCGGCCATAAAGCACTGCCCGACCAGGTTTTCGCACACTGCAGTGAGGGCCACGATACCGCCGCCGCAGAATGGCTCAATGAGCGTCCTCGGTCTGGGTTGCATGGGTGCGAGCCAGGCCCGGACATGGGGAATGAGCCAGGTCTTGCCGCCTGGGTACCGCAGCGGTGAGCGCTGAGGAACCGAGGCGACGTTGACTGCCGGGATGGGGGAGACAGGGAAGTCTGGGCCGTAGTCAGGAACGGATGATTTGATCCCAGTCGGCTCTCTTTGCGCCATCATGGCGTTCGCCCCCAAAGACGGGCTGCCCTTTGCAACCCACACTGGCTGTCCAGCATCTCACAAGGACGATCCTCGCTGGTCGGCTCTTCAGCGGCACCGCTGGAATCTGTATCTGCCTGGTCCTCGGTTTGTTCCTGATTGTCCGAGAGTAAGCAGGGGGTGTGACAGTTTTGGCTTCTCAGTGGGGTGGGCGGACTCCGATGACTTCGCCGTTCACCCAGGCCCAGAAGCCGTCGGGTTGGGCGGACCACTGGCGGAAGGCATCGGAGATTTCCTCGAGTTCATCCCGGGTGGCGAATCCGTTGCCCACCGCGTGTTCGGCGAAGTCGCTGTCGATCACCCTCACGGCCCACATCTCGCCCCAGACAGTCCTACCTTCGGGATCGGTGTGGACGCTGGTGCTGGCGGTGGCCTCAAGATTGGTGAACCCTGCCTCCATTGCCCATCGCAGCAGATACCTCCCGGCGTCGGCTTCCCCGCCGTTGGCCGAGGCCACTTGGTGATAGAGGTCGCGCCAGCGCTCAATGGCCGGGAACACCGGGGCGCTCACCATGGTCTCGTAGTCGGAATCCCGCACCGCCACCAGTCCACCGGGCTGCAGCACCCGGCGGGCCTCCCGCAACGCCCGCACCGGGTCGGAGAGATGCTGGAGCACCTGATGGGCGTACACCACATCGAAGCTGGCGTCGTCCCACGGCAGTTCGTAGGCCGAGCCCACCTCGAATGAGATGTTGGACAGGCCGCAGACGTCGGCGTGGGCCCGGGCCGCGTCCACCACCTCGGCCGACATGTCCAGGCCCACCACCCGGCCAGCACGGCGGGCCAGCCCCGTGGTGATGGTGCCAGAGCCGCAACCGATGTCGAGCACCTCGGCCTCAGGCCGCAGCCGGGGCAGCAAGAAGGCGGCGCATGTCTCGGCAGTGCGCCGGGAGTGCCACCCCACGATCACCTGGTGGTAGCCGTGGGTGTAGCACTCGCCCTTTGGTGAGCGCTCAGCCAACGGGCTCGGGCATCGAGTTCATAGCTCCCATGGTGTCATGTCGGGCGCCGGCGGTGCGCCTGCCGGCTCAATCAGGGGTTTCGGCCTAAGGCCTCCTTGTAGGCGGCCAGGGTGCGCTGGCGGGCCTCGGCGTGGTCGACGATAGGCGGTGGGTACGTGGTGCCCAGATCCACACCGGCTGAGGCGAGGTCCAGCGGCCTGGCCTCCCAGGGCGTGTGGATGTCCCGGTCGCCGAGCCCCGCCAACTCCGGCAGCCAGCGCCGCAGGTAGCGGCCCGCAGGGTCGAACTTCCGGCTCTGTGAGACCGGGTTGAACACCCGGAAATAGGGGGCGGCGTCGGGCCCGGCGCCGGCCACCCACTGCCAGTTGCCCGCGTTCTGGGCGATGTCGCCGTCGGCGAGCATATGCCGGAACCAGCGCTCGCCCCGCCGCCAGTCGATCAGCAGGTCCTTCACCAAGAACGACGCCGCGATCATGCGCAGCCGATTGTGCATCCCGCCGGTGCCGGCCAGCTCCCGCATGGCCGCGTCCACGATGGGATAGCCGGTTCGGCCGTGGCGCCACGCCTCGAAGCCGGCGTCGGCCTCGGCGCCCGATGCCCAAGCGATGCGGTCGTACTCGGGACGGAGGCTCACCCGGTCGATGTCCGGGTTCTCGGCGGTGAGGTGGGTGTACCAGTCCCGCCACGCCAGCTGGCGCACGAATCCAGCACGGCCTGCGGTGTGGGCACCGATGGCCGCCACCGCGTGCCGCGGCGACAGCAGCCCGAAACGCAGCGCCGTGGAGAGCGCCGACGTGCCCTGTGTCGCCGGGAAGTCGCGGTCGTCGTTGTAGCCGTCTACCCGCTCCTGCCACCGGTCGAGCCGGTTCAGGGCATCGTGTTCGCTCCACGGTTCAGCCGGCTTGCCGCTCAGGGCGTCGGGCAAGCGCATCCCGGGGGGAGGGGCGAGCACGGGCGCCGAACCGGGCTCGACCTCCCCGGGTATCGGGGTCTGCAGCCAGCGCTTGTAGAACGGGGTGAATACCCGCGACAGCGTCCCCGCCGCCGTGAGCACGAGGCCGGGGGCATGCACCACAGTTCCCCAGTAGGCGTCCAGCGGCCGTTGCAGCGCCTCGGCCACCCGCCGATCTCTGGCCACCGACCATCGGGTTACGTCGGCGTTCACGGTCACCTTGGCTGCGCTGATATCAGCGGCGACCCGGGGCACGACTTCAACGGGATCGCCCACCTCCACCCGCAGCCCGCCCCCTGCCTCTTTCAGGGATTGGTCCAACCCGGCCAACGCCCTGAGATACGCCTGCCGCCGCCACGGCCCGGCGGCCTCAAGCAGTGCCGGCTCGATCACTACGAGGGCGGCGACTTCGTCGCCGGCGGCGGCCGCCGCCCACGCGGGGTTGTCGTGCAGTCGCAGGTCGCGCCGGAACCAGGCCAGTGCCGTGGCAGCCATCAAAGCCAAAGCCAATCACCATCCGCAGCTTTGGTAAAGGCAGACGACCGACAAACCGATCTTTGCCGCCCGCGGGGAGGTCGCTTCTTCTGAGGTCGCTTCTTCTATGGGGCTGTAGACTCCAATATACATCTTGACATCAAAAATAGAAGGCATCAAGATGTCTGCATGCGGACAACGCTCACCCTCGAAGATGACGTGTTCGATGCGCTGAAGCAGCGTGCCCGGCAGCTCGAACAGCCGTTCAAGCAGGTGGTCAACGACATCCTGCGGAGGGGGTTGCGCCCTGAGCGCGCGATGCCCTCCGAGCCGTTTCGGGTACGGCCGCTCAATTGCGGCCTACAGCCCGGTGTCGACCCACTCCGGCTAAACCAGCTCAGCGACGAGCTCGAAGCAGAAGCCTTCTTGGAAAAGCAAGCCCGCGTGGGAGGCCAAGGAGGCAAGGCCGCGTCGGACCGGTGATCGTCCCCGACGTCAACCTGCTGGTCTACGCCTACAACGAGGATGCGCCCTGCCACGAGCAGGCCCGCACCTGGTGGGAGGAACTGGCCAACGGGTCCGAGCGGGTTGGACTTGCCTGGATGGTGGCTGCGGGATTTGTGCGGATCGTCACCCAGTACCGAACAGTGGTTCGGCCGGTTCCCCCCGAACAGGCCGTCGATCTGGTAGCGGAATGGCTCAGCCTGCCCCAGGTGGCCCCGCTGAATCCTGGTGCCCAGCACCTGGCCATATTCCGCGGGCTGGTTGTGGCCACCGGTGTGGGGGGTAACCTCACCGCTGACGCTCACATCGCCGCACTGGCGATAGAGCATCAGGGCGAGGTCCATTCCAATGATTCTGATTTCGCCAGGTTCCCCGGCTTGCGCTGGCGGAATCCGCTTTCGCCCTGATTGTTCATGCGTCTTGGCGGCCGGGGTTGAGCGGGCCTGGGGAAAGGCTTCTCCGGGTGCCGAGGATGTGCGTCCGCCGCCGAACTCCCCGCATCGGCGAGCGCAATTCCATGCTCGAGGCCCTTTCCTGAGGGCTGGGGCCGAACCCGGTTGTTGATCTCCGGGCGTCGCAGGCCATCATTGGGCCATGCACGACGACATCACGGCGGCGTTCGACATCTCCGAGCGGGTGGCGGTGGTAACCGGCGCGGCTTCGGGAATCGGCCGGGGGGCGGCGGTGACGCTGGCCAAGGCCGGGGCATCGGTGGTGCTGGGCGACGTCGACGCCGATGGGATGGACGAGACCGGCGGGGAGCTAGATGCGCTGGGCGCCTCGTGGTCGGCAGTGCCCGCTGACGTGAGCGACAAGGCGGCGGTGGACGCGCTGGTGGCCCATGCGGTGCATCGCCACGGCCGGCTCGACATCATGGTGAACAACGCTGGGATCATCACCGACAGCCTCATAGTGGACACCACGCCCGAGCAGCTCGACCGGGTGATGAATGTGAACATCAAGGGCGTGTATTGGGGCACTGCGGCCGCTGGCCGGGCCATGGCCGGCCACAAGTCGGGGTCGATCGTCAACCTGTCGTCGGCCGGGGCCGACATGCCCGCCCCGATGATCTCGGCGTACGCCTTCACCAAGGCAGCGGTGAAGATGATCACCCGAACCGCGGCGGTGGAGATGGCCCCCATCCGGGTGAACGCAGTGGCCCCCGGCGCCATCGATACGCCGATCTACGATCGCCACTTCCTAGACGACGACGGCAAGGTCGACGCTGAGCGCCGGAAGAGCCATTTCGATGCCATCGCCCAGATGAACCCCCTCGGATTCGTGGGCGGCCCCACCGACATCGCCTACGCCGTTCTGTACCTGTGCTCAGACGCTGGGCGCTTCGTGACCGGCCAGACCATGCGGCCCAATGGCGGCGTGGTGATGCCGCTTTAACGCGGCAGAGCCTGTCTCGTAGCCTTTGGCCATGAACTCGAAGCGGACTGCCCGCCGCGTAGCGGCCTCGGCAGCCGTCGCCCTGCTGCTGGCGTCTGCCTGCGGCGGAAACGATGACGATGCCGTGTCCGAGGCGGTCGAAGTCGCCGCCGTGCAGATCAGCGGTCAGCCGCTCGGGCCGCTGGGAGAGTCGAGCGACCCCGCCCTGGGCCAACCGATACCGGGGTTGGCCGGCACTGCGATAGACGGCTCGCCTCTGGCCTGGACCCCTGGCGAACGGCCCGCGGCCATCGTATTCCTGGCCCACTGGTGCCCCGCGTGCCAGGCCGAGGTGGCCGAGCTCGCCGACTGGCTGGATGCGGGCAACCAGTTGCCCGAGGGAGTGGACGTGATCAGCGTCGTGACGCTGGTGGACTCCGGGCGGGACAACTATCCGCCGAGCCGATGGCTCGCCTCCGAGGGCTGGCCGTTCCCGGTTCTGGTGGACAGCGCCGACAATGAGATTGCCGTTGCCCTCGGGCAGGCGGGCACCCCGTTTTGGGTCTTCGCCTATGCCGACGGCACGTTGGCGACCAGGGGAAGCGGCCGCATTGCTCCTGACGATTTGGCCGGGTTCTTCGATCAGCTATTGGCTTGAGGCCAGGGGTAGAATTGCCGCCCGTGACTGCTTATCTCGAAGGAAAGAACATCGTCGTCACCGGTGCGGGCAACGGTATCGGCCGGGCCATCGCCCTCGGCTGTGCTGGGGCTGGCGCCAACGTGGTGGTGGCCGACTACGGCGTGTCGCTGGCCGGCGCCGACCCATCGTCGGAGGTGGCCGAAGCGGTGGCGGCCGAGATAGAGGAAGCGGGCGGCACAGCGGTGGCGGTGGCCGCCGATATCAGCACCATGCAGGGGGGCTCTTCGGTCGTGCAGGCCGCGGTCGACGCCTGGGGGTCGATCGACGGCGTCGTGTGCTCGGCCGGCATCCTGCGGGAGCGGATGATCTTCAACATGAGCGAAGAGGAGTTTGACGATGTGGTCCGGGTGCACCTGAAGGGCCATTTCACCGTCTACAAGCACGCTTCGGCCATCATGCGCAAGCAGGAAACGGGCGGATCGCTGGTGGGAATCACCTCGGGCGCATTCACCGGATCCACGTCTCAGTGCAATTACTCGGCGGCCAAAGGCGGGGTGATCTCGCTCACCAAGAGCGCGGCGCTGGCCCTGAGGCGCTACGGAATCAATGCCAACTGCATCGCCCCTAGCGCCAAGACCCGAATGTCGGAGAATGTGCCGTTTGAAATCGAAGCCGGCGCGCCCGAAGACGTGGCGCCCATGGCCGTTTTCTTGCTGAGCGACGCGGCTCAAGACATCACCGCGCAGGTCTACACGGTGATCGGACCCCGTATCTCGGTGTGGGCGCAATTCGGCGAGGTGCGCACCATGTTCGCTCCCGATCAAGGCGGTTGGACGCCGCAGGGCATTGAAGAGTCGCTGCCCCGGACCATCGGCGTTGAAGAGCACCCCACCATGGCGCTTCTGGCCCAGCAGGCCGCCCAGCGCCAGGCTTCCGAAGGCAGCGGCTGATGTCCGCTGGTACATCCCGTGGCTGCGCCAGGGCGTTCTCGACGAACAGCGGGAGTGGATCATTACCGGGTGGGCCGAGGCCTTGAGGCGCCTGCTCTCCGCTCCGGCGTCGCGGTGAGCTGGCGAGTGCCTCCCGAGCCGCCCGGCCGGGGGCTGCTCGAGGGCAAGACCGTGGTGGTGACCGCGGCGGCGGGCACTGGTCTCGGCTTTGCCGCCGCTCGGCGTTGCATGGCCGAGGGCGCCCGGGTGCTGATCAGCGACATCCACGAGCGCCGTCTGGGCCAGGCCGCCGACCGTCTGGCCGAGGAGTTCGGCGAGCGTCCCGCCACACAGATGTGCAATGTGACCGTCGAGGAAGAGGTGCACGCCCTGATCGACGCGGCGGCAGCGGAGTTGGGCCATGTGGACGTGATGATCAACAACGCCGGTTTGGGGGGCACTGCCAATCTGGTGGACATGACCGACGGGCAGTGGCATGCGGTGATCGACGTCACCCTCAGCGGCACCATGCGGACCACCCGGGCGGCGTTGCGCCACATGATGCCCCGCGGCTCGGGGGTGGTCGTCAACAACGCCTCGGTGGTGGGGTGGCGGGCTCAGGCCGGCCAGAGCCACTACGCCGCGGCCAAAGCCGGGGTGATGGCCCTCACCCGGTGTGCGGCTGTAGAGGCCGCCGAGGCCGGGGTTCGGGTCAACTGCGTGGCCCCCAGCCTGGCCATGCACCCGTTTCTGGCCAAGACGTCCAGCCAGGAGTTCCTCGACAGCTTGATCTCGCTGGAGGCCTTCGACCGGGCCGCCGAGCCGTGGGAGGTGGCCAACGTGATGGTATTCCTGGCCAGCGACTACTCCACGTACATGACCGGCGAGATCGTCTCGGTCAGCTCCCAGCACCCCTAGTCGAGATCTGGCCATCCACCGTCTGCGGCCCTCTTTTGTGGTCTGAAAACTTTTGTGGTCTGAAAATATCGACTATAGCCAGATTATTCTGGCCATAGTGTGGGGATGGGGACACAAACAGTGGTTCAGTCAGCGGAGCGCATCGTGCCGGCAGGGGAATTCAAGACCAACTGCCTGCGGCTGATGGACGAAGTGCAGGAGTCAGGCGCGGAGATAGTGGTCACCAAGCATCGCCGACCGGTGGTGCGGGTCAGCCCGTTTCGCGAGGACCAGCCCGGGTTGGTGGGGTCGTGCGTCGGCCAGCTTCGGATTTTGTCCGACATCGATGCCGAGTCGGCTATCCCGTTGGACGACTGGGATGTTGTCGCCCGTCCTGAGCGGATCCTCAACGCTGATGGCGGACCATGACCATTCTGTTGGATACCAACGTCTTGTTGAGGCTGGTCGCCGACAGTCCGCACATCAGCGAGTCGTTCAAAGCGCAGGTGGAATCCGAGTTAGCCGATGGCGGGGTGGCTGTCTCGTCCGCCACTTTCATGGAGATCACGCGCCTCCACCACCATCAGCGCATCGACTTGGGCTGCCATCCCTCCGTGTGGCGTCGGCAGCGCCTGCAGTCGGGTCTGAGAGAGATACCCGTGGACGGTGACGTGGCCGTGGAGTCGGTTCTGTTGATGAATTCGGGCTTCCACTGCGATCCAGCCGACCAGCTGATCGTGGCCACCGCAATGTTGGGCGGTATGACCTTGGCTACCATGGACATGAAGATCATCGACTGGGCCAACCGAACCCGCCTCATCCCCCTCGTCAGTCAGTCCTTGTTCCTAGCGCCGAGCCCCCGGTAGTCAGATGCTCTGAGGCGTGCGGCCATACCCTAGGGCCATGGGTCCGCTTGAGGGAATGCGCATCGTCGAGTTGGCCGGCATCGGCCCCACCCCGTTCGCCGGCATGATGCTGTCGGACATGGGCGCCGAGGTCATCCGGGTCGACCGGGTGGGGGAGATCATCGCCGCCCGAACCCAAGACGAGTGGGTCGAGGTGTTCGAGGGCACCGACGCCTGCGTCACCCCGGTATTGACCATGGGCCAGACCCCGGGCCACCCCCATGCGCTGGCCCGCGATTCGTTCTTCCGGTTCAACGGGGTGGTCCAGCCTCGGCCCGCCCCCCGTTTCGGCGGCACGCCGACCCGACCGGCGTCCGATTCTCGGCCCCCGGGTGCTGACACCGGTTGGCTGCTGGGCGAACTGGGTTACTCCTCTGAGGAAATAGCCGCTTTGTGCGCCGCGGGCGCGGCGGAATGATCGAACAGAGCGGCCGAGATAATCCTGATTGCCGCCAAGCGCCGGGGAACCTCCAATAGCCTTGGGGCGTCGAAACAGTTGAAGGTGCCTGCACCAGATCTGCCTGTGCAGATCTGGTGCAGGCAGATCTGGTGCAGGTACGGGCAGAGGGTGAGGCATCCAGTGAGGAAGAGAATCGCAGCCGGTCTGTTGCTTGTTGTGTCGCTGTTGGGCGCCGCCTGCTCCTCAGGCAACGATGACAGCTCCAACGCACTGCAAGCCGCAGCCACCCCAACACAGACTGGCGATTCCGAAAGCGGTGAACCCGCGTCGACACAAGGCGCAGCCGCGGAGCAGGAAGAGGTCGACGAGCCTCAGCAGGGAGCGCCGGCGCTCGCCGGCGAGATGGCCGAGGCCATCTACCGTGTGCTGCTCGCCGATCCCGAGATGTCCGAGTCAATCACCGACCAGCAGATTCGATGCATCGGCAATGCCGCAGCCTCTGCGCTGGGCGAGGAGAGGATCGCCGAATTGGGCATAGACAGACCTTCGCTCGAGGCTGCCTATGGTGACAGCGGGTCGTTCTTGCTGAGAGACCGCTTCGGCATAAACCAGGACGAGATCGACGAGGTCGTGCAGGAGGCCGTTGCGTGCGCTGATTGGCGAGGTCTGTTCGCAGAGGGATTTCTCGGCGACGGCGGATCGTCTGAGATGGCAGCGTGTTTCGCGGCCGAGATCTCAGATATCGGGGTCAACTCCATGGCAGGCGGCATGTTGATCTCACCTGAGATGCCCTTGGGAGCTGGCAGCGAGAGCGCTGGCGAGGAGCTGGCTCGACTGCTTCGCAGATGCCTCGACCTGAGGTCGACGATCTACGACAACCTCGTCAACTCCGGCGCCGTCTCGGAGCAAAGCGCCCAGTGCGTGGTGGACAGCATCTCAGACGAATTGGCCGAGAAGTATGCCCAGGCCTTCTCGGGCAACGATGAGGCGGGCGAGTTGGCGGGGGTGGTCGCCGAGCTGCGCGATGTCCAGATTCAGTGCTTGACCCCTCAGGAACTGGAGTCGATAGGGCTGAGCGATTCGGGAGGCCCCGCATTCGCTCCTTCGGACGATTTCGGGTCGGGGCCTTGTCCGCCAGCCGACGGGTCGGGGCCGCAGGTGCTTGATTTCGAGGGCCCTCAGCCCATGTGCTTGGACCCCTCCAAGCAGTACACCGCGGTGTTCGACACCACTGCGGGGGAGATGCGGATTGCTCTCGACATGCTGAACACGCCGGTCACGGCGAACAATTTTGCCGTGCTGGCCCGGTACCGCTACTACGACGACACGCTCTTGTTCCGCACTGATCCTGGTATCGGCATCATCCAGGGCGGGGCGCCTCACACCAACTCGCCGTCTGATCCCGGGCCGGGCTACACCATTGCCGATGAGGGCTCGGGGTTCGCCTATGAGCCGGGCCAGATCGTGATGGCCCGCACCGCAGCGCCCGACAGCGCCAGTGCCCAGTTCTTCTTCGCAGTCAACGAGAACACTGCCCTGCTCAACGGTCAGGGCACCTATGTGGTGTTCGGTCAGATGGACGATGCCAGCCTTGCGGTGGCCGAGGCGATCTTGGCCAGCCACGTGGACCAGCCCAACAACCCGCTGGGCGGGGCACCCGAGCCCCAGGTGACTGTCAACTCGGTAACCATCGAAGAAAACTAGCGCGACCTCTCTGCCGTCTATTCGTCCCGGCGGTACACCGCCTCGGCGGTGGGCTCGGATTCGGCGCTGAGCCGGCCGTCGGCAACCATGGCGATGAGGTGGGCCAGCACGGAGCGGGCGGCGGGCTCGTGGAGTTCTTCGGCCACCTCGGCGTACATCACCTCCACCATCTCGGCAATGGTATGGGGGCCGGAGGCCAGGCATTCCATGATCTGGCGCTCCCGGTCCAGCCGGTGGGCGTAGAGGGCCTCCACCAGGGCGTGAGGCTCGGTGACCGGCGGGCCGTGGGTGGGCCAGTACACGCGGTCGTCGGGGCTGTCGGCCAACAGCTTCAGGCTGGCCAGGTAGTCGGCCATGTTGCCGTCGGGCGGGGGGATGACCGTGGTGGACCAGCCCATGATGTGGTCGCCGGTGAACACCCCGGCGGCCTCCCGCCAGCGGTAGGCCATGTGGTTGGAGATGTGGCCCGGGGTGTGAAGACACTCGAAGCTCCACCCCGGCCCGTCCACCACGTCGCCGTGGACCACCGCGGCGTCGGGGGCGAAGCGGAGATCGCCCTGCTCCTCGCTCTTGCCGTCATCGGCGTCGGCGGCCGGATGGGGGCCGAACCCATAGGCCGGCGCCCCGGTGGCCTCTCCTATCGCCGCCGACGCCGGGGAGTGGTCTCGATGGGTGTGGGTGATGAGCAGGGCTTCCACCCGCTCGCCGTCCACCGCGGCCAGCACGGCGGCGATGTGGCCGGCGTCGTCGGGGCCGGGATCGACGATGGCCACCCGTCCCCGGCCGACGATGTAGGTGCCGGTTCCCCGATAGGTGAACTTGCCTGGATTGTCGGCCACCACCCGGCGCAGATCGGGGCCCATCTCCACCGCGGCGCCGTAGTCCACCTCGGGCTCGGTCACAAAGGGGATGCTCACCGCCATGTTGGGATTCTCCCGACCGCTCAGCAGTCCCCGCCGGCCACCTCGCCGGTGGATGCGTCCAGATAGGCCGGCTTCTCGCCGCCGCCGTGGACCTTGACGTTGGCACCCGACATCCACCGGGCCAGGGGCGAGGCCAGAAACAGGCACACGTCGGCCACATCGTCGGGCCGGCCCATGCGGCCCATGGCGATGGTCTCGCCCACTGCGGCGATGCCCGCGTCGTCGCCGTAGTACAGGTGGGCGTCGTCGGTCACGATCAGCCCCACGGTCACGGTCAGCACCCGTATCTTCGGCCCCCACTCCACCGCCAGGGTCTCGCTGAGGTTCACCAACCCCGCCTTGGCCGCACCGTAGGCAACGCCCATCGGGTTGGGCCGGATGCCCGACACCGACGAGATGTTGAGGATCACCCCGCCGTTGTCCTGGGCCTGCATCACCGGGTACACCGCCTGGCTGAACGCCATGGGGGCCAGCAGGTTCAGCGCCACGATCTTTTCGTTGAACCGGGGCGACACCGTGGCCGAATCGGCCGGCGGGGCCCCACCCGCGTTGTTGATGAGGGTGTCGACCCGCCCGGTGCGCTCCACTGCGTCGGCCACCACCCCGGCGATCTGCTCGGGATCCCGCACATCGGCGGCTGCGAACCGGGCCTGGCGCCCATCGGCGGCCACCGGCTCTTGGGGCGGGCGGCGGGCGCAGACCACCACGTCGGCGCCGGCGGCCAAGAAGCGGAGGGCCAAACCCCGGCCCAGTCCCCTGGTGCCCCCGGTGATGATGGCGGTCTTGCCCGTGAAATCGAGGTCGTCCATTGCCGCCAGTGTGCCCCAAACGGGCTGACGGGAGCACGACTGCGCCCAAGAGGGCTGTTTCTGCCAGTGTGGGCTGGGTCGCAGGAGGGGGCTATCGTCGCCGCCATGGTCGACAAGCGCATGACCGAAGACGAGGTGGTCGCCGAGCTGAAGGACGGCATGACCATCGGCATCGGCGGCTGGGGATCGCGCCGCAAGCCCATGTCGCTGGTGCGGGCCATTCTGCGCTCCGGCCTCAAGGACCTGACCGTGGTGGCCTACGGGGGACCCGACATCGGGCTTCTGTGCGCAGCGGGCAGGCTGCGCCGGGCGGTGTACGGGTTCGTGTCGCTGGACTCCATCCCGCTGGAGCCCCACTTCCGCCAGGCCCGCCAGAGCGGGGCCATCGAGTTCACCGAACTGGACGAGGGGGCCTTCTACCTGGGGCTGTTGGCCGCGTCCCACCGGGTGCCGTTCTATCCCACCCGGGCCGGTCTGGGCTCCGACATGCTGTCGATGAACCCCGAGCTGCGCACGGTGACGTCGCCCTATGACGACGGGGAGGAGCTGGTGGCCATCCCCGCGTTCAAGCTGGACGCCGCGCTGATCCACATGAACCGGGCCGACGCCGCCGGCAACGGGCAGTTCCTGGGGCCCGACCTGTACTTCGACGACCTGTTCGCCATGGCCGCCGACAAGACCTACCTGAGCGCCGAGAGGGTGGTTCCCACCGAGAACCTGCTGGACGAGGGGCCGGTGCACACGCTGCGCATCCCGCGCCTGTTCACCGACGGCGTGGTGGAGGCCCCCCGGGGGGCGCACTTCACGGAGTGCCCGCCCGACTACGGGCGCGATGAGAGCTTCCAGCGGACCTACGCCGCCACCGCCCGCGATCCCGACGCCTGGGAGGCGTTCCGCTCCGCCTACCTCGAGGCGCCCTCCCATGCGGAGTACCTGAGGGCGCTGGAGGCCCGAGCATGAGCGCTCTCGCCGAAGCGGCCGTCGACGAGGTCTGCGTGGTGGCCTGCGCCGAGGCCTTCCGGGGCGACGGCGAGATCCTGTGCAACCCCATCGGCACCGTGCCCATCGTGGGGGGGCGGCTGGCCCGGGCCACCTTCGAGCCCGATCTGGCGTACACCGACACCGTGTCGGTGCTTCCGGCCAACGATTTCCCGGTGGGCGATCCCGACGCTCCCAGGGTGGTGGAATCGTGGGTGCCCTATCGCACCGTGTTCGACATCGTGTGGTCGGGCAAGCGCCATGTGATGATGGGCGCCAGCCAGATCGACCAGTGGGGCAACCAGAACATCGCCGCCATCGGCGATTTCCGTCAGCCCAAGGCCCAGCTTCTGGGCTTGCGGGGTGCCCCCGGCAACCTGCTCAACCACACCACCAGCTACTGGGTGCCCAACCACTCCCCTCGGTCGTTCGTGGCGGCGGTGGACGTGGTGTCGGGGCCGGGGTACGACCGGATGCGGGAGTTGGGCGCGCCGGGCAACCGATACCACGAGGTGCGCCGGGTGGTGTCCAATCTGGGGGTGTTCGACTTCCAGACCGACGACAACCGAATGAGGGTGGCCTCGGTGCATCCCGGTGTGACGGTGGAGCAGGTGGTGGAGGCCACGGGGTTCGAGCTGGCCGGCACCGACGATGCGGCCGAGACCCGGCTGCCCACCGACGAGGAGCTGCGCCTGATCCGCGAGGTGCTCGATCCCGGCGGCGCCCGCAAGGCTGAATTCCGCTAGTGGTGTGTCGCGGAAATAGCGCCGGGTATCGCGATGGCAGCGGCGTCGCTCGCAAGGCGCGGCGACGAAGCCATACCCCCTGCGTACGGCGAGGAGCCGCAACGCCGCGAGCATCATCGCCGCGGCGCCGCTGACGTTCGACCAGATGGCCGGGACCATCGATGCGGTGGCCGAGGCCACCGACCGCCCCTTCGGGGTGAACCTCCGCACCGATGCGGCCGACATTGACCGCCGGGTCGGCCACATCATCGCCGCGGGGGTTCCGGTGGCCAGCTTCGCCCAGGCCCCCGGCGAGGCCGTCGTGAAGAAGCTGAAGGACGCCGGGGTGGTGGTGGTGCCCACCATCGGCGCCCCCCGCCACGCCGAGAAGGTGGCCGCCTGGGGGGTCGATGCGGTGATCGCCCAAGGGGCCGAGGGCGGGGGCCACACCGGACCGATCGCCACCACGCTGCTGGTGCCCGCCGTGGTCGACACGGTGGACATCCCGGTCATCGCCGCCGGCGGCATGGCGGACGGGCGCTCGCTGGCCGCCGCCCTGGCCTTCGGGGCCGACGGCATCGCCATGGGAACCCGGTTCCTGTTGTCGTCCGACAGCGATGTCCCCGACCGCGTGAAGGCCGTGTACCTGGAGACGAAGCTCACCGGCACGGTGGTCACCACCGCGGTGGACGGGGTGCCCCAGCGGGTCATCAACACCGAGGTGGTCGCCCGGCTGGAGCGGTCGGGGCCGCTGTCGTTCCTGCGGGCCGCCCGCAACGCGCTAAAGTTCCGGGCTCTCACCGGGGTGGGCTACCGCCAGCTGCTCTCCGAGGGCCTGGCCATGCGCCGAAGCCTCGGCCTTAGCTGGGCCCAGATGGCCATGGCCGCCAACGCCCCCATGATGACCAAGGCCGCCATGGTGGACGGCCACCCCGAGGTCGGCATCCTGCCCACCGGCCAAGTGGCGGGCAGCATCGACGCTCTTCCCAGCTGCCAGGAAATCATCGACTCAGTAGTCGCCGAAGCCGCAGAGGTCTTAGACCGCCTCGCCCAGCCAGTGTTGTACGAAGCTGTACAACACCCGTAGGCTTCAGCATAATCTAGGAACTCGAAGGTCCCAGCTGATGGCCCAGCAAGATGGCATAACCGGCAAGGTTCAAGAACAACAGGTGGAGGGGGCGCGCGTGGTTGCGGGCAACCGATTCCGTGCCCATTTCTCCGCCATGGTGGATTGGGTGCGCGAAACAGGAGAGCCAATCGTGCTCACCCGCTATGGGGAGCCTGTTGTCCAGGTTGCCCCCCTCGCCTCGGCCAACGCTCCTGAGACGCTGCTGGGGTTTGGCAGGGATGCTCAAAGCGTGCCCCCCGGTTTCGACATCAAGACCGAAGACCTGTTCGAGGGATGGGAGAGTGCTCTGCTGGAAGCTTGGGATGGTTCGCCCGACTCTACGCTTGGCGAATGATCCTCTTGGACACGAATGTGCTTTTGCGCCTCTACTCCGGGTATGAAGCGGATTTGGCTCCCACAGCGATCC
>JAPYOC010000164.1 GCA_028278955.1 Candidatus Poriferisocius aerobius
CTCGCAGTCACAGCCGCCACAATCCCCCGCCCCCCGGTTGCAAACTCACCACACAAGCCGAAAGAGCCGTCCGAAAAGCGACCTGTCGGCCTGGGAATCCCCGGAAGGCTCCGCCGCGGCATGTCCGTCCCCTCGGCCTGTCCCCGACACCACGTCGCCAGGGGACGCCGCGGACGCCCGCTGTCCGGCGTCCGACTGCACCCCGCGGCAGCATAGCCCGCGCAGCCCCCGCCCGCCGTCGTTGCCGGCTGCTCTCATTCGGCCCGTTCCGCGCTGTTCAGCGACATCAAGGGCCGTGAATTCCTGAGTGCAAAACCCTGCTACCCCAGCCCGACTGTAAGCTCTGTCGGCTGCCGGGCCAGCTGCGGCAATTTTGGCGCGTTCGCCTCCGCGGGGCCGCGGGTCGGATGGTGGGCGGGAGCGTGGCGGCTGAGCTGTCGGCGAGTATCCGCAGGGCCTACCGCACCGTCGGGGCCGAACCGCCCGACCCGCTGCGGTGGGACCAAATCCGCCATATCGCCGACACCGCCCACAAGCCCCGCCGCAACCAGCCCGGAAGGCGCTTGGAGACTCCCGGCCAAGCCCGCCGCCGCGGCGACATCGACATCGCCATGATCGACGTGGCCCACGAGGCAGCGCTGCGCTGCCCGGACGGCTCTGGCCGCGAAAAAGCGGAGACGTCGGGGCTGGCTACCCGCCGCAGGACCCCTGGCCGGCCCCAGACAAAACACCCCCAATCATCGGCGTTCCGCACAGAGACCGAGAAGTTCATCGAGTCGATGGACGGACTGCGCTGGCTGACCCACCTAGACGAAGACGATATGGACGCCATGCTCAAAGACCTGGCCGAGGCGCTGCGCGGGTGCTCCGGCGGCGAGCGCCGCTCGCAGATCGCCTATGCGCTGTGGGATTGGAAAGCCACCGCCGAAGTCCAAGCCGACCCCGGCCTGCGCCGCCGGTTGAGCGAGCCCATCGCCTCGGTGTCAGGGGAGCCAGTTCCCATACCGGCCGCCTGAACGCCCATGGCCAAACGCAGAGACCGGGTGGCACCGCCCCCGGAGAAGGGCGGGTGGGACATCCGGTTCGCCAACACCCAGGCTGCCCGGGAGTGGGACGAACTGTCCAACACGGCGTCGGCGAACACCAGGAGAGCCTGGAACGAGATCACCAGCGAACCGCGGCGGCGCGGCCCCCGACAGGCCAGACTTAAAAAGGGATATGGCACCAAGCAAGTCGAGGGCAAGACGCTCCAACAGTGGCAGCACGAGGTCACCGGGGGCGGCCGCATCTGGTACTGCCCCGACGACGACGCCAAAACCGTGTGGATCACCGCCGTACACATCGGCCACCCCAAAGCCACCGAATGAACCCTGCCAGACAAACTGGACAACCCCACCCCAGAACTAGCGACAGAACTAGCTGAATGCCATCGGAGGTAGCGACGAGCGAAGCAAGAGGCGGAAATGGGCGGGGTGCAAGGCGGTTTTCAAGCTTGGTACCGTTTTTGGCTAGTCGGCCCGAACGCCTGGAGGTCGCAGGTGCCAATACCAGTCCGCCACCGAGGCAAAACAGCATCGCCGACAGTGGCCACTTGCGATGCAGGCCGAGGCTGAGAGCATGGGAAACAGGATTCCAATAATTCGGCGTCTGACAGGTGAGCGTCCGGCCAAGACCCTGGAAGAGCATGGCACCCCTCTCAGGGATGGCTCCCGCAGTTCTGGAAACGGCATGCCCCGCCCTACAGAGAGCAATGAGCGTGCGTCCGTGGGGGTGGGAAGCGGCGGAGGTGGCGCTCCGCTGATGGGCTCTTTGGGGGAGCGGCACCGGTGGCTGCTTACCCGCCGAGACGAGAGCATCGTGTTATCCCGACTCGACACACGTGTCCAGACAGCGTTGAGGAGGGCCGGGTGCTCGACTTGGGGAGACTTGGCCGTTTTGTCGGAGGATGACCTGCGGTCCGTGCCCGGCGTCGGCGACTCGACAATCAGCAGCCTCCACCGGGACTTGGAGCGCGGTCATCGGGGCCCAGAGCGACCAGTACACAGCGCGACGGTCTCTGATGTTGCGCTTGGCGAGAAGTACGGTTGGATGGCCGACGCCGCCGAGGAGGAGATCGACACGTCGCTCTTCGATACCAGGACGCTCAACGCGTTGATTCTCGGCAACATACGGACTTGGGGGGATCTGGGAGCGCTCAGCGACGCATCGCTTCTCAAGATCCGGAATTTCGGTGATCTGTCGGTTCGCCGTCTGAACGAAGCGATTTCAGCCTACGAGCGCAAGGCTCCTGAACCCTCTGGTGTGTCCTCTGCCGCCGCCGAAACTGCATCCGAAGGCGACGACGGCATGGCTCCCGCTGGCTTCGACCTGCGGGTCAGCGCCGAATGGGCGACCCTCCTCTCAGACAACGCGACCCTGGGGGAGTTCCTTGCCGCCATTGGAAGCGAGGCCAAGGTTCCAGATGCCGTGCGAGGCGAGGTTGATGAGCTGCTCACCGTTCCGCTGATCCGACTGGCGAGCCGCGCCGTTTTGCCCCTGGGCGAGCTTGTGGAGGACCTCTTCTTGCGGGCAGGCGACCCTGAGCTTCTGGAAGCCCGCGAGTGTGTGCGGGTTAGGCCGACGCTCGACGAATTGGGCCAAGCACAGGGACTCACCCGCGAGCGGATACGGCAGAAAGTAGCCGCAGATGCCGAACTGGTCCTCGGTTTGCTCGAAGACGAACAGTTCCGGGCCGTCAGGTGGGCCGCGGAGCAGCTCCAGGCAGAATTCGGGCTTGCCATTCCATCTGGAAGCCAAGTCCCCGAACGGTGGAGAAGGAGACTCGGCGAGCGCCGATTCGAGATGCTCCGGTGGGCCTCAGGCTATGTCTACAAGGACGACTGGATCATCCAAGGCGGCAGAGCCTTGGCCGACCTCGAAGAGGCGCTTGGCGATGCCATCGGGGGCGAATGGCTGGTCGAAGCCGACAAACTGGCCGCGGGCCTGAGCATCCGCGTCCATCCCGAGGTGGCGCTCGGCTTCCTGATGGGCACTGGCCTATGGCGCGACATCGGGGACGGCTGGCTGGTCCGGTGGGATGGCGCCATCCAGCACAAGGCAGAGAGAGTGCTCCGGTTGACCTGCCGGCCAATGACTCCCGATGAGTTGATCGAAGCTATCGGCCACGGCTCTGTCGGGTCGCTCAAGAACCAGCGTGGCTCGACTTTGATCCGGGTTGACAAGGAGTTCCGATTGGCGCTTCTGGAGTGGGGGTACGAGGAGTACGAGGGCATAATTACCGAGATCGAGCAGAGGATCGACCGCAGCGGGGGTGTCGCATCGGTGTCGGCGATGCTGGAGGAGTTCGTCCCTGCCTTCGGCGTGAAAGAGGGGTCTGTGCGCGCCTATTTGGAGGCTGGGCCTTACGTCATCTCTGGGGACGAGGTCCGTCGTCTGTCCAATCGCGGCTACACGCCCAGCAGTGTGTCGGGGCATCGACCAGCACCACTACCCTACGCAAGTGACTCAGATGATCGTCGGCGAGCAGTTCCGCGAATTCTTGGCGG
>JAPYOC010000165.1 GCA_028278955.1 Candidatus Poriferisocius aerobius
GAGCGGGGGCGGGTGTACTAGATTGCCTCGCGGACCCGGAAAACGAATAGGGAGGTGCCGTGGAAGTAACGGTAACGATCAACGGGGACAGCCACAGCCACGATGTGGAGCCGAGGACGCTGCTGGTTCACTACATCCGCGACGTGGTTGGCCTCACCGGCACCAACATCGGGTGCGACACCTCTTCGTGCGGGGCCTGCACCATCCATGTCAACGGCGAGTCGGTGAAGGCCTGCACCTTGCTGGCCGTGCAGGCCGACGGCCAGGATCTGCTGACCATCGAGGGCCTCGCCGACGGCGATGTGCTCCATCCCATGCAGGAGTCGTTCCGCCAGTGCCACGCCCTCCAGTGCGGCTACTGCACCCCGGGCATGGTCATGGCTGCGGTTTCGCTGCTCGATGAGAACCCCGACCCCACCGAGCGTGAGGTTCGCATCGGCCTCGAGGGCAACCTGTGCCGCTGCACCGGCTATCACAACATTGTCAAAGCTGTTCTGCACTGCGCGGAGGCCCGGTCATGATTCCTGCGGCATTCGACTACATCCGGGCCGGATCGGCCGAAGAGGCGCTGGCCGCGCTGGCCGAGCACGGCGACGAGGCCAAGCTGCTGGCCGGCGGCCACTCCCTTTTGCCGCTGATGAAGCTGCGGCTGGCCACCCCGGCGGTGCTGGTGGACATCGGCCGCCTCGGCGACCTCAGCTACATCAACGACGCTGGCGACCACTTGGCCATCGGGGCCCTCACCCGCCACCGCGACATCGAGGTCAGCGATCTGGTGCAGTCGCAGGCCGGGCTCTTGGCCGAGGCCACCAGCCATGTGGGCGATCCTCAGGTGCGCCACCGGGGCACCATCGGCGGATCGATCGCCCACGGCGATCCGGCATCCGACCTGCCTGCGGTGATGCTGGCCATGCGGGCCACCCTGGTGGCCCGGGGGCCGGGCGGCGAGCGGGAGATCGCGGTGGACGACTTCTTCACCGGTTTTTTGGAGACCGCGCTCGGCGACGACGAGTTGCTCACCGAGATCCGGGTGCCCAAGATGCCCGAGGCCACTTGGGGTTTCCAGAAGTTCAACCGCCGGGCCCAGGACTGGGCCATTGTGGGCGTGTCGGCCGTTGTGGCCAACGGCAGCGCCGGCTTGGGCTTGGTGAACATGGACAGCACCCCTGTGCGGGCTGCCGGGGTGGAGACGGCTCTGGCCGGGGGCGCATCGGCTGCCGACGCCGCCGAAGCAGCCGCCGAGGGCACCAACCCGCCATCCGATCTGAACGCCGGACCCGAGTACCGGGAGCACCTCGCCCGGGTGCTCACCCGTCGGGCGCTTGAAGCCGCTGGGCGCTAGCTCCCCGCCCTCGGTCCGTCAGCCTCCTTGGGCCTCTGGGGCGGTCGATGGGCTCTGAGCCCGCCTCAGCAGCCGAGGTAGCCGACGGCTTGGCGAGCTGCGACTACCTGGCCGACGAGGGGCTGGCCACGGCCGTGTTCTTGGCCATGACCCTGAACCGCCCCCTGCTGCTGGAAGGCGAGCCCGGCGTGGGAAAGACCGAGACGGCCAATGCCCTGGCCTCTTGGACCGGCGGGGAGCTGATCCGCCTCCAGTGCTACGAGGGCATCGATGTGGCTCAGGCGGTGTACGAGTGGGACTACTCCCGCCAGCTCCTGCACCTGCGCACCGCCGAGGCCACCGGCACCGCCGCCCGGCAGAATGCGGAGGCGCTCGAAGACGAGCTGTACTCCGAGCGCTTCCTCATCAGGCGCCCCCTGCTGCGGGCCATCGATGCTGCCGAGGGTCCGCCGCCGGTGCTGTTGATCGACGAGGTGGACCGGGCCGATGACGAGTTCGAGGCCTTCCTGCTGGAGATACTGTCGGACTATGCGGTGACCGTGCCCGAGGTCGGCCGCTTCGCGGCCGCGACCCCTCCCCGGGTCATCATCACCTCCAACCGCACCCGCGACGTCCATGACGCCCTCAAGCGGCGCTGTTTGTACCACTGGGTAGAGCACCCCGGTTTTGAGCGGGAGGTGGCCATCATCGGCCGCCGGGCGCCCGGGGTGGGCGAGGCGCTGGCCCGGCAGGTGGCCGCCGCGGCTGCCGCCTTCCGGGAGTTGGGCCTGTACAAGCCGCCCGGCGTGGCCGAGAGCATCGACTGGAGCCTGGCCTTGGGCCGCCTCGGGGCCGCCGAGCTGACTCCCGAGATCACCCAGGCCAGCCTGGGGTCGGTGCTCAAGTACCGCGAAGACCAGCAGCGGGTGGTGGATCAGGGAATCGGCGGCCTGATCAACCAGGCCATCGCCCGGGCCGGATGAGCTTTGAGGTTCGGTGGGCCATGCTGTTGATTCCCGCTGCTGGCCGTGCAGGCTGACGAACTGGCGGTTGGCTTCGCCAATGCGCTGAGGGGCGCGGGCATCGATGTGGCCGTAGGGTCTTCGGTCAACTACTGCCAAGCGCTCGGCGCGGTGGGCCTAGGGCAGCGCAGCTCGGTGTACTGGGCCGGCCGGACCACCATGGTCACCGATCCTGAAGACATCGGGCTTTATGACAAAATCTTCGATGCCTACTACGGCGGACAGCAGCTGGTGGCCACTCCGGTGGTGGAGGTGGTCCAGCCCATCATCCTGGCGACCGACGACGACGGCGACGACGAGGCCGGAGACGGCGGTGGCGATGACGACCCCGGCGGTCCCTCCTTCACGCTGCGGTGGAGCCGCCACGAGGTGCTGCGCGACAAGGACTTCGCCGATTGCGACGACGACGAGCTCGACGAGGCTCACCGGCTCATGGCCGCCATGGCCCGCGTCGGCGGCACCCGCCGGTCTCGCCGCCGACGTCGTACCCGCCGAACCGTCGGGCACCCCGAATTGCGCCAGACGGTGCGGGCCGCCATCCGCAGTGGCGGAGAGCCGGTGCGGCGCTGGTACACCGAGCCGGGCCAGCGATTGCGCCGGGTGGTGCTGCTGCTGGACGTCTCCGGGTCGATGGAGTCGTATGCCCGGGCGCTTATCCGCTTCGTCCATGCCGCGGTGGTGGGCCGCCGACGGGTGGAGGTGTTCACCATCGGTACCCGGCTGACCCGCATCACCCGAGAGCTGTCATCGCGCGATCCCGACCGGGCGCTGAGCGAGGCGGCCGACGCGGTGAGCGACTGGTCGGGCGGCACCCGCTTGGGCGACGCCCTGGCCGAGTTCAACGATCGGTGGGGCATCCGGGGCATGGCCCGGGGAGCAACCGTGGTTGTCTTGAGCGACGGCTGGGACCGGGGAAGCCCCGAGGTGATGGCCGAGCAGATGGCCCGGTTGCACCGGGTGACCCATAGACTCGTCTGGGTGAACCCGCTGAAGGCCACCCCCGGCTACCAGCCTCTGGCCCAAGGCATGGCCGCCGCCCTGCCCCACGTTGACGACTTCATCGAGGGCCACTCGCTGCGCTCGCTGGAGCGGCTCGCTGCGGTGCTGGAGTCGAACCAGTCGATGGGAAGAGGATAATGAAGGAAATCCTGGCCGATCTGGACGCCTGGCGGGACGAGGGCCGACGAGTGGCGCTGGCCCGGGTGGTGAACGTGGAGGGCTCAGGCCCCCGCGACCCCGGAGCGGCTATGGCGGTCAGCGACAACGGCGATGTGGTTGGATCGGTGTCGGGAGGCTGCGTGGAGGGCGCGGTGGTGGGCGAAGCGCTCGATATCCTCCAAACCGGTGAGCGCCGCATGGTGAGTTTCGGCTACAGCGACGACGAAGCCTTCGCGGTGGGGCTCACCTGCGGGGGAACCATCCACCTTTTCATCGAGCCTCTGGACTGGTGAGAACGGTGCGCCGTCGTCAACGGGTGCGCTTCGGAGCCTCCTGCGAGCGTCGAGATTGGTAGCGGTGTCCGAACTCTACGACCGGCTCCGGGATGCCATCACCGATGAGCGCCCGGTGGCGCTGGCCACCGTCATCGAAGGCCGCAACGCCGGGGCCAAACTGGTGGTCGAGCCCGACGGCGACGTCCTCGGAACGCTGGGGCATCTGGAGCTGGACCGGATCGTGAGCCGCGACGCGGTGGGGGAGCTGGCCGCGGGGCGCACCGGCGTGCGCCACTACGGGGCTGAGGGCCAGGCTCGGGAAACCGACGTTTCGGTGTTCATAGAGTCGTTCTCGCCCCCGCCGATCATGCTTGTCTTCGGCGCGGTCGACTTCACCGCTGCGCTGGCCCGGGCCGGCAAGCTGCTGGGTTTCAACGTGGTCGTGGCCGACGCCCGCTCGGTGTTCGCCACCGTCAAGCGGTTCCCCATGGCCGACCGGGTGATGGCGGCCTGGCCTGATGAGGTGTTCGACGCCTACGGCTACCGGCTCGGCCCCCACGACGCGGTGTGCATCCTCACCCACGACCCAAAGTTCGACGTTCCCGCCGTGCAACGGGCGGTGGCCACCGATGTGGGCTACATCGGGGTCATGGGCAGCCGGCGCACCCACGCCACCCGACTGGAGCGACTGCGCGAGGTGGGCGTAGATGAGAAGAGCATCGACCGGCTCATGGCCCCCATCGGGCTGGACATCGGCTCGCGCACCCCCGAAGAGACCGCTGTCTCGGTGTGCGCCGAGATAATCGCCAACCGAACCGGCCACTCCGCTCCTTCGCTGCGCGACGGCGAAGGCCCAATCCACCGCCCGTCGGCCGAGGGATGAAGCGCAGCCGGTGGGCTCCGGTGAACAGGTTCAATTCCCTGGCCGGGACGGGCGCTGCCAACAAGCGCCTCGCCCCCCTGATGGCGGCAGCGCTGGTGCTCTTGTCCTGCGGCAGCTCCGACCCCGCCGCCTCGCCGGTGGCGCCGACGGCGCTGGCCGCAAACGAGGTCGAAGCCACGGCAGCACCTGAGCCTCCCGCCGCTCCGCCGGCTGCGGCGCCCCCGGCCCCGGCCACAGTGCCGCCGGTTGCCCAGCCCACGGCCCGGGTCGTAACCGGGGGCGACGGGCCCTCTGGGGAGCTGCGCTTGGTGTCGGATGATTGGGCCACCGACTGGTCCACCCGCACCATCGGCCTCGACGAATTGCGCATCGGCATTCAGGCGGTCCCCATCCGCGACCGCATCCCGCCCATCGACAGCCCGGAGTTCTCCCCTGCGGCAGAAGGCGGATGGGCCGACCCCGAGCCCGGCCTGCTGCTGGTGGTGGGCGAAACCGCCCGCTTCTACCCGCTGGCCATGCTCATCGTCCACGAGATCGTCAACGACGAGATCGAGGGCCGCCCCGTGCTCGTCACCTACTGCCCGCTTTGCAATAGCGCGCTGGTGTTCGACCCGGTGGTCGACGGCCGGCGACTGCGATTCGGCACCTCGGGCCTTTTGCGCCACAGCGACCTAGTGATGTGGGACGACGCCACCGAGTCTCTCTGGCAGCAGATCGGCGGAGAGGGCCTGGTGGGGGCCTACGCCGGCCATCGCCTGGACGTCGTCCCATCAGCCATCGTGTCGTGGCGGAATTTCAAGGCCGGCTATCCCGAGGGGGTGGTGCTGGCCCCGCCCGGTCGCCCGGCCAGCAGCTACGGCCGCAATCCCTATGTGCAGTACACCTCTCGTTCGGCGCCGATCCCCGGTTTTTTCGACTCCACCATCCTGGACGACCGCTATCCCGCCTTGGAGCGCACCGTCGGCGTGACGGTGCGCGGCCGATACAAGGCCTATCCGTTCAGCGCGGTGCAGGCCGTCGGCGCGGTGAACGACACCGTGGCCGGGGTTCCGGTGGTGGTGCTGTGGGCACCGGGCACCGCCGATGCGCTGGACTCGTCCTCCACCGCGGGCGGGGCGGACGTGGGGGCGGCGTTGGCCTTCGACCGGCGGGTAGAGGGCGAGCCGTTGGAGTTCGCCCCGGCGGGCGACGGGCGGTTCACCGACGACCGCACCGGCTCGATGTGGAATGTGCTCGGCCAGGCGGTGGGGGGAGAGCTGGCCGGCAGCCGGCTTGAGCCGGTTGTGCACACCAACGAGTTCTGGTTCGCCTGGTCGGCCTTCCACCCCGATGGCGAGGTGTTCGCCCCATGATGGTCGGTGCCGAGCTGAGGGGGCGGGTGCGGCCATGACCATTGCCGCCGTCGTGCTGGCCGCTGGTGCCGGAACCCGGTTCGGAGGCGCCACCCACAAGCTGCGGGCCCCGTTTCGGCAGAAGACCGTGGTGCGACACGCCCTCGACGCCGCCGTGGAGGCCGACCTAGAAGCGGTGTACATCGTGACCGGGGCGGTGGAGCTGCGCGACCTCATCCCCGACGGTGTCGTTTTGGTGGAGAACCATTCTTGGGAGCTGGGCCAGGCCGCCTCGCTGCGAGCCGGCGTGTTCGCGGCGGAGCACGACGGCTACGATGCCGTGGTGGTCGGGCTGGGCGATCAGCCTTTGGTGGGGGCTCAGTCGTGGCGGGCGGTGGCCGAGGCGGGGGGCGACTTGGTAACCGCCGTCTATCGGGGCCGCCGCAGCCCGCCGGTGAAGCTGGGGGCGGCCGTGTGGCCGCTCTTGCCCACCAGCGGGGACGTCGGGGCCAGAATGCTCATGCGAATGAGGCCCGAGCAGGTTGTGGAAGTATCCTGTGGCGGAGACCCGGTGGATTTCGACACGGCTGAGGACTTGGCAGCATGGTCCTGAGGGTTTGGAATCGAAGTGACTGAACGAAACCTGGAGGATTTGCAAGCATGGAGATGAGCAACGAGATCGAGGTGAAGGCAGCGGCTGGCGATGTTTGGGCCGCTTTCAACGATGTGGAGCGAATCGCTCCCTGCCTGCCCGGCGCCCAGCTCACCGAGATCGAGGGCGAGGAGTATCTGGGCCTGGTCAAGGTCAAGGTGGGTCCGGTCAACGCCCAGTACAAGGGCAAGGCCACGTTTGTCGAGCGCGACCAAGAAGCCATGAAGGTGGTCATCTTGGCCGAGGGCCGGGAGACCCGGGGGCAGGGGAACGCCAGCGCGCAGATCACCGCCACGGTGGAGCCTCTGAGCGACGACCGGACCAAGGTGGAGGTTGCCACCGACCTCAAGATCACCGGCAAGGTCGCTCAGATCGGCCGCAACCTCATCCCCGACGTGAGCGCAAAGATCATGGAGCAGTTTGCCGACAACCTGGAAACCATGCTGTCTGCCCCTGCAGAAGACTCCTCCTCCGGCGAGGGTGCTTCCTCTGACGAATCAGACGGCCGGGCGGTGTCGAGCCCCGAGCCCGAAGCGGTTGACTTGTTGGAGGTGGCCGGCCCTCCAGCGGCCAAGAAGTTCGGCCCTGTTGCCGGTATCATCGCCGCCTTGTGGATCGTCAGGAAGATCTTCAAGAGAAAGAAGAAAAAGAAGGTCTGACCCTTCGCGGGAAAGACGACGATCACCTCGAGGCTCTGCTGGGCCGCGTGCCCCGAGGTCCCTACGAGGTGGCAGTCAGAGCCCATGACGGCACTCCTCGGGTGATCAGGAATGCTCCCGTCCTGGACGGCGGCACCCCCATGCCCACCCGCTACTGGTTGGTCGGTCCTGACGATGTGTTGCGGGTGAGCAGGCTGGAATCGGCCGGAGGAGTGCGCCAGGCCGAGGCCGCGGTTGACCCCGACGAGCTGGCCGATGCCCATCGCAGTTACGCCGCCGAGCGGGATGCTGCGATACCCGACGCTTATAGAGGGCACCGCCCCTCCGCCGGAGTGGGCGGCACCCGTCGGGGCGTCAAGTGCCTTCACGCCCACTACGCCTGGTTCCTGGCCGGGGGCGACGACCCGGTCGGCCGCTGGGTGGCCGAGAACCTGGAAGCCGAGGATCCAAGATGACTGCGCCAGTGTTGGCCGCCATCGACTGCGGCACCAACTCCACCCGCCTGCTGGTCAGCCGGGGTGGCGCCGAGACCCTGGACCGGCTGATGAGCATCACTCGCCTGGGGGAGGGGGTGGACCGTACCGGCCGGCTCGCCCCCGAGGCCATCGAGCGCACGCTAGATTGTTTGCGGCGCTACCGGGAGGTGATGGACCGCCACGATGTGGAGGCAGTGCGGATCACCGCCACCTCTGCGGCCCGAGACGCCGCCAACCGCGATGAGTTCTTCGCCGCTGGCGAGGCTGTGGTCGGCAGCCGTCTTGAGTTGCTGAGCGGGCCGGCTGAGGGCCGGCTCTCTTTTCGGGGGGCCACTGCCGAGCTCGATCCGGCGCGGGGGCCGTTTCTGGTGGTGGACTTGGGGGGAGGCTCGACTGAGCTGAGCGTGGGCACCGCCTTTTGCGAGGCGGCCATGTCTTTGGACGTGGGATGTGTTCGGCTCACTGAGAAGTACCTGCACGGTGACCCGCCGCTCCCCGAGGAACTGCACGCCTGCCTGTCGGTGACCGGTGCTCACCTCGACGATGTAGATCGGGAGATGCCCGAGGCCCGCAGGGCCCGCACTCTCGTGGGGCTAGCGGGCACCGTTTCCACCGCGGCGGCGGTGGAGCAGGGGCTGCTGGCATACGACCGCGGCAAAATCCACCACTTCGATCTGACCAAAGCCGCCGCTGAGGAGGTGTTCCGCACATTGGCCACCGAGGCGCGCGCCGATCGGGCCGCCAACCCGGGCCTCGAGCCCGGCAGGGTGGATGTGATCGTCGGGGGCATGGCCATTCTGGTGAAGATCATGCGGCATTTCGGCTTTGAGAGCTGCCTCGTGTCAGAGTCGGACATCCTCGACGGGATGGTGCTGAGCTTGCTGGACTAACCCTCCGGCAGGTCGGCAGGCTTGGCGATTAGGTTTGGCGCGAGTGCGGACTTGGTCTCGGATTCGGGGTAATCGCGAAGCGCAGGCGTTGCGCGGATCTCGGGTGGAGCTGCGGCCGCTTACCGAGGGTGACTTCGCCGAGTGGCGGGCGGTGCGCCGGGCCAACCGGGAATGGCTGGCTCCGTGGGAGCCCACCCCGCCTAGCACCGGGCCCGACGTGGTGGAAGACCGCTTGGCTTTCGCCGCCCGGTGCAGCGCCCGCGCCCGAGAGCGCCAGATGGATGCGGGCTATGGGTTCGGGGTATTCGCCGAGGGCTCCCTGGTGGGGGAGATGAACCTGTCGGGGGTGCAGCGGGGTCCGTTCCAGAGTGTCCATGTGGGGTATTGGATCGACCGCCGCCACGCCGGCCGGGAGTATGCCCCCGAGGCCTTGGTCGTGGTACTGGACCATGCTTTTGAGGTCTTGGGCCTGCATCGGGTGCAGATCAACATCATCCCCCGCAATCAGGCCAGCCGCCGGGTGGTGGAGAAGCTGGGGATCCGCGAAGAGGGGACCGCTCGGCGCTATCTGGAGATCAACGGCCGTTGGGAGGACCATGTTCGCTACGCCATCACTGCAGAGGAGTGGGAAGAGCGGGGGCCGGAGCTGGTGGCCGGCTGGATGAGCTAGAGGTGCTGATGGCCTCCTTGAGGGCGGCCACCCGCTCTTTGAACTCGGGTTGGCCCATCGACCACGCCTGCGGACCAACTTCGCGGGCTACCGCCGCTGCACTGTCGGTGACCGCTCCCATGTCGAGGATGGTCTGCTTCATGGCCTTGGTGAGTTCTCGGGGGACGCGAGCGGGACGGTGAGCCATGCGGCGGGCCTCGTCCAGAAGCGCATCGTCGTCCACGCATTTCCAGGCCAGCCCGATCTCCGCGGCTCGCGGCCCATCGATGCGCTCGCCGAACACCACCATGGCCATGGCCGTCTGGCGGTCGCAGACCGCGCGCAGCCGCCAGGTGTGGCCACCGCCGGGGTGGATGGCGATCTGGAGGAATCGGCTCTCGAAGGCGGCCTGGCTTCCGGCCAAGATCACGTCGCAGGCCAGGGCGAAGTTCATTCCCGCTCCCACCGCGGCACCGTTCACCGCGGCCACCGTGGGCAGCGGAGTGTGGGCGACCCGCAAAAATCCGGCGTAAATGGCGGCCAGGCTCGTGGGGTCGTTCGCAGCCAGCAGATCGTCCAAGTTGGCGCCCGCTGAGAACGCCGGGGGCGCGCCGGTGAGCACCACCGCCCCCACCGACTCATCGGCCTCCAAGCGGTCGAAAGCGGCATCGAGCTCCCGGTTCATTTCCAGGCTGACCGCGTTGCGGACCTCGGGGCAGTTGAGGGTCACGGTGGCGACGCCGTCTTCGATGTCGATGAGCACAAGAGCCATGCCTCGAGGATAGGGGCGGGGAAGAATAGGGGTGAAACGGTTAGGTTGGCGCAGTGGCCGAGTTCCGGCAGCCCCGACGAGCCAGCCGGGCGCTTTCCTATCGCAACTACCGCCTGTTCCTCTCCGGCGCCATCGTGTCCAACTCCGGGGTATGGGTTCAGATGATCGCGCTCGCCTTCGTGATCAATGAACTGACCGATAGCGGTACCTGGGTGGGTTTGGCTGCGATGATGCAGACGCTGCCCGCAGTGGGTCTGGGAATGGTGGGAGGGGCGTTGGCTGACAGGTTCCCCCGGCGGGTCATGCTGATAGTCACCAACTCGGCCCAATCGCTGATTGCGCTGGGGTTCGCGGCCATGTGGGCCGGCGGGGTGGACCGGCCGTTGGCCTACGTTGCCCTCGCGGTGGTGAACGGGTGCGTCAACGGTGTGCAGCTTCCGGCCTGGCAGGCCTTCGTCAGCGACCTGGTGCCCCGCAGGGCATTGCTGAATGCGGTCACTTTGAACTCGGCCCAGTTCAACGCCTCACGAGCCGTCGGCCCCGCAGTCGGTGGCTTGGTGCTGGCATTCGGCGGACCGGGGTGGTCGTTCTTGGTCAACTCCTTGACCTATGCGCCGGCGGTGCTGGCCTTGGCGCTGATCCGGGTGCCCCACCCGGCGCCGGCCGACGGTCGCCGTCCCAACTTGTTCAAAGACACTGCTGCCGCGGTGCGCTACGCGACGGCCCACGCCGGCATCCGAGGGGCCGTTCTGATTGCCGGGGTCATCGCCTTTTTCGGGCAGCCCATCATCCACTTGGTGGTGATCTTCGCCGAGGACGTCTTCCGCGTCGGCGAATTCAGGTACGGCATGCTGGCCGCAGCCAGCGGCATCGGAGCAGTGCTGAACACCCCGTTCATCGCCGCGAAAGGCGGCCAGATCCCCCGCAGTCGCCTCGTGGGCCTGGCCTGGCCGGTGTACGGGCTGGCTTTGCTGGGCTTCGCTTTGTCTCCTCATTTCTGGGTGGCAGTGGTGGCGCTGGCGGTTCTGGGCGCGTCGCACATCGCCACCGCGTCTTCGCTCAATACCGTCATACAGCTCCAGGTGGAAGAAGCGCTTCGAGCCAAAGTGCTGGCGCTGTACCTGATGACGTTGCTCGCGGGCCTGCCTCTGGGCGCCCAGCTCCAGGGCGCCTTGGCCGATTTGATAGGGCCCCGCGTCGCCGTGGGCGGGGCCGGGGTTCTCCTAGCTGCCACTGCCTTCTGGTGGGTGGTCACCGGCCGCACCAAGGCCCTTGATCTGCGCTGAGCGGGAAACTGTCACTCCCTCTGGGATACTGGGATCATGAAGGAAATCAGGCAGACCGAAATCAAGCAGACCGAAGCACACACGTCCCCGCCGATGCGGGTGGTTCACGGTGAAAATAGCACGCTGGACAACAGCACGGGTCGATGCTTGGCGTTCGCCGAGGCGGCCCGGCAGCTGAGGGCGGCAGCAGGCGACCAAAGCCTGGTTGCGCCCAGCTTCCGCAGCCCGCCCCGAGAAGTTGGCCGCCGCCGCTCGCTGGCCCGCCATCAAGACGGCTCGGTCACGGTAGCGGTCATGATCCGCAGCCGCGTGTGGGAGGCAGTGTTGGCCGACATGGTCGAGGGCGTGATAGCGGCCAATCGGTTGGAAGGCGTCGACGCCGAAGCCCTGCGCGACCAACTGTGGGAAGCGCTGAAGGGAGAGTACGCCCGGCGGGAGGCGGCCTGATCCGTGCGGTAAACCTTCTATTGGCCAGCAGGGGTTGGCCTACAATGGCCCGATTATGATTCTCACCGAAATTGATCACGTCGCCATCGCCGTCCACGACTTGGAGCAGGCCATCTCGTTCTATCAGAGGGCGTTTGACGCCTCGGTTGTGCATCGAGAAGTCGTGGAGGGCGACGGCGTGGAGGAGGCTCTCATCAAGGTAGCCGACTCCTATGTGCAGCTCACCGCGGCTACCCGCGAGGATTCGCCCATCGCCAAGTTTCTGGCCAAGCGGGGCGAGGGCCTCCACCACGTCGGCTACCGAGTGGATGACTGCGCGGCGGCTCTCGAGTCAATGGTCGCAGCGGGTGCCGTTGCCATCGATGCCGAGCCCCGTCCCGGTTCCCGGGGAACCACCGTTGCCTTCATCCATCCCAAAGGCGCCCTCGGCACCCTCATCGAGCTGGTGCAGGAATAGTTGGGCCCGCGCTCCATCCCGCCGGCGCTGAACGTGTCCGGTAGCAGGTGAAACAGGCTGGAGGAGGATCAACTCATGATCACCGGGATGAACCATGCAGTGCTGTATGTGCGGGATTCCCGTCGCCAGCAGCGGTTCTATGCCGATGTGCTGGGGTTCGAGACCATCATCGAGGAGCCGGGTCGATTCGTGTTCATGCGGGCCCCGGCTTCGGAGAACCACCACGACATCGCCTTCTTCTCCATCGGCGACGGCGCCGAGTCGTCGTCGGCCGGCCGAGGGTCGGTGGGGATGTACCACATCGCCTGGGAGGTGACCACCCTGGAGGAGCTGGTTGCCGTCCGCCAGCGGCTGGAGGAAGCAGGCGCCCTCTACGGTGAGAGCGACCATGGGGCCAACAAGAGCTTGTACGCCAAAGACCCCGACGGCTTGGAGTTCGAGGTCATGTGGCTGGTTCCGGCCGAGTACTGGGGCGATGAGGAGAACCAGGCCATCATCCGCCCCCTCGATCTGGCCCGAGAGCAGCAGCGCTTCGCCGCCTTGGCCGAACACCACTAGAAAGATCGATTCCACGGCCATGAACCTCGCCAACCGGTACTGCTACTTCTACGACGACGACTTGTTCGTCGGCACCGACCGGGAGGGGTTCCGGCGCCGGGTCATCACTGGCGACGGGCTCCAGCTCTGCTTCTGGCGTATCGCGGGGGGTGCCACCGGGTCGTTCCTGCACCGCCATGAACACCACGAGCAGCTCGGCATCGTCGTGCGGGGCAAGCTCGACTTCCGCATCAACGACGACTCCGAAAGCGAGGAGCGGGTGGTGCTGGGCGCGGGCGAGGCCTATATCGCGCCCAAAGGAGTGTGGCACGGCGACTCGGTTTTCATCGGCGATGACGAGTACGGAGAGTGCTGGATCCTCGACGTGTTCGCCCCGCCCCGCGACGACCTGCTGGCCTGCTGAGCGATGCCCCATTCCCGCTCCCCGATGGCCGAGGGCTAGCCCCATGGCAGATTGGCGCCTCGCCGTCGACATCGGGGGCACGTTCACCGACGCGGTGCTGTTGGATGCGGCCACCGGCGCCGTCACGGTCGACAAGGCCCTCACCACCCCGGCAGCGCCCCTCGAGGGAGTACAGCATGCGGTGGGTCAGCTTCTGAGCCGGGCCGGAGTGGCTCCCGGTGAGATCACCGCTCCCATCGTCCACGCCACCACCCTCATCACCAACGCGCTCATCGAGAACAAGACCGGGCGGGCTGCTTTGGTCACCACCACCGGCTTCGGCGACACCCTTCTGATCCGCGACGAGCACCGCTACGACATGTACGACCTCCAGATCGAGTTCCCCGATCCGCCGATCAGCCGGGAGCTGACTTTTGAGATCGAAGAGCGAACTGCGGCCACCGGAGAGGTGCTGATGGCGCCCTCGGCGGCCGGCATGACCGCGCTCACGCAAGAGTTAGAGGCAGCCCAGGCCGAGTCGGTGGCGGTGTGCCTGCTCAACTCCTATGTGAACCCGGCCAACGAGCGACTGTTGGCCGACGATCTGCGCCGGGAGTTGGGGGTGCCGGTATGCGCCTCGGCCGACATCTCGCCGCAGATTCGGGAGTACCCCCGCATGATCACCGCGGCCTGCAACGCAGCCACCATGCCGATCATCGGGCCATACTTGGAAGAGCTTCAGAAATGGCTGTCGGCCGAGGGGTTCGGCGGGTCGGTGCTGATGATGCTGTCCAATGGAGGCGTGGTGTCGGCTGACGACGCTGCAGCCGCTCCTATAAGGCTGGTGGAGTCGGGGCCTGCGGCCGGCGCGCTGGCCGCCCGGTGGTTCGCCCGGCGCATGGGGGAGGACCGGCTGCTGGCCTTCGACATGGGCGGCACCACCGCGAAGGCAACCCTGGTGGAAGACGGCGAGCCAGCGCTGACCACCACGTTCGAGGTGGCCCGGCGGTACCGGTTCAAGAAGGGATCGGGCTTCCCGGTGTCGGTGCCCTCGGTGGACTTGGTGGAGATCGGCGCAGGGGGCGGGAGCTTGGCCCACCTCGACCAGTTCGGCCTGCTCAAAGTGGGGCCCGAGTCGTCGGGGGCCGATCCCGGCCCGGCGTGCTACCGCCAAGGGGGAAAGCAGGCCGCGGTGACCGACGCTGACGTGGTGCTCGGGCTGTTGGATCCCGACGCCTTTCTGGGCGGTGACATGCCCTTGGACGCCGCCCTTGCCCTGTCTGCGGTCGAGCCCCTAGCCGACGGGCTCGGCTTGTCGGCCATCGACACTGCGGCGGGGATGTACGAGGTGGTCAGCCAGAACATGGCCGCAGCCGCCCGCATGCATGCGGTGGAGCGGGGAGTGGATCTGCGGGGGGTGACGGTGCTGGCCTTCGGCGGGGCCGGACCGCCCCATGCCTGCCGGGTGGCGGAGCTTTTGGACTCCGATAGGGTCGTGTTCCCGGTACACGCCAGCGTGTTGTCGGCCTTTGGAACCCTCGTGTCGCCGGTGCGCATCGATCTGGCCCGCTCCATGCCGGTGAAGCTGGCCGAGGTGGCGGCCGATGACCGCGACCGCCTCCTCGACGAGCTGAGGGCCGACGGTCGAAGAGTGCTGCTCAGCGCAGGCGTGCCCACCACCGACATAGGCTTTCGCTATGGCATCGACGCCCGGTACGCCGGTCAGGGAAACGAGATCACCATCTGGCTGGGCGAAGGAGATGCCTGGACCGCAACCAACGAAGAGGTGGCCGCCGCGTTCGAAGCCGAGTACCGCCGCATCTACGGCATGACCATCGATGATGTGGCAATCGAGGCGGTCACCTGGCGACTTTCGGCTCGCGCCGATCCCGCTGAGGTCGCCGCGGTTTATTCCGGGCCGCCGCCGGCAGCATCGGCTGGATCACCCCAGCCGGCATCAGCTCGCACTGCGGTGTTCGGACGGGAGCAGGACGCCATGGATGTCCCCGTCTATCGCCGGGCCGACCTGGCCATCGGCACCTCTTTTGCCGGTCCGGCGCTGGTGGAAGAACGGGAGACGACTTCGGTCATCCGTCCCGGATGGAACGTGACGATTGCCGAAGACGCCAGCCTCGTTGCTGTAGCGGGGGAGAAATGAGCCCGCCCACCTACGACCCCATCCAGCTGGAGATCCTCTGGCAGTCGCTCATCTCGGTGGTGAACGAGCAGGCCCGGGCCCTTCAGCGAGCGGCATTCAGCCCTATCGTGCGCGAGGCCGGCGACCTGGCCAACGCGGTGTTCGACAAGCGGGGCCGCATGGTGGCCCAGGCGGTGACCGGCACGCCCGGCCACATCAACTCCCTGGCCATCGGCGCGGCCAACATGCTGGAGGAGTTCCCCCCCGAATCCCTCGAGCCTGGAGATGTGCTGGTCACCAACGACCCCTATCTCACTGCGGGACAGCTGCTGGACGTGACCGTGCTGGTCCCCGTGTGGCGCACCCCGGCAGCCGGAAGCGGTCCCGTGCCCATCGCCTACTTCGGTTCCACCATCCATCACACCGATGTCGGCGGCTATGGCATCGGCGCCGGGGCCCGGGACTGCTTTGAAGAGGGCCTGTGGATTCCCATCTGCAAGCTGATGGCGGCCGGGGAGCGCAATCAGGACGTGTGGAAGTTCATCTTGTCCAACGTGCGCCAGCCCGACCACATGGCCGGCGACCTGCACGCCCAGATGGCCTCAGGAGAGGTGGGCGCTCAGCGGCTCGCAGCCCTGTGCGACGCTTTCAACCTCGATGACATCGAGGAGCTGGCCGACGAGATCATCGACCGGTCTGAAGCAGCCACTCGGGCCAGCATCTCCGAGCTGCCCGCTGGCGAGTACCGGGCCGACGCAGTGTTGGATCTGGCCGACGGCAGCCGAATCGACATCGTGTGCTCCCTGCGGGTAGACCCCGACGCCGGAGAGATATTCGTCGACTACGCCGGCTCGTCAGAGGCCAGCCCATGGGGCATCAACGTGGTGCGCAACTACACACACGCCTATACCACCTTCACGGTGCGCTCAGTACTGAACCCTGAGATTCCCAACAACCACGGCAGCCTGGCCCCGGTCAAAATGGCCGCCCCCGAGGGCTCCATCGTGAACGCCGTGTGTCCCCAGCCGGGCACGGCCCGCCACGTGGTCGGCATGTTCCTGCCCAACGCCCTGCTCAAAGCCCTGGCCCAGGTCAAGCCGGAGGAGTCCATGGCCGAGGGGGCAGGGGCGGTGTGGACCATGCAGGTGAGCGGCAACCACGACGACGGCACGCCGTTCATCACCGCCATGTTCACCTACGCCGGAGGGGTGGGCGCGCGGGCGTCCAAGCCGGGTTTGGACGCCTGCTCCTATCCCACCGGGGTCAGCGCAGTGCCCATCGAGGTGGTCGAGGCCTCCGCGCCGGTGCGCTTCACCCGCAAAGCGCTGCGCCCCGACTCGGAGGGCAGAGGAGCTCAGCCCGGCGGCAAGGGCCAGACCATCGAGTTCAGCGTGGACACCACCCGCCCCTGGCTGCTCAACGCGGTGACCAGCCGCCTTTCCGACCCGCCGCAGGGCCTTTTCGGGGGTGAAGCCGGCCAGGCCGGCTCGTTCCGAGTCAACGGCGAGCCGGTCACCACCCAGAGCCGCATCACCCTCGACCCCGGCGATGTGGTGCGCCTTGATCTGCCCGGGGGCGGAGGCTACGGGCCCACCGATGCATCCAACGGCTGATCCGGGCCACCTCGGCCCGCCCGCCCACTCTCCCACGCTCTTCGCCGATGCGTGGGTCCGAACGGTGAACCGGCGGCCCAACTCGATGTTCCTGGTGTTCGAGCGGCCCGACGGCACCACAGCCTCCTGGACTTACGAGCAGTTCGATGCCGCGGTTGGCGACGTTGCCGCCGGCCTGATTCAAAGGGGGGTGACCCCCGGCAGCTCAGTCCATCTGGCGCTGGCCAACACGCCGGCGTTCATCGCACTATGGCTGGCTGCCAATCGGCTGGGGGCGTGGATCGTGCCCTCCGATCCCATGGGCAAGGGGCCAGAGCTTGCCGACCACATCGAGCGAACTCGTCCAAAAGCGGGTTTCTGCGCTGCCGACCGGGCCGATGTCTACCACCGGGCCGCCGTGTGCTGCCCGAAAATGGCCATCACCGAGGTAAACGAAGCTGACGGCAGCCTCAGCCTGCTGACCGGAAGCGCCCGCGTCGACTGGCCCTCCATCGACCTGCGGGATCGGGCCGCCGTGATGTTCACCTCGGGAACAACCGGCCGACCCAAAGGGGTGGAGATAACCCAGGCAAACTACGCCTTCTGCGGCCAAATCATGGCCGAACGGGCCGACCTAGCCCCTGACGACCGCCAGCTGGTGGTTTTGCCCCTGTTCCACGCCAACGCCCAGTACTACTCTTTCGCCTCGGCCATCTGGGCCGGGGCGTCGGTGGCGCTGATGCCGGCATTCTCGGCCCGCGGCTTTTTGTCCCAGGCGGCCCGCCACCAGGCCACCTGCGCCAGCCTGTTCGCCGCTCCGATGCGGATGATTCTGGCCCGGGGCAAACCCGTCGACGGGGTGGGACTGCGCCATTGCTGGTATGCCCAGAACGTCGCCGACGATCAGTACGAAACCCTGGCGAAATGGTTCGGATGCCGTCCCCGCCAGCTCTATGGCATGACAGAGACCATTCCTGCGGTGCTCACCGAACCGCCCGGCAACCCCGTTCCGTCGTCTATGGGCCAAGTCACCCCCGGCTGCCGGGTGGCCGTGCGCGGCGGAGAGATGCTGGTGGGGGGAGAGCCCGGATTGACGCTGTTCGCCGGCTATCTGGATGACCCGGAGACCACCGCGGCCTCCTTCACAACCGACGGTTGGTTCCGAACCGGCGATCAGGCTCACGTCGATGCCGATGGGCGCCACTACTTCGACGGTCGCCATTCCGACGTGCTCAAGGTGGCGGGGGAAAACGTCTCTGTCGTAGAGGTGGAGTCGGTGCTGGCCAGCCATCCCGCTGTGCTTGAAGCCGCAGTGGTGGGCGCCCCCGACCCGATACGCGACGAAGTGCCAGTGGCCTTCGTGGTTCCGGCCGACCCGGCCCGGCCTCCCTCTGAGGATGAACTGGCATCTTGGTGCCAGGAGCGGTTGACGAAGGCCAAACTGCCCCGCTCGTTTACCCTTGCAGAAGAGCTGCCCCGGACCAGCGTGGGCAAGATCCGGAAATTCTTGCTGCGGCAAGAAGCGAACGCCTCACAGGAGGCCACGACATGACCATGTTGACCGACGACCTGCTGGAGTCGTTCGAAGACTCGACCACCGACGTGGCCACTGCGGTGACCCTGCCCCCCGAGATTTACACTTCCGAGGAATTTCTGGCCTTCGAGCGCCGGGCGCTGTTCGAACAGGAGTGGTGCTGCGTTGGGGTAGCCAGCCGGATCCCCGAGGCCGGCGACTGGTTCACTGCCACGGTGGGCACTGAGCCGGTCATCGTGGCCCGCCAGAGGGATGGCGCCATTCGGGCCTTCTCGGCCGTCTGCCGCCACCGCGGCATGCAGGTGGTGGAGGGGGAGGGCAACGGACGCTCGTTCCGATGCCCCTACCACCACTGGAGCTATCGCCTGGACGGTCGCCTGATGGGAGCCCCGGCTATGGAGCGCACCCAAGGTTTCGACAACGACGACTGGGGCCTGCCCAATCTGGCAGTTGAGCTATGGCACGGCTTCATCTTCGTCAACTTCAACTCCGAGGCATCGCCGCTGGCCCCCACTCTGGAGCGGTACGAGCCCTACCTCGCCAACTACGGGCTCGACAGCTGCGTGTGCCCGGGCACCTTCACGCTCCATGACCTCCCCTGGAACTGGAAGGTCATGTTCGAGAACTTCAACGACGGCTACCACGCCAACCGCCTCCACCAGGTGATCCAGGACTTCTGCCCCTCGGAGATGGCTCGGTTCCCGGTGCCGTGGTCGGACGACTCCAACGTGATCTTCCGGGAGAACGGCTACACCCATATCGACGGCGGGTTCAATGCCACCCGCAAGGCCCTGTTGCCGGTGTTTCCCAAGCTGACCGAAGAGGAGAGGTGGCGGTCTACCTTCGCGCTGATCCCACCCGCTCTTTGTTTCGGCACCGCCCCCGACATGGCGTTCTTTTTCATTGTGCGGCCCACCTCGGCCGAGACCATCGACGTGGAGATCGGCTATCTGCTGCACCCCGACTCGCTGGAACATCCCATGTTCGATCACTTGTTGCAGGCCAGCGACGACGGTGTGCAGGTGTTCGTGGCCCAAGACCAAGATGCCACCACCAAGGTCCAGCGGGGTTTGCGGTCCAGGTTCGCGGTGCGGGGCCGGTATTCCTGGCAGGAGGAAACCCACGTGCAGTTCAACCGCTGGCTGGTGCGGCGCTACCGCCAGCACTGGCCCGGGGGGCACGGCCGCTTCTGACAGGGTACGACTATTGGGAAGTCTGGGCAGAGACCGATGCAGCTTCGGCCCTGCCCTCAAGCCGGCCCACCCGGCGGGCCAAGTCCAAGACGGCCTCGGTCAGCTTGTCGATCCGCTCGTGCAGGTAGGCGAAGCCCCTTTGCATCTCCTCGCGGGTTTGGGTGTCGCCGAGCCTGACCTCTTCTCGAACCTGGGCGAGACCCTTGTCCATTCTGGTTTCCATCTGGGCTAGGCCCTTGTCCATTTTTACTCCCATCTGGGCTAGGCCGTTGTCCATTCTGGTTTCCATCTGGGCTAGGCCAGCTTGGGTCTCCTGGCGCAGCAGGGCCGTGTCGGCGCGTCGGCTCCGGTCGAGATAGAGCATCAGGGTGATAATTACCCCCAGCAGGGCGAGTATGGCTTGGTCCACGAGGTTCTCCTCATCGGATTGGAGCGGGCTTGCTGGGGGAAGTTTGGACCTTGACTATAGCACGCCGAGCGGCACGTGCGGCCCGACCATTTGCAGGGCATGGGCAAGTAGGACTGACGCAAGGGGGCGGGAGTAGGCTGCCGAACCACGATAGGGCTTTGGCCTGATCTCTCTGGAGGGAAAGAATGATGAGACGACCCACCCGCAAGCTTTGCCTGTTGGCAGCGCTGCTTTCTGTGCTGGCCCTGGTGGCTGCTGGTTGTGGCAACGATGACGATGACACCGCGGCCGAACCGCCGATCGACACGGAGCTGCAAGCGCTGTTGGACACCTTCGATGCCAATGGCGACAGCACCCTGACCATCGGGGTTGCGGCCGCCGGGCCTCGAGACGATGAGGGCTACTACCAGGCGCTGGTGGATTTTGCCGAGGAGTTCTCGGCCGAAAACGGCTTCGCCCCCCCCATCGTGAGCGACAACATCGGCGCAGCCGAAGCCGCCCAAGCCATGTCCGACTTGGCGGCTCAGGGAGTGGATGTGATCTTGGTGGGTGCCAGCGAGATTGCCGAGCCTCTGGCCGACCTCACCGAGCAATACCCCGATATCTTCTGGTATTGCAACTGCGGGGCCGGGTTCCCAGAGACACCGGGGCTGGCTCAGGCCACTGACTGGGGATCGGCCATCCACTACACCGCAGGCGTGGCCATGGGTGCTGAGTTGCGGGATCGCGGCGGGGATACCACCGTGTTCTTGGGCTGCTGCGACCTCGGCTTCGAGAAGGAGGCGTACAACGCCACCGTATACGGCCTCCAGTCGGTGGACCCGTCGTTCACCATGGAGTACGTGGCCACCGGTGCTTCTCCATTCGACTTCGACAACTCGGCCAACGCCACCGCTGCGCTCACCAACGCTATTGCCGAAGGCGCCACCTTGGTCTATGCCTACCTGGGCGGGGCGCTGAACCCAGTCGCCCAGCTGGCCACTGACGAGGGGATTGCGGTGTTCGCCGCCGGCCCCGCCGACATCTGCTCCCGCAACGATGGGATCGACTGGACGGGAAGCATCGTTTTTGACGGCGGGCGATACGCTCAGGAGGTGCTGCCTCTCATCATCTCGGGAGACCTCACCGAGGGCGCCACCTATGATTTCCCAACCGAACCAAGCCTCAATGGCGGCGAGCTGTGCGATCCCTCAGCAGAAGGAGAGGCACTGCTGGCCGATGCCTTCGAAGCCGTTGCCACCGACGGCGAACTGCTCGGCGTTCTCGGCGAGATCTCAGCTGAGTCCTACGGCGGCGGGTGACCGAGGCAACGCCCGAAATGACAGGCGCCGAGGGGCGAAGCCCCTCGGCGCCCTGTGTCGAACTCGCCGGGATAACCAAGCGGTTCGGAGGTATCGTCGCCTGCGATCAGGTTGACCTCAGTCTGCACCGCGGCCGCGTTCACGGCATCCTGGGCGAGAACGGTGCCGGCAAGTCAACCCTGATGAAGGTGCTCATCGGGCTGGTGCTGCCTGATGCAGGCTCGATCCGCATCGACGGCCAACCCCGAACCATCCACGATCCCCTGGCGGCCGCAGCATTGGGAATCGCCATGGTCCACCAGCACTTCAGCCTGGTGGAGCAGCTCACCGTGTGGGAGAACGTTGCCCTGGGTGAAGAGGGGCGGCTCAAACCGGCCGGGGTGCGCGACCGGGTGGCGGCCATCAGCCGTCAGTACGGCCTGGAGATCGACCTGGATGCCCGAGTGGGCGAACTCACTGCCGGACTGCGCCAACGGGTGGAGATCATCAAGTGCTTGCGCCGCGATCCCCACATCTTGGTGTTCGACGAACCCACCTCGGTGCTCACTCCCGAGGAATCGGAGCAGCTTTTCGGCACGCTGCGCGAGGTGGTGGCGGCTGAGGGCCGAGCCGTGGTGCTGGTCAGCCACAAGCTCGACGAGGTGCTGCACGCCACCGACGAGATCACCATTATGCGACAAGGCCGAGTGGTGGACCACCGGCCCACACATGAGGCCGATGCCCGCAGCATGGCCCGCGCCATGGTGGGTCGAGAAGTGTCGCTGCGCTCGGAGCGGGCTGCCTTCGGCCTCACAGGGGTCCAGGATGAAGCAGCCGCCCAGAAACAGGACCGACAGCCGATGCAGGCCATGACTGCCGATCGGCTGGTACTGCGGATCGAGAATGCCACGGTGAAGGGACGGGGCGGCATCCGGCTTCTGGACGGTATCAGCCTGGACCTTCGAGCAGGGGAGATCGTGGGCGTGGCCGGTGTGGAGGGCAACGGCCAGCGTACCCTGGGCGACCTGCTGTCAAGCCTTGTTGGGCTGGATGCAGGCCGAGTGATAGCCAATGATGTACGGGTTCCCGCCGGCTCACCCGGTGCTATGGCCAAGGCGGGGGTGGCGGTGATCCCCGAAGACCGCCATGACTCCGGCGTGGTGCTGGACATGACGGTGGCCGAGAACTTGTTGATGGTGGACCCTCACCAGGCTGCTCGCCGCGGGGTGATGAAAAAGAGGGCAATGACTGCACTGGCCCAGCAGATGATCGAGGATTTCGACATCGGCTGCTCTGGGCCTGACGCTCCGCTGTGGTCGCTGTCGGGCGGCAACCAGCAACGGGTGGTGCTGGCTCGGGAGTTGGCCGCAGAGCCCGTTGTGCTGGTGGCGGCCCAGCCCACCCGAGGGCTTGATGTAGGGGCCATCGAGTACATGACTGATCGCCTGCACCAAACCGCCGAAGACGGGGTGGCGGTGCTGTTGATCTCCAGCGAACTGGAGGAAATCCTCGAATTGGCCGATCGCATCGTGGTCATGTCTCGGGGCCGCACCGCAGGCGAGCTCTCCCGAGCCGATGCCAATCTCGACACTCTCGGATTGCTCATAGGCGGCAGCGAGGCATGAACCGGGGCGCCCGGGCCAGCGAATGGGCAGTGTTATATGCGCTCAGCAGCGTCATCGCCCTCGTCCTGTCGAGCGTGATTGTGGAGGCCACCGGAGGCGACTGGTGGCCGGTGGTGGAGGCGCTGGTAGACGGCAGCGTCAAGGCGCCCGGCCGATGGGGAGAGACCCTGGCGATTGCCGCACCGCTGCTACTCGTGGCGTTGGGCACGGTGATCTCGGCCAAAGCCGGCTTGATCAACATCGGCCAAGAGGGTCAGCTGCTGATGGGCGCAGCATTTGCGGTGTACTTCAGCTTCCGGATCGGCGGTCCGGGACCGCTGAACGTGGTGCTGCTGTTGCTGTTCGGCGCTTTAGGCGGGGCGGTATGGGCCTCACTGGCCGGTGTGCTGCGCTTCTGGCGAGGGGTGCCCGAGGTTTTGAGCACTCTGTTGCTGGTGTTTGTGGCCACTCAGGCCGTGGGGTACGGCTTGAAGCAGCAATGGCTGCTGTTGGCCGACGAAGCCAGTCGAGGCAACCGAAACCTGGTGAGCGATCAGCTGGCCCAAGACAACAGGATTCCCCGCCCGGATATTTTCGGCAACGAGTTCCCCATCACCGTCTACGTGGCTCTGGCTCTGGCGGTGGCGGTGGCCTACGTGCTGGCCCGCACCGTGTGGGGCTTTCAGCTCAGGATGCTGGGCCACAATCCCCGGGCCGCCCAGCGCGCCGGCGTGTCGTCCACCGTCTTCGGAGCAACCGCATTGGCCGTGGGCGGCGCCTTCGCCGGCCTGGCCGGTGCGGCCATGCTCGCAGGCGGGGGCTTCTCATTCGGCAACTACCGGTTGGTGCCCGGTTTCTCCGACAACATCGGCTGGACCGGCTTGCTGGTGGCCCTTTTGGCCCGAGAGCGGGCCCTGGCCGCAGTGGTGGCCGCGTTCGTATTCGCCGGGCTGCGCACCGGAGCGGGCTTTGTGAACAGCACCGGGGTGGAGAGCCGCATCACCGACGTGGTGCAAGGGCTGTTGGTGCTGGCCCTTCTGGTTCCCCCTGCGGTGGTCTTCTTGCGGGACCGCCGTCGGGCTCGGGCCGCAGCAACGGAGAGGTCGTGCTGATCGATTTCTTCTCCGCGGGCGCCGACGTGCTGTCGAGCGAGTCCACCTACATCAACGGCGCGCTGTTCGCCGCGCTGCTGGCCTTCGCCGCTACCGGTGAGTGGGTAGCTGAGCGATCGGGCACGCTGAACATCTCGGTGGAGGGGATGCTGCTGGGCGGCGCGTTCGCCGGCGCGCTCGGCTACCACCTGGCGGAATCGGTGGCGGTGGGCATGATGTTCGGGGCATTGGGAGGACTGGTTATCGCCGCCGTGCAAGCGGAGATGAGCCATCGCCTCACCGCCGATCAGTTTGTGGTCGGCCTCACCCTCAACATCTTGATCGTCGGCCTCACCGGGTTCCTGGACCGGGAGATCGACCCGAAGGCCGACTACGCCTCAGAGGTGGAGATACCGATCTTGGTGGACATACCGCTGTTCGGAGAGGCGCTGTTCGGGGAGCCGTGGCCGTTCTATCTCCTGTACGGGCTGGTGCCGCTGTCTTGGTGGCTGGTGTACCGAACCCGTTGGGGGTTGGAGCTGCGGGCCGCAGGAGAGAACCCCCAGTCGGCCGACGTGAGCGGCATCGATGTGAACCGCCGCCGCCGCCAGTCGATCTACTATGCCGGTCTCACGTCCGGGCTGGGCGGCGCCTACTTCTTGTTTGCCCGCCTGGCCACTTTCGACGACTCCGTGATCGGCGGCCAGGGGTTTATCGCCATTGCCGCGGTGATCTTCGGCGGCTGGACGCTGTGGGGCACCATGGCGGGCTGTGTGCTTTTCGCAGGAGCGCTCTCCTTCCAGCTGTCGCTGCAAGGGCTGGGCTATGAGCTCAACACCGAGTTGTTGCAGGCTCTGCCCTATCTGGTCACTATTGGCGCCATGGCCCTGTTCGCCAAACGGGTGCGATCCCCGGCGGCCCTGGCCCGACCGTTCATCCGCGGTCTGAAATAGGCGAGCCGAGCAACAGGGAGCGGCGATGAAGGCGATGCGATACCACGAGCCCGGGGGGCCCGAAGTACTCCGTTACGAGGAAGTGCCCGACCCTGAGCCCGGACCGGTCGACGTGGTGGTCGACGTGGTGGCTTGCGCGCTCAACCGATTGGACGTTGTGCAGCGCAACGGCTGGTTCACCATGCCCGGCTTCACCCTGCCCCACATCGCGGGGATGGATGTGGCCGGAGTGGTGTCGGAAATCGGTGCCGAGGTAGACGAGGTTGCCGTGGGCGACCGGGTGGTGGTGGACCCGTCGCTGGCCGGAGTGGACCACCGCTCCAAGCTGGGGGGCCGGGGCGACCTCTACGGGGAGCTGGGCATCATCGGGGCCACCGCCGATGGAGGCTACGCCGAGCGGTGCCTCGTGCCGGCATCGCATGCCTACCCGGTGCCCCACGCCATGCCGCTGGAGGCCGCGGCCACCTTTCCCACCTGCTACCTCACCGCGGCCCACGGGCTGTTCGCGGTGGGCGGGCTCACGTCGGGCGAGACGGTGATGATCCACGCCGCGGGGTCAGGGGTGTCGGTGGCCGCCATCGAGTTCGCCGTCAACGCCGGGGCCACCGTGCTGGCCACTGCGGGCACCGATGAGAAATGCCAGCGGGCTCTTGAGCGGGGTGCCTCCCATGCGCTCAACAATCGAACCGGCGATGTGGCCGCCTGGGCTCGGGAGATAACCGCCGACGCGGGGGTAGACATGGTGTTCGACCATGTGGGCACCGCCCTGTTCGGCTCGTCGCTGTTCGCGTTGGGCATCGGCGGACGGCTGGTGAACTGCGGCAACTCCTCCGGCGACGAGGCGGTCATCCCCTCGCTGGGCTATGTGTTCCACTCCGGCATCAAGATTCTGGGCTCCGACCCCTATCGTCCCGAAGAGTTCGGCCCGGCGTGGGCTATGTTCTGCGGCGGCGGGTTCACCGCGGCAGTCGACTCGGTGTTCGAGTTGGCCGACACAGCCGAGGCCCAGGCGAAGCTGCTGGCCAGCGACTTCTTCGGCAAGATCCTGTTGAAACCCTGACCGGAGCGTGATGTGGCACCGCCATGGCTGATTCCCCGTATCCCGAACTGAAGAAGTCGCATGTCCCCGAGCGGATGGGCCGGCCCTGGACCGATCACAAGCCCCCGCCCTCGGCCCCAGTGTGGGCGGTGATAAGCGGGTTCGGCTCGTTCCATGTACTGGTGGCAGCCCTTGAGCTGGGGGTGTTTGACACCTTGGCCGACCGTGGCGCCGACCCCGGCGGCCCACCCGAGGTGGCCGCCCCCGAGCTGGCTCGCGAGCTAAGGGTTTCGGCGCTCCACCTCGAAGCGCTGCTCGACTCCCTGGCCGTGCTCGGCCTCCTCGAGCGGGCGGGCGGCCGCTACGGCCTGAACGACGCTGCGGCCCGCTACCTCACCCGCGATGGGGCGGCGTCGATGGCTTCGCTGGTGCCGGTAGCCCCCGGCCCTTTAGAGAATTGGTCCGGCTTGGCCGACACTATCCGGGCCGGTCGTCCCGCCGAGCCGATTGATGACGACCCGGCTGGCTTCTACCGCCCCCTGGTGGAGGGAACCTTTGCCACGATGCTCCGAGCCGCCACCCGGGCCGACCTCCAGGTGCGCTATAGCGCGATGGCGGCCCCCCGGGTGTTGGACCTGGGAGCGGGCGGCGCCCCGTGGGCCATCGCCGTGCTCAAGGCCTGCCCCGAAGCCACCGCGGTGATCAACGACCTCGACGGAGTGGTCGAGGTCGCCCGCCGCACCACTGCTGAACACGGCGTGGCCGACCGCTGCGAGTTCCGCCCCGGCGACTTCCACACCGTCGAGATCGAGCCCGGAGGCTACGACATCACGGTGCTGGGCCATGTATGCCGCACCGAGGGGCCCGACGGCGCCCGCCATCTCATCGCCCGGGCGTGGGAGGCGCTGCGACCCGAGGGACGGCTCGTGCTGGCCGACTACTTCGTCGCCCCCGAGCCCCAGTGGAGCCCTCACTGCGTACACATGGGCATGGCCATGATGGCCAGTACCATCCACGGCTTCCCCATCGCCGCCGCGCAGGTCGTCGACTGGCTCAGAGACGCCGGATTCGAATTCCTCCGCCTCCTTGAGCCCATCGGCCACCAATACGCGTACGTTGCCTGCAAACCACCCCGTTCGTCCCGAGGAGCACCATGGCAGAACATATCGACACGCTGATCAAAGGCTGGTACGTGGTCACGATGAACCCGACCCGAGACATCATTCGAAATGGCGCAGTAGCCGTGCGGGGCAACCAGATCGTCGAAGTGGGCCGGGCATCCGACTTGGAGGCTCGCTACCGGGCCGCGGAGACGGTGGGCGGCAACCGGTTCGTGGTCACGCCCGGGCTGGTCAACAGCCACATCCACATCACCGGTGAGCCTCTCACCCGGGGCTATGTGCCCGACGACACCCCGTTCGAGGAGAACGTGTTCGACTGGCTGTGCCCGCTCTACTCGGTGTACAACGCCGACGAGGAGCGCCTGTCGGGGCAGCTGGCCGCGGTGGAGATGCTCAAGTCGGGCACCACCTGCTTCTTGGAGGCGGGCACCATCCGGTTCGTCGATGAGGTGGTGGACGGCCTCGAAGAAGCCGGCATCCGGGGTCGGGTCGGCAAGTGGGTATGGGATCTGCCCCCTGAGCCCAGCGTGTACCGCCAAGACACCGATCAGGCCATCGCCAACCTGCGCGACACCGTCGAGCGGTTCCGGGGAGCGGCGGGGGGGAGGCTGGGAGCGTGGTCGATGGTGGTGGGCCACACCACCTGCTCCGACCCCCTCTGGCGGGCGGCTCGGGCCACCGCCGATGAATTCGAGGTGGGGCTCAGCTTTCACATGTCTCCGGCCGCTTCGGACCCGGAAAGCTTCGTCGCTGCGTTCGGCCAACGGCCCATGGTGCGTCTCGGCGAACTGGGGGTGCTGGGCGACGACACTGCCATCACCCACTGCGTGCATGTCGACGATCAGGAGATCCGGCTTCTGGCCGGGGCGGGATCGACGGTGGTCCACTGCCCCACCACCGCCCTGAAGGTGAGCTACGGCGTGACCCAGATCGGCAAGATCCCCGAGATGGTGACCGCCGGCGTGAACGTGAGCCTGGGCACCGACGGCAACAACGCCTCCAACTACTCCGATCTGATGCGGGCTGCCTACCTGGTGGCCGGACTGTTCAAGGACGCCCGCATGGACCCCCAGATGTTCCCGGCCGAGAAAGCCTATGAGATGGCCACCCTGGGCGGGGCCCGCACCATGCTGATGGAGGATCAGATCGGCTCGCTGGCACCGGGCAAGTTGGCCGACGTGGTATTGCACGACACCGACCGTCCCGAGTGGCGCCCGCTGCTGAACGTGATGAACCAGCTGGTCTGGTCGGCCGACGGGCGGGGCGTCCACACCGTGTTTGTAGACGGGCGGAAGGTTGTTGAGGACGGTCGCATGACCACAATCGACGAGGACACCTTCTACGCCCGCTGTCAAGAGGCTGGGGAGGCAGTGGTCGGACGCTCCGGGCTTCCCGACAAGGCGAAGTTTCCCGTTTGGTAGCCTGCCGACCGGATTAGGAGTACAGCTCGCGTTTGACCACCTTGCCGGCGGGGTTGCGGGGCAGGGGCGCGGCGCGGATCTCCCACAGGGTGGGTACCTTGTAGGCGGCCAGCACCTCCCGGCACCAAGCGGCCAGCTCGTCGGGGTCGGCGTCTTCGCCGTCGGGCACGACCACGGCTTTGACCTCTTGGCCCGTCTCGGGGTGCTCCACGCCGAACACAGCCGACTCGGCCACCGACGGATGGGCGTCGAGACGGTATTCGATCTCAATGGGGTAGATGTTCTCGGCGTTGCGCAGGATCAAGTCCCGGGCCCGGGAGTTGATGTAGAGGTAGCCGTCGTCGTCAAAACAGCCGATGTCGCCGGTGTTCAGCCACCGCGCTGGATCGATGGCCGCCGCCGTCGATGCGGGGTCGTTCCAGTATTCGAGCATGGTGTAGGCGCTGCGGCACCAGATCTCGCCCTCCTGCCCCGTGGGGAGCACGTGGCCGTCGGGGTCGCGGATCTCCGCCTCGAAGCCGACGGCCACCCGGCCGCAGGAGGTGGGGCGCTCCCGGTACTCCCCTCCGCCGATGGCGGCGACCACTGCCACCGATTCCGAGGAGCCGTAGCCCATTCCCACTGCCTGGGCCGCGTTGGGGAAGGCCTGGCGCATCAGGTTTTGCACCGCGGGGCTGGCGGGCGCGCCGCCGAAGCTCACGTTGATCACGCTGGAGGTGTCGAACTCGCCGAACCGGGGGTGGCCTACCAGCCGCGAGCCGATGCTGCCGAGGGACGCAAAAGCGGTGACGCCCTCGTCTTCGATGAGCTGGAGCACGGCCTCGGGGTCGAAGCGGCCCCGGCGGTAGACGATCTTGCCTCCCGTCACCATGGCGATGAGCGTGGTGCCGTACAGCCCCGAAACGTGGAACAGCGGAGAGGTGCCCAGCGTAACCGTCTGGTCCGGCGGGCTCGGCGCCCCGCCGTCTTCGGTACCGGGATTGCTCCTCCTCTCGGTGATGGCCCGCACCGCCCCGTTCATCAGGGTGGACTGCGCGAACCCGATCAGCCCCCGATGCGAGGCCACCGCACCCTTAGGCCGCCCCGTGGTGCCGCTGGTGAAGAGGATCACCGCCGGATCGTCTTCGGCCAGCGGCTGCTCCACGTCGCCCAGCGAAGTCCCGGCGCCGGAGGCGATAAAGCCGTCCCAGTCGTCCTCGATCACAACGCACGCCAGATCGGGGCGGCCCGAACCGGACCGCTCGAGGCGGGCTCGGTCGGCGATCATCAACTCCGGTTGGCTGAGCGATGTGGCGTAGTTCACCTCGTCAGCCGTCCACCAGCCGTTGTAGGCCGACACAATGGCCCCGAGGCTGGTAGCGGCGAAGAACGAGACCACCCACTCAGGGCAGTTGGCGGCGAAGATCGCCACCCGATCCCCGTGTCCGACTCCCCGCTGTTGCAGCGCAGCGGCCGCGGCGGCCACCTGGGAGGTGAAGTCGTCGAAGGTGAGCCGCTGGTCTTGGAGAACCAAGAACTCCTGGTCGGCGAAGGCAGCGGCCTTGGCCACCATCTCCCGCAGCGAGCGCATCCGGCTGGCGAACACCGCGGCCGGCTGACCGAGAACGTCCTCGGTGGTCAACTCGAACAACCCGCCCGGTGCGGTCAGCTCTTGGATTGCCTCCTCGCGCCCATCCACGGCCCTGAACCCTACCCACATCACCGCATTCGGCTGGCTTCGACGGGTTGAGTGATGGCCTGAAGCCCTATCGTGGGCTCATGGCCGCCGGGCTGGAGGGCATAAATGGCTACTGACGAAACCGAACTGGCCGACGAGCTGGTCGACGCCATCCGAACCTGGGTGGACAGGGATGTCATCCCCAACGCCTCAGCTCTGGAGCACGCCGACGAGTTCCCCGAGGCGATGTTCGCCCAGATGTGCGAGTTCGGCCTGTTCGGGGCCACCATCCCTGAGAAGTACGGGGGGCTGGGGCTGAACTCCAGCACCTACGTCCGCATCATCGAGGAGATGTCTCGGGGATGGATGTCGCTGGCCGGCATTCTCAACACCCATAAGATCGCCGCCACCATGATCGGGCGCTATGGCACCGACGAGCAGCGGGATCGCTTCCTGCCCCGCATGTCCGACGGCTCCTTCCGGTCGGCCTTCTCGCTGTCGGAGCCCGATGCCGGCAGCGACACCCGCAACATCAGCTGCAGGGCTGTGCCCGATGGCGACGAGTGGATTGTCAACGGCACCAAGATGTGGGTGACCAACGGCATGCGGGCTCAGATGGTGATGCTCTTGGCCCGCACCCCCGACGACCGGATCACCTGCTTCATCGTGGAGAAGGCGCCGGGGCCGGGTGCCGACGGCCTCACCGTGTCGCGTCCCATCCCCAAGCTGGGTTACAAGGGCGTGGAGACGGTGGAGATGGCCTACTCCGACTTCCGGGTGCCCGATGCCAATGTGCTCGGCGGGCCTGACGGCGTGGGCCACGGCCTCGGCTATGCCCTTTCCGCCTTGGAGCTGGGGCGGATCAACATTGCCGCCCGGGCGGTTGGGGTGGCCCAAGCCGCACTGGAAGCGGCCATCGGGTATGCCCAGGAGCGGGAGACGTTCGGACGGCCCATCTACGACCACCAGGCCATCGGGTTCAAGCTGGCCGAGATGGCCACCAAGCTCCACGCCGCCCGGCTGATGACCTACGACGCCGCCCGCCGCCACGATTCCGGGGAGCGCATCGACCTGGAAGCGGGCATGGCCAAGCTGTTCGCCTCGGAGGCTGCTTTCGAGATCGCTTCCGACGCCATGCGCATCCACGGGGGCAACGGCTACACCGAGGAGTACCCGGTGGAGCGCTACTTCCGGGACACCCCCCTCATGGTCATCGGGGAGGGGACCAACGAAATCCAGAAGATGGTGATCGCCCGCCAGCTGCGGGATCGGCTTTCGGATCCCGGTCCAGCGCCCTCGAGGGGCTACCGCTGAGGAAGCGGCGGCGGCGGCTGTGGCTGGCGGCAGTGGGCCTGCTGGTGGGCTGGAGTCTCACCTGGGCCCTCGATGCCCCGCTGCGGCCAATGCTGGCCGAGCGCCACGACATCGCTGCGGCCGCAGTCCACGTCAGCGGGTCGGCTTGTGGACGGTTCAGCGAGGGCAGCGGGTTTGTGGTCGAGCCCGGATTGGCGCTTACCAACGCCCATGTGGTGGCTGGGGTTGAGGAGATCACCGTGACCACGCCCGACGGCGGTTCGCAGACCGGCGTTTTGACTGGCTTCGACCCTGGCCGGGACATCGCCGCGTTATCGATTGCGGATTCGCGGGATTCTCGGGTGGCGCTGGCGCCAACCGTGGCGCTGGCGGGCGCGGTGGGGGATGCCGCCTCGGTTGATCGCGATCATGGAGTCGAGTTCCTGCCCTTCACCGTGAAGCGCAGGATATGGGCCAAGGGGCGTGACATGGTGTACGACGAGGTGGCAGAAGACCGGCGGGTGCTGGAGATCGACTCCCTGCTGCGCCCTGGCGATTCCGGAGCGGCGCTGGTGAACGCCGCCGGCGAGGTGTGGGGGATGGTGTTCGCAGTAGACCCCGGAGCGCAAGGCCGAGGGTATGCCCTCGACCGGGTTGAGATAGCCCAATTCTTGGCCGAGATCGATCGAGCCCCACTCTCAACCCCCCCTTGTGGCACGCGCTAGTGGTGTGTCGGGTAGTCTCAGCCGATGCCTGTGGACCTCGATGAACTGCTCGCCCCGTCGCACACCGCGGTGGTCACCATGGAGTGCCAGCGAGGGGTGATCGGCGACATGGCCTCCCTGGGGGGCTTGCGGGATGTGATGCTCGACCGAGGGGCGATCGACGCCGGGGCCCGCCTCTGCGCCGGGGCCCGGGCGGCGGGGGTGCCGGTGGTGCACTGCTTGGCCCATTTTCGGCCCGACTGGGCGGGGAGCGCGGCCAATTGCCGGATGCTGGCGGTGTCGGCCAAGATGAGCGAGCAGAACGGGAGTCTGCTGATCGGGTCGGAGTCAGCCGAGGTTATCGGCGAGTTCGACCCCCAGCCGTCTGACATCGAGATCGCCCGCTGGCACGGGATGTCGCCGTTCTTGGGGACCTCGCTCGACCAAACTCTGCGCAATCTCGGGGTCACCACCGTGGTGGCGGCCGGCGTGTCGCTCAACGTGGGAGTGATGGGCTTGGCGATAAACGCCGTCGATCTCGGCTATCAGGTCGTGCTGGCCGGAGATGCCGTGGCGGGTATTCCAGCCGACTACGGCGACGCGGTGATGGACAACACCATGGCCTTCCTCACCACCATGTGCATCGTGGACGACATTGTGGCCCGATGGGCCTGACCGCTCGAACTGGAGGTTTGACCATGGCCGACAACTCACCCGTCCCCGACTACGCGCAGCTCATGCGGCTCGACGACAAGGGGTTCATCGTGCTCGGTGCCGGGCAGGGCATGGGCCGCCAGTCATCCCATGCGCTGGCTCAGATGGGGGCCAAGGTCTTCTGTGTGGACCTCGAGCGCGAACGGGCCGAGCAGGTGGCCACCGAGGTGGACGGCATCCCGTGGTTGGCGGACGTCACCAAGCGCGACGACGTGGAGGCGCTGGTGAGCGAAGCCGGTCGGGCCATGGGGTCGGTCGACGGAATCGTGGACATCGTGGGCATTTCGGGCTGGTCCGGGGTGCTGGAGATCGACGACGCCGAGTGGGACTGGCAGTTCGACGTGGTGCTGCGCCACGCCTACCTCGTCTCGCAGGCGGCCGGTCGGGCCATGAAGGAGTCCGGGGGCGGCACGATGGTGTTCATCGCCTCGGTCAGCGGGCTCACCGCGGCCCCCAACCACGCCCACTACGGGGCGGCCAAGGCCGGACTCATGTCCTGGATGCAATCGGTGGCCATCGAGTTGGCCCCTCACGGCGTCCGGGCCAATTGCGTGGCGCCGGGCGCGATTCTGACCCCCCGGATGGAAGCGCTGTTCGACGAGGATAGAAGGAAGGCCAACGACGCCACTGTGCCGATGGGGCACATAGGAGTGCCGTCGGACATCGCCGGAGCGGTGCTCTTTTTGTCCGCTCCGATCTCCGGTTTCATCTCGGGTCGCACGTTGGTGGTTGACGGGGGCGTGGACGCAGACTTCCCGTACCAGCCGATGTAGCTACACTGTTCTCATGGCCGACGAGGCGAACGGGCCGGGTAATCGGATAGTCGTCGGGGTGGAAGGCTCAGGCGGCGCTCGCGCCGCACTGCGCTGGGCCATCCAGGAAGCTCGGCACCGCAACGCCTTCGTAGATGTGGTGACCGCCTACTCCGCCACCTATGTGCCAGCCTCGCCCGACTTCAACTACGTGCCGCTAGACCCCATCGATCTCGAGGCTGAGGTCAAGCGGATGCAGGACGGCGTCGTCGCCGAGGTGCTGGCCGAAGCAGATACAGAGGGGGTGGAGGTCAGGTGCCGCATGGTGCGGGGGCGGGCGGCCGACACCCTGATCGCTGAATCGGACAACGCCTCCATGCTCGTGGTGGGCTCTCGGGGACGGGGCGGTTTCCGGGGGTTGTTGCTGGGCTCGGTCAGCCAGCAAATCGCCCAGCACGGCAGCTGCCCCGTCGTGATCGTCCGTCCTGATCTGCCCATGTAGCGGCAGCAATCATCGCGAGGGGGCGATTTCCAAGCGGTAAACGGTGCCCTCGAAGGTGAGGACGTACAACTCGCCCGCCGCGTCTTCGCCGAAAGAGACCAGAGTGGCCGGGGTGACGGAAGGACCGAGTTCTGCTCGGGAGTCCGCCCCGTTGCCGCTGACGTCCAGCCTCCACAGGCGGCCGGCGCAGTAGTCGCCGAATACGTAGGCACCTGCCAATTGGGGGATGGCCGAGCCCCGGTACACATGGCCGCCAGTGACCGAGCAGCCGATTTCGTGGTCGTAGACATGGACGGGGAACACCACGTCGTCGGGCGTGGCGGTGCCGGAGAATCGCTGGTTTCCCTCGAACAGCGGCCAGCCCAGGTTGGCGCCCGGGGTCCAGCCATCGGCGGCTCGCAGGACGTGGATCTCCTCCCATTCATTTTGGCCCACGTCGGCGATCCACAGGTCTCCGGTGGCCCGGTCGAACGAGAACCGCCAAGGGTTGCGGGCGCCGTAGGCCCAGATTTCGGGACTTCCGCCGTCGCCCGCAAACGGGTTGTCGGGGGGAATGGCATAGGCGCCCTCGCGGCCGGTCGCCGGGTCGATTCGGACTATCGCGCCCAGCAGGCTGCCCAGGTTCTGCCCGTGGCCGAACTGGTCGTCGGACCCGCCCCCGTCGCCGAAACCGGCCCACAAGTAGCCGTCGGGCCCGGTCGCGATATGGCCGCCGTTGTGGTTGCAGAAGGGCTGGTCCACGCTCAGCACCCTCCGGCCTTGGTCGCCCTGAACCCACTGCCCGCTCATCGGATACTCCATGATCTGGCTGTTCCCCTGCCGGTCTGTGTAGTGGAGATAGAGGTGGGCGCCGTCGGGCGAAAAAGCAATGCCCAGCAACCCGGTTTCGCAGTCTGTGGTGGTGGAACCGCCGATATCCAGCACTACTTCGGGGGGCTCGTCGCCGTCGGCGCCCAGTAGCCACACCTGCCCGGCTCGGGTGGCCACGTACAGATCCCCCGCCCCGCTTCCCGTGTTCGGCCGGGCCACCAGCGCAATGGGATCGGGCAGAGAGGCGATCGGGGTCAGCACCAGCGAGGCCTCGTCCGGCGGGTCGCTGGGCCAGGACTGGCCACCTTCGGCTTGCTCCGGGGCCGGGTTGGCGGCGGGGAGGTCGTCCGCCTCCGGTTCTCGACCTCCGCTGGCCGTGCGGGCGGCTGCTGCGGTGGCGGCGGCCGACACCGCAGCAGTGCCCTCAGCCTCCACACCTTGTTGGTTTTCGCGGGTGTTGCCATCGGCGCAGGTATGGGCCAAAATCCCAAACGCAGCCACCACCGCCAGCAGTCGTCCTGCCAGCAGTCGCCCGGCCGGCATCATGACTGCTTGGCCAACGGCCGGATCAAGCCTTCTTGCACCACCGAGGCCACCAGCTCACCGGTGCGGTTCCATGCCGTGCCCCAGGCCAGCCCCCGGGCGTTGGACGCCGAGTGGGAGACCTGGTCCAAGAAGATCCAGTCGTCCATGCGCAGGGGTCGGTGGAACCACATGGCGTGATCCAGGCTGGCCGCTTGGAAGTCGATGTCGAAGCCCTCCAGCGGCAGGGCTTTGGTGGCGGTGTCCAGCACGGTTATGTCGCTGGCGTAGGTGAACATGCAGGTGTGGAGCACCGGATCGGCGGGCAGCGTGCCGGTGGCCCGCAGCCACACTTGCAGGCGGGGTTCTCGGTTCTGCCCTCGCTGGGCCGGCGAGCCGGTCACATAGCGCAGCTCGATCGGACGGGCTATGCGGCCCTGGTGATCCACCGCAAGTCCATCCCGCACGAACGGCTCTAGCTCATCGGGGTCGGGAATCCCCGCGGGCAGGTCGGTCTGGTGCTCGAACCCGTCTTCTTGTTTGTGGAAGGAGGCCGACATGGCGAAGATGGGCTGGCCTCGCTGGATAGCGGTCACCCGGCGGGTGGTGAACGACCGCCCGTCGCGTACCCGTTCCACCAAATACACCAGAGGCGCAGCCACATCGCCGGGGCGGATGAAATAGGCCTGGAGGCTGTGGACTGCTCGGCCTTGCACCGTGCGGGTGGCAGCCACGAGGGCTTGGCCGGCCACCTGGCCGCCGAACACCCGCTGGCGATCCTCTTGGGGGCTGACCCCCCGGAAGATGTCCTTCTCGATGGGCTCCAAATCCAGCAGATTGATCAGATCGTCCACCTCTGCCTGCATGACTCGCCGATCCTACTGTTTGTCTCGAGGATTCCCTGCCGCCCCCGTGCCTGTTGCCTTCCGCTTTGGCCGGATCGGAGGGGTGCTGGGGTACGCTTGAACTCCTCGCCCATGTCGCTCATTGTCTCGGCCCGCGCTCACGTCATGGACAACTGGCGCCGCCTGCTGCGCTATTGCGGCACTTCGGCGGTGGGCGTCGTGCTTGGCCAGACCATTCTGCGGGTGGGATACGACCTGTTCGGCTGGTCGGCCTTGGTTTCCAACCTGGTGGCTTTCGTGATCGCCAACATCCCCGTCTACTTTCTGTACCGGGGATGGGTGTGGCACAGCAGCGGCGCTACTCAGTGGGGCCGTGCGGTGCTGCTGTTCTGGCTGGTCTCGCTGGCCGGGCTGGCCCTGTCCTCGCTGGCCGTAGCTCTGGTGGATTCCGCCACCAGCAACGGCTGGTTCATCACCGCGGCGTCGGTGGGCGCCTTCGGCACAGTGTGGCTGGTGAAGTACGCGGTGTGCGACCGGTATCTCTTTGGCGCTCTGATGGAGGGCGAAGGCCCTTTGGGAGAAGGCCACGTCACCCCGGCGCCGCCGGGGGCAGCAGACGATGGAACCCAGTCGGCGGACCTTCGCTGAGGCCGCCCGCGGGTTCATGCCCCCCGACGAGGGGTTGGCCCTGCACCAGGCGGCGTGCGAGTTGGCCGTGGAAGGGCCGCTGCTCGAGGTGGGCAGCTATTGCGGCAAGTCGGCGGTGTATCTGGGCGATGCCGCCCAAGCCCAGGGACGGATGCTGTTTGCCCTCGACCACCACCGGGGGTCGGAAGAGAACCAGCCCGGCTGGGAGTGGCACGAGCCCGATCTGGTGGATCCCGAAGTGGGGCTGATCGACACCCTGCCCCACTTCCGCCGCACCATCTGCCACGCCGGGTTGGAGCAGAGCGTGGTGGCGCTGGTGGGCGACTCGGTGGCCATCGCCCAGAACTGGTCCACCCCGTTGGCCTTCTTGTTCATCGACGGCGGTCACGGCGCGGCACCGGCTCACGCCGACTACGAGAACTGGGTGCCCCACGTGGCCGTGGGGGGCCGCGTGGCCATCCACGATGTGTTCTCCGACCCTGGCGACGGCGGCCGCCCCCCCTTTGAGATCTACTGCCGGGCTGTAGCTTCCGGCGCGTTCCGCGAGCACTCCATCGCCGGTTCTCTGCGAGTGCTCAACCGCATCGCTCCCGGCACCTGAGCGGCACAGCTCCGACTTCAGCCCCGGGCGGTGACCACCGCGTTTTCGAGGGCTTCGCCGTCGCCGGTGCGGAAATGGTCTTGTCGGGCAAAGGGCGGCTAGGCGTGCAGGCCGCATTCGGTCTTGTCGGTGCCAGCCCACCGGCCGGAGCGGGGGTCGTTGCCGGGGACAACCGGTTTGGTGCAGGGCATACAGCCGATGGAGGGATAGCCCTGCTCCAGCAGGGGGTTGAAGGGAACCCGGTGCTCGGCCACGTAATCGTCCACCTGCTCGTCGGTCCAAGTGGCGATGGGGTTGAGCTTCACCAGCCCCCGCAAGTCGCGCACCACGATGGGTGCCCCTACCCGGGTGATGGCCTCGATCCGGCGCAGACCGCTCATCCAAGCGGCCTTGCCGGCCAGCGCCCGGTCGAGCTGGCCGGCCTTGACCGACGAACAGCAGTTCTCCGGGTCCATAGTCCATCGATCGGTGTTATGGCGGGCCACCGTCATCAGCCGCAGGTTCAAGCCGTAGTGGCGGCGTACCCGCTCCACCGTTTCCAGCGTCTCGGGGAAGTGGAAGCCGGTGTCGATGAACACCACCTCGATGGCCGGGTCGACTTTCACAGCCAGATCGATCAGCACGGCGTCGGTCATCGATGCCGCCAGCGACAGATGGGGAGAGAAGTTGTCCACCCCCCACTGGATGATCTTCTCCGCCGGCAGGTGCTCGAATTCCTCGTTGAGGGCGGCGAGTTCGGCGTCGGAGAAGGCGGGAGCGGTCAGGTTGCGCATTCGGACTCGCCGATCACGGCCTCGTAGGGACCTGTCTCGTCGAAATCGACGAAGAACTCGGGGCCGGCCTCGGGGGTGGGGAACTCATCGAGGTCGGCCAGCGTCTTGCCCACCGCCCGGGCGCCCCCCTGGCGATCCAGCCAGTGGCGGAACTCTTCACCGGCCTCCCGTTCGGCGGCGAAACGGCGAACCACCCGCACCGTCGCTTCAGGGGCGTTTCGGGCGGGCAGGCGCAGGGCTTTGGCCCCGAAGTGGATCTGTGTGTCGCCGACGTAGCCGCCCAACAACATCTGGTAGCCCGGCGCCGACCGGCCGTGGGCTCGACGCTCTGCGCCGAAAAAGCCGATGTCCGACGCGTGGTGCTGCCCACACGAGTTGGTGCAGCCCGAGATGTTGATGCGCAGCCCGCCCACCTCGGCCAGGCCCTCTTCCTCCAGGCGGTCGCCGATGGCGCTGGCCAGCCCCCGAGACTGGGTCACCGCCAGGTTGCAGGTGTCGGCGCCGGGGCAGGCCACCACGTCGCGCAGCAGCTCCGCGCCGGGCTCGGCCATGTTGATGGCCGACAGCGCCTCGAACAGCCGGGGAAGCTGGCCGTCGGCCAGATCCCGGAAGACGATGTTCTGGCGGTTGGTCACCCGGCACTCCGCTCCCAGTTCCCGCTGGAGGTCGGCCAGGGCCTCGAACTGCTCGGCGGTGACGTCGCCCAGCCGGGCCCAGGCGTACGCCGACACCGTGCCCTTGGCGGCGCCCCGCACCACGTTGGCTTGCTCCCATCGCTCATAGGGCGCCCGGCCGCCGATGGCCACGGCAATGCCCTGGCCCACCGGGGTGGCCTCGGCGCCGGCCTGCTGACCGGCCGGGGCATCACCGCGAGCCTTCACCACGTCGGGAATACCGCCGGGCCAACTCGAGGAGGCCAAGAGGAACTTGCGCTCCCGGAGGATGCGGCGCTGGAGCTCCTCGAAGCCCAGCTTCTCCACCAGCCACTTCATGCGGGCCCGGAGCTTGTTGTCCCGGTAGCCGTCGTGGTCGAACACCCGCAGGCATGGCCTGCGCCCACGGGGTGATGTCCAGCACCTCATGGGGGCAGGCGCCGGCCAAATGGCAGCCCTGCACGTTGCGGACGGTATCGCCGCAGGCCTCCCGGGTGGTGAGGCCCACCGAGGCGAGGATCCGCATGACGTCGGGGACGTCGTCAAGCTCCACGAAGTGGAATTGGATGTTCTGGCGGGTGGTGATGTGGCCCCAGCCCCGGGAATAGGTCCGGGCGAGGTGGGCCAAGGCCTCGAAATGCTCGGGAAAGACGACGCCGGCGGGGATCTTGATCCGCACCATCTGGCGGGTGCCGCCTTGGCGCTGGCCGTAGATTCCGTTGTTGAGGCGGAATACCCGCATCACG
>JAPYOC010000166.1 GCA_028278955.1 Candidatus Poriferisocius aerobius
GACCAGCTCGATGTGCTGCTTGATCTGGCCGGCACGGGGATCGCCCGGATCATCGAGCGGCAGCATCAGCTGCTGGCCGGCCCGCCCCCGCCCCGTTGAGCCCCGCCCCGGGCGGGCCGCTGCGCCTGGTGGCGGCGACCGCCAACCGGCACAAGCTGATGGAGATCGCGGCCATCTTGGGATCGGCGGTCGAGCTCTTGCCCCGGCCGGCCGATCTGGGCGAGGTGGTCGAAGACGGCGACACGCTGGAGGCCAATGCCAGGCTGAAGGCGGCCGCGGTGTGCGGGCATACCGGTCGGGCCGCAGTGGCCGACGACACCGGGCTGGAAGTGGCCGCGCTGGGAGGGGCGCCGGGCGTGAGATCGGCCCGCTACGGCGGAGAGAATGCCGATGACGCCGACAACCGGGCCCGGCTGCTGGTCGACTTGCAGGGGGCGGCCGACCGGTCGGCCCGCTTTCGCACGGTGGCCGTCGTGGCCTTCCCGGACGGCGGCGAGCTGCTGGCCGAGGGCGCGACCGCCGGGACCATCGCCGACGCGCCCCGAGGCGGCGAAGGCTTCGGCTACGACCCGGTGTTCATCCCCGACGGGGGAGACGGGCGCACGTTCGCCGAGATGTCGCTCGACGAGAAGAACGCCGTCTCTCACCGGGGCCGGGCATTTCGAGCCTTGGCGGCCCGACTCGGCCGGTAGCCTGTTGGCCCGCGCCAGTGGCGGAACTTGGCAGACGCGCAGGGTTTAGGTCCCTGTGGGCGCAAGCCCGTGTGGGTTCAAATCCCACCTGGCGCACAAAGCAGATTGCCGTCGGACCGGGTGGCCGAGACGCCCCCGCGGGCCGGTACGATGGCGGCCATGACCAAACCCGTCCTGTTCGAGCCGGGCAGTTCCGAGCGCGGCGCTTTCGAGATCTACAACCGGCTCTTGAAGAACCGAATCGTGTTCCTCGGAACCGACGTGAACGACGACATCGCCAACTACATCACGGCCCAGCTGCTCTACCTTGAGGGCGAAGACACCGAGAAGGACATCTGGCTCTACATCAACTCTCCGGGCGGGTCGGTCACCTCGGGCATGGCCATCTACGACACTATGCAGTTCATCACCCCCGACGTGGGAACCATCTGCATGGGCTTGGGGGCCTCGATGGGCCAGTTCCTGCTGTGCGCCGGTGCTCCCGGCAAGCGCTACGCCCTGCCCCACGCCCGGATCATGATGCACCAGCCCTCGGGAGGGGTTCGGGGCCAGGCCGCCGACATCGCCATCCAGGCCGAGCAGCACGCCTACGTGAAGTCGCTCTTGGCCGAGCGCATCGCCACCCACACCGGCCAGTCGGTGGAGCAGGTGGAGGCCGACTCCGACCGCGACCGCTGGTTCACCGCTGAGGAGGCCAAGCAGTACGGCATCATCGACCATGTGATCGTCAAGCGCGGCGAGATGCTCTGAGCGACCGCCGGACGGCTGTCGCTCTCCCGCTTCTGCGGCACACCACTAGCCCTGCACGTCCAACCGCACTTCGCCGGGAATCCTGTCGGGGTCGGCGGGGACGAAGGGGCGGTGCCAGTCCAGCGCGAGGCCGCAGTGCTCCGAGGAGTAGCGGTTGAGCTCGGCGGCGGCCGTCCCGCTCGCCTCGAGCTGGGCGGCACCGGGCCCGGCGCCGCCCTGGCCGCTGAATACCCCGATGACGAGGTCCGCCGTCTCGATGATGACGGTCAGCGGCGACTCGATCCCCAGGGGCGCCACCCGGCGGACCTGCTCCAACTCGTCGATCACCGCCTGGGCGCCGCTGGGGTTGTCGGAGTAGTCGGCGGCCAGAGCGCCCTGCGGGCCGAACGCGGTCTGCAGGCGTTGGCAGAAGGCCTCCACGCTGGGCTGATCGCCGCCCCCGCAGGCGCTGAGCACCACCGCGGCGAGGGCTAAAATCCCCAGTGTCGGCGCCAGTGCAGCCGCAGTCGGCTGTCGCATCGTCAGAAGTGAGCGGCTGCTTCTCGCAACTCGTCGATGGCGTGGTTGAACCCCAACTCGTCGGAGAACACCGCGCTGCCGGCCACGAATACTCCTGCTCCCGCGCCGGCGACCCCCCCGATCGTGCTCCGCCCGATGCCGCCGTCCACCTCCAGCTCCACATCGTGGCCGCCCTCATCGATCATCGCTCGCACCTCGGCCACCTTCGACTCCATGGCCGGGAGGTAGGACTGGCCGCCCCAACCGGGATTGACCGTCATCACCAGCACGAGCCGGCAGAGGCCCAGCACATGGGCCACGGCCGATGCCGGGGTGGCCGGGTTGAGGGCCACCCCGGCCCCCATTCCCAGCTCTCGGACGGCCTCCAGCGTGCGGTGCAGGTGGGGGCAGGCCTCGGCGTGGACGGTGAGCAGCTCGCAGCCGGCTTCGGCGTAGCGGGGAGCCAGCCCATGGGGCTCCTCCACCATCAGGTGGGCTTCGAACGGCAGCGAGACCAGGGGCCGGATCGCGGCAATCACGTCGGGCCCGAAGGTGAGGTTGGGCACGAACCGGCCGTCCATCACATCCCAGTGGATCCGGTCGGCCCCGGCTTTCTCCAGCCCGATGCACTCCTCGCCGAGGCGGGCGAAGTCGGCGGGCAGCACCGAGGGGGCGATCAGGGGGTTTGAGGCCAAGACCTCGTCGGGCATGACCCGACCTTACCCGGTGCCGGACCCCGGTACGCGCCCCTTTCCCCGGCTAGGGTTGGCGGGTGTCCTACACTGCTGAGGCGATCCGGGACTTGACCCGCCGGGTCTTCGGCCTGTGGCAAGACAACACCACCGATCTGGCCCCCGAGGTGATGCGCCAGCCGGTGCAGGCCTACCTCCACCAGCCCCGCTTCGAGCACGAGGTCGAGCGGGTGTTCAAGCGCCTGCCCCTGGCGCTGGCCCTCAGCTCCGAGCTGCCCGCCCCCGATACCTACAAGGCCATGGACGTCATGGGCATTCCGGTGCTGCTGACCCGGGGGGCCGACGGCGCGGCCCGGGCGTTCTTGAACGTCTGCCGCCATCGGGGGTCGCCGCTGTGCGAGCCCGGCTCGGGGTCGGCCAAACGGCTGAGCTGCCCCTACCACGCCTGGTCCTACGACACCGCCGGCGAGCTCGTGGGCATGTTCGGCGCCCACACCTTCGGCGACGTCGACCGCGGCCACCTTTCGCTCGCGCCGCTGGCGTGCGCCGAGAAAGCCGGCTTCGTGTTCGCCTGCCTCACCCCCGGCGCCGCCTTCGACGTCGACACCTTCCTGGGCGACTTCGCCCCCTTCGTCGCCGCCCTCGACCTCGACCAGTGGCACATCTTCGAGCAGCGCACCCTCGACGGGCCAGGCTGGAAAGTGGCGTGGGACGGCTATCTGGAGGGGTACCACCAAGAGCGGCTCCACCCCGAGACCGTGGGGCTGAACACCATCGGCAACCTCATGGCCCACGACACCTGGGGCCCGCACCAGCGCATCGTGTTCGGCCGCAAGTCGCTGCCCAAGCTCCTCGGCCAGCCCGAGGAGGAGTGGGACCTCGACGAGCACATCCGGCTGATCCACTCCATCTTCCCCAACGTGTCGATCTCGGGGATAGTGGGCGGCTACTGCCTGGTGAGCCAGCTGTTCCCCGGTCCGACCGTCGACACCAGCCTCACCGTCCAAACCGTGCTGTGCCGCCACGAGCCGACCACCGCAGAAGAGGTCCAAGCAGCCGAGCAGTTCAGCGCCCTGGTGCTTCGGGCGGTGCGCGACGAGGACTACCGGGTGGGCTTCCAGATCCAGAGCGCGCTCAAGAGCGGGGCCACCTCCGAAGTGCTGTTCGGGCGCAACGAGCCCAGCTTGCAGCACTACCACCTTGCCGTGGAGCGCTACGCCGAGCTGAGCGTGAGCCCTAGGTAATGCTCAGCATCCGGTCGAGGGCGACGCGGGCGTCGGCGGCGATGTCCGGGGCCACGGAGATGCGGTTGCGGACCTTGCCCTCCACCAGCGCGTCCAGTGTCCAGGCCAGGTGGGCGGCGTCGATGCGGAACATGGTCGAGCACGGGCAGATCAGCGGGTCGAGCGACAACACCTCCTTGTCCGGGGTCTCGAGGTTCAGCCGGTTCACCAGGTGGATCTCGGTGCCCACCCCGATCACCGATCCGGTCGGAGCGGCGGCCACCGCCTTGATGATGTAGTCGGTGGAGCCCACCTGGTCGGCCAGCGCGCACACCGTGCGGCTGCACTCGGGGTGGACCACCACGATCCCGTCGGGGTGGTCGGCCCGGAACGCGGCCACATGCTCGGCCTGGAACCGCTGGTGTACCGAGCAGTGCCCCTTCCACAGCAAAAGCACCGACTCCTTGCACTCGGCATCGGTCAGCCCTCCCCTCTCGAAGCGGGGGTTCCACACCGCCATGTCGCTCTCGTCGTAGCCCATGTCGAATCCGGTATTGCGGCCCAGGTGCTGGTCGGGGAAGAAAAGCACCTGGTCGCCCCGCTCCAGCGCCCAGGCCAAGACCGCTCGGGCGTTGGAGGAGGTGCACACCGCTCCGCCGCGGCGGGCCACGAACGCCTTCAGGTCGGCGGCCGAGTTCATGTAGGTGATGGGCACCACCCGGCCGATGTCGGTCGCCCGGGCCAACTCCTCCCAGGCCTCCTCCACCTGGTCGATGTCGGCCATGTCGGCCATGGAGCAGCCCGCGTTCAGGTCGGGGAGCACCACCTGCTGGTGGGCGCCGGTCAAGATGTCGGCCGACTCGGCCATGAAGTGCACACCGCAGAACACGATGTAGTCGGCTTCGGGCCGCTGCTGGGCCAGCACCGACAGCCGGAAGGAGTCGCCCCGGGCGTCGGCCCAGGCCATGACCTCGTCGCGCTGGTAGTGATGCCCGAGAATGAACAGCCTTTCGCCCAAGGCTCTTTTGGCATCGCCGATCCAGCCCGCCAGCTGCTGGGGCGACGCCGAGGAGTACCGCTCGGGGAGCGGTCGCTGAACGCGCAACATGTTCTGGGAACCTCCGTGAGGTGAGGGAACTCCGATTTGCGGCCGGTGGGGGCAGCCAGGTCGCCTCGCCACGGGGATGTCGGCCTCGGAGTCGGATATGTCGCCGGATGCCTGGCCAGCGTGACGTAGAAGCATATCCGAGGCGCGCCCGGAGTCAAGGGGCGATGGACGAGGGGCAAGGGGCGCGGCCGCTGGTGCCGGGGGAGGGGCTCGGCCGCCGCTGTGCCTACCGGAGTGGGCCCATAGGATGGGGCCGGCATGCTGCACCGCCCGTCCCCCGGCACCATCCCCGACGCCGCGGGCTCGTACCAGTTCAAAGACCGCCATGGCCGCATCATCTACGTGGGCAAGGCCAAGAGCCTGCGGTCCCGGCTGGGCAGCTACTTCCAGAACCCGGTCCACCTGCCGCCCCGCACCGCCCAGATGGCGGCCGAGGCCGAGTCGGTGGAGTGGATCCAGGTGGACACCGAGGTGGAGGCGCTGCTTTTGGAGTACAGCCTCATCCAGCGGCACCAGCCCCGCTTCAACGTTCGCTACCGCGACGACAAGAGCTACCCGTTCCTGTGTGTGACCACGGTGGACGAATGGCCCCGGGCCATGGTCGTCCGGGGCGCCAAGAAGAAGGGCAACCGCTATTTCGGCCCCTACGGACACGCCTACGCCATCCGGGAGACCCTCGACCAGCTGCTGCGCACCTTTCCCATCCGCACCTGCAGCGACAACAAGTTCAACCACCATGCCCGCCTTGGCCGGCCCTGCTTGCTGCACCACATCGAGAAGTGCGCCGGTCCGTGTGTGGGCGAGGTGGGCCGGGAGCGCTACGACGAGATGGTGGACGACCTGCTGGCCTTTCTGGGCGGCGACACCGACGAGGTGGTGAGGCGGCTGGAAGGCGACATGGCCCGCGCCTCGGCCGCCTTGGAGTTCGAGCAGGCCGCCCGCTGCCGGGATCGCTTGGCCAGCGTGCGCAAAGCCATCGAGGGCCAGCAGATGGTGGGGGCCCGCTCGGAGGACTACGACGTGGTCGGCCTGGTGGACGACGAGCTGGAGGCCGCCTGCCAGGTGTTCTACGTGCGCAAGGGACGGGTGATGGGCCGCCGGGGGTTCATCGTGGACAAGGCAGGCGAACTGGGCCGTGACGAGCTGGTGAGCCGGGTGCTGGAGCGGCTGTATGCGGAGGACAACCCGCTGGGCTGCCCCAAACAGGTGCTGGTCCCCGATCTGCCCGACAACCAGGGCCTGTACGAGGAGTGGCTCCGGTATCAGCGAGGGTCCCAGGTGGCCATCTCGGTGCCCCAGCGGGGGGCCAAGCGCAAGCTCCAGGACACGGTGGCCCGCAACGCGGCCGATGCCTTCGCCCGGCACCGGCTCAAGCGCAGCACCGACCACAACAGCCGGGCCCGGGCACTCAACGATCTCCAAACCTGCCTGGGGCTGCCCGAGGCCCCGCTGCGGATCGAGTGCTACGACATGAGCCACCTCCAGGGGTCGGACTATGTGGGATCGATGGTGGTGGTGGAAGACGGGCTTGCCCGCAAGTCGGAATACCGCCGGTTCAAGGTGCGCACGGTGGACGGCAACGACGACTACGCGGCCATGGAGGAGGTGCTCACCCGGCGGCTGGCCAATTACCTCGACGAGCGGGACCGCCCGGCGGCCGAGCGGGGCAAGTTCGCCTACCCGCCCCAGCTCCTGGTGGTGGACGGCGGCCGGGGTCAGCTGGGCGTGGCCGAGCGGGTGCTGGGGGAATTGGGCCTCGACGGGGAGATCTCCCCCGCCGGGCTGGCCAAGGAGTTCGAACAGGTTTTTGTTCCCGGCCGGGCCGACCCCGTGGAGATCCCGAGGCCGTCGGAGGGCCTTTACCTGCTCCAGCGAATCCGAGACGAGAGCCACCGGTTCGCCAACGACTACCACCGCAAGCTTCGGGGCCGGCGGATGACCCGGTCTTCGCTGGACGGGATTGCCGGCCTCGGCCCCGGCCGCAAGGCCCGGCTTATCAAGGAGCTGGGCGGAGTGCGAGCGGTGGAGCGGGCATCGCTGGACCGCCTGCTGGCGCTCAGCTGGCTTCCCGACGCGGTGGCCCATTCGGTCTACGAGAACCTCCACAGTCCTGGCTGAAGAGCCCGAGCGGCCCCGGCCTGGGCATTAGCCTGACGGGGTGGCCGAGTTCGTGGTGATCACCGGGATGTCGGGCGCGGGCCGGTCGCAGGCTGCCAACCACTTTGAGGACAAGGGCTGGTACGTGGTGGACAACCTGCCCCCGGCGCTTTTGCCTCGGGTGCGGGAGTTCGCCGATTCTCCCGACAGCGGCATCTCCCGGGTCGGCCTGGTACTGGGATTGAACCTCTACCACGAGGAGGTGGCGCCCGCCTTGGCCGCGCTCAAAGCCCGGGCCGAGGGCGCGGTTCGGATTCTCTTCCTGGACGCCTCCACCCCCGAGCTGGTGAAGCGGTTCGAGAGCACCAAGCGACGCCACCCGTTCGCCAGCACCTCCCCGCTGGGGGTGTCCGACGCCATCGAGGCCGAGCGGGAGGCGCTGGGCTATCTCCGCGACGAGGCCGACGTGGTGGTGGACACCTCCGAGTACAGCATCTACCAGCTCAACCGCTTCATCGATGAGGTATTCGAGCTGGACGCCGGGCCGGAGTCGGTGATCACCCGGATCATGTCGTTCGGCTTCAAGAACGGCATCCCGCTCGATGCTGATCTGGTGTTGGACTGCCGCTTTCTGCCCAATCCCCACTGGGAGGAGGAGCTTCGCCCGCTCACCGGCCAGCACGAGGCGGTGAAGGACTTCCTGCTCAACGGTCAGCCCATGGCCGAGACGTTCCTGGAGAAAACCGAGGATCTGCTCAAGCTGTTGGTGCCGGCCTATGCGACGGAGGGCAAGTTGTATCTGACCATCGCCTTCGGCTGCACTGGGGGCCGCCATCGCTCGGTGTTCGTGGCCGAGGACGTCAACCGCCGCCTGACCGACAACCCCGAACTCGGCGTCTGCCCCCTCATCACCCACCGGGACCTCGACCGCTAGTGGTGTGTCGCAGAAATAGCGCCGGGTATCGCGATGGCAGCGGCGTCGCTCGCAAGGCGCGGCGACGAAGCCATACCCCCTGCGTACGGCGACCGGAGCTCGACGAAGGCCACCGGGCGCTCGCCCCATTCGGGGTCGGGGCGACCCACTACCGCCGCCTCGGCGACGGCGGGATGGCCGCAGAGCACGGCCTCGATCTCGCCGGGGTAGATGTTGACCCCGCCGCTGATGAGCATGTCCTTGGACCGACCGACGAGGTAGAGGTAGCCGTCGTCGTCGAGGCGGCCCAAATCGCCGGTTCGCAGCCACCCGCCGACCAGGGCCTCGGCGGTTCGGCTGGCGTCGCGCCAGTAGCCGGCCATCACCTTCTCGCTCTTCACCCATATCTCGCCCACCTCTCCGGGCGCGACGAGGCGGCCTCGGTCATCGTGCAGCTCGATTCTGACGCCGGGCACCGCCCGCCCGCACGAGTCCAGCAGCCCGGAGCGCCCGGCCATGGCCAGATCGTGGTCTTCGGGGAGCAGTCCGGCGAGGTTGGAGACGCCCTCGGTGATGCCGTAGGCCTGGTACAGGCCGCACCCGAAGCGCTCGTAGGCCCGGCGGATGAGAGGCCCGGCGGCGGGCGCCGCGCCGTACACGATGAGCCGCAGGCTGGACAGTTCGGCCCCGTCGAAGCCAGGATGGTCGAGGAGGCGGCGAAGCTGCGCGGGAACCAGGGTCGTGATGGTCGCCCGGTGCTCGGCCGCCGCGGCGAAGAACGACTCCGGCGAGAAGGAGCCCAGCACCACATGGGTCTGGCCGTCGGCCAGCAGGGAGCACACCCGGGTGCCGGCGGCGGCGTGGTACAGCGGGGTGGTCGACAGGTGCACGTCGTCGGGTCGGAACCGCTGCACCAAGGCCATGGTCATCCCGTTGAAGGCCAGCCCCCGCTGGGTGAGGCACACACCCTTCGGGTTCCCGGTGGTGCCACTGGTGTAGACGATCAGCGCCGTGTCGTCTTCCGACGAGCGATCCAGATCGGCGAAGGGCGCCGATGCCAGCATCTCTGCGTAGGCCCTGCCGCCGGCGTCGATCACCGGGCCTGTGGCGCCGGCGGCCTCCAGTCGTTCGGCGTACTCGCCGGCGGCCACGGTGAGCGCGGGCTCGGCGCTGGCCAAGATGAGGGCCAGCTCGGGATCGGCGAGCCCGGTGTTCACCGGCACGGCGATTGCGCCCAGGTAGGCCGCGGCCAGATAGACGTCGAAAAACACCAGCCCGTTGTCGGCCATGAGCGCCACTCGGTCGCCCCGGCCCACTCCGGCGGCTTCGAGCCCGGTCGCCAGCCGGCGGACCCGGTCGCGCAGCTCGGCGAAACTGGCTGACGGCCCTTCGTGGACCGCGACCGCGGTCCGCCGGGGGTAGAGCGCCGCATCACGCTCCAGCAGGTCGGCAATCCGCATCAGGCCACCACCGAGCTTCGACGAGCTCGAGGGTGGCCCAGGCTCGCGGGCTCAGGCGGGGGAGCGGTCGGCGCGGTCATGGGTGGTGGCGGTGACGCCCCGCTCGCGGAGCATGATCTTGCGGACCCGCTCGGAGGGGGTCTTGGGCAGGTCGTCGACGATCTCGATGAAGCGGGGCACCGCGAAGGCGGGCAGGCGGGTCTCGGCCCAGGCCCACAGCTCCCCCAGGTCGAGGGGCGCCGAGGCGACGATCCAGGCCATCACCTCGTCCTCGCCGGCCTCGATGCCGGCCTGCACGGCCACCACGGCGCACTCGGCGATGTCGGGATGGCCGAGGAGGGCCTGCTCCACCTCGTAGGAGGAGATGTTCTCGCCCCGCCGCCGCAGGGCGTCTTTGAGGCGGTCCACGAAGTAGTACCAGCCCTGCGCGTCGCGGCGCAGGCCGTCGCCGGTGTGGAACCAGAGGTTGCGCCACGCCTCTGCGGTCTTGTCGGGCATGGCGTAGTAGCCGGTGGAGCAGGTCCACGGGACTTTGGGCCGGATGGCCAGCTCCCCGAGCTCGCCGACGGGCACCTCCTCGTCGGTCTCGGGGTCCACCAGGCGCACCTCGAACCAGTCGGCGGCGGCCAGCCCGGCCGCGCCGGCCGGGCGGTCTTCGCCGTAGGGGGACAAGATGGGCATCGAGGTCTCGGTGAGCCCGAAGACCTCGACGAAGGCCTCGACGCCGAAGCGCTCCTTGAACTCGTCGAGGATCGAGTGGGCCGTGGGGGCGGCGAAGACGCAGCGCAGCCTGTTGTCGGCGTCGTCGGGGCGGGCCTCCTGCTTCCAGACGAAGTCCATCATCACGCCCAAGAAGTTGGTGACGGTGGCCCCGGAGCCGCGGATCTGGTCGATCCAGCGGCTGGCCGAGAATCGGCTGTGGAGCACGAACCGGGCCCCGGCCACCAGCGCGGGGTAGGCGGCCAGGAACTGGGCGTTGCCGTGGAACAGCGGCGTGGTGGCCATGTAGGCGTCGGCGTCGGTGAGCCGGGTGAGCGACACGCACTCGTCGGCGAAGAAGTACATGTGGGCCTGGGGCATCATCACCCCCTTGGACGGTCCGGTGGTGCCCGAGGTGAAGAAGATCGAGGCGAGGTCGTGGGGGGCGACGCCGACGGGCTTGGCCGGCGCGGCGGCCTCGAGGGCGTCCCACGGCTCGGCCTCCCAGCCGGCGCCCCGCAGCAGGGCGATCCCGGCGGCGGCTTCGGCGCCGGCCACCCAGAAGCGCTGGATCGACTCGCACGCCGGCTTCGACTCCACGAAGCGCTCGGCGTAGCCGCCGTCGATCACGGCCAGCTTGGGGCCGACGGTGGAGGCCTGGTGCTCCAAGAACTGGCCTCGGTAGGCCGTGTTGATGGGAACCTCCACCATCCCGGCCACCTGGGCGCCGAGCCAGGTGCGGATGAACATCGACGAATTCGGCAGCATCACCAGCAGCCGGTCGCCGGGCGCGCCCCCTGAGGCGGCCAGGGCGCCGGCCACCCGCCGGGCCGACTCGAACATCGCCGCGAATGTCCAGGTGAGACCCTCCTCAGGACAGTCCAGGTACACGGCCCCGCCGTGGCTTGCCGCTCGGTGGGCCAGCACCTGGGGGGTTGTCCAGGTGCTGCGGTCGGGAAATGTGGGGCGGATATCTCGATAGGTGCGCATGGCCATGATCGTCCTAAGTTAGTCTCGGACGCATGAGCATTCGCGTGGGCATCAACGGCTTCGGCCGCATCGGGCGGAATTTCTTCAGAGCGGCCCGGCGGGCTGGCGCCGACGTGGAATTCGTGGCAGTCAACGACTTGGGCAGCCTGGAGACCATGGCCCACCTGTTGCAGCACGACTCGGTGATGGGCCGGTTCGCCGACCCGGTTGCGGTGGTGGACGGCGGCCTCGACATCGGCGGCAGCACCCTGCGAGTGCTGTCAGAGCGCAACCCGGCCGATTTGCCCTGGAAGGATTTGGGCGTGGACGTGGTGGTGGAGTCCACCGGGTTCTTCACCGCCCGCGACAAGGCGGCCGCCCACCTCGATGCCGGCGCCCCGAGGGTGATCGTGTCGGCGCCGGCAGCGGGCGCCGACGCCACCTTCGTGGTGGGGGTGAACGAAAGCGACTTCGACCCCGGCAGCCACCTGGTGGTGTCGAACGCATCGTGTACCACCAACTGCTTCGTGCCCATGGTGAAGGTGCTCGACGACGCCTTCGGCGTGGAGCGGGGCCTGATGACCACCGTCCACGCCTACACCGGCGACCAGGCGCTGGTGGACGGCCCCCATTCCGACCTGCGCCGGGCCCGGGCCGCCGCCGTGAACATCGTGCCCACCTCCACCGGGGCCGCTCGGGCCACCGGGCTGGTGCTGCAGGCCATGGCCGGCCGGCTCGACGGCGTGGCGCTGAGGGTGCCGGTTCCCACCGGCTCCCTCACCGATTTCACCGCCGTGGTGCGGGGTGAGCCGTCGGCCGAAGAGGTCAACGCCGCCTTCGCCGCCGCGGCGGCTGGCGGACCGCTGGCCGGGGTGCTGGACTACAGCGAAGCCCCCTTGGTGTCGTCCGACATCGTCGGCTCGCCCGCCTCCTGCACGTTCGACTCCGGCTTGACCATAGCGCTGGGCAACCTGGTGAAAGTCTCGGGCTGGTACGACAACGAGTGGGGCTACTCCAACCGGCTGGTTGACCTGGTCGCCATCGTCGGCGCGGCGGGCGGCTGAGCACCGGGGTGCTTCCCACACTCGAATCGCTGAGCGCGGCCCTCGGCGGGCTGGCCGGCCGCCGGGTCCTCCTGCGGGCCGACTTCAATGTCCCGCTCGGCGACGACGGCCGGATTGCCGACGATTTCCGCATCAAGGCCGCCCTGCCCACCATCGGTTGGCTGGTCGCCCAGGGCGCCGAGGTGGTGGCGTGCAGCCACCTGGGCCGGCCCGAGGGCAAGCCCGATTCCCGGTACTCGTTGGCCCCGGTGCGGGCCCGGCTGGGCGAGTTCGCCCCTGGGGTGGAGCTTCTGGAGAACCTGCGCTTCGACGCCGGGGAGACCGGCAACGACGACCGGCTCGCCCAGCGGCTGGTCGACGGCTGCCACGGCTATGTGAACGACGCCTTCGGGGCGTCGCACCGGTCTCACGCCTCCATCGTGGGGCCGCCCCGGTATGTGCCCAGCGCCGCGGGGCGCCTGCTGGCCAAAGAGGCCGAGGTGCTGCTCGGGCTGCGGGCCAAGCCCAAGCGGCCGTTCGTCGCGGTGCTGGGCGGGGCCAAGGTCAGCGACAAGCTGGGGGTGATCGACGCGCTTTTGAAGACCGCCGATGAGGTGCTTGTCGGCGGGGGGATGTGCTTCACCTTCCTGGCCGCCCTGGGCCACCCCGTGGGCGGCTCACTGCTCCAAGGCGACCAGATCGAGGCCTGCGGCCGGCTGCTGCAATCGGGCGCGCCCATCCGGCTTCCCTCCGACATCACCGCGCTGGCGCCGGGGGAGCGGGTGGTGCAGGCCGGGGTGGAGCTGCACCCCGACTGGAGGGGACTGGACATCGGCCCGGGCACCGCAGCCGAGTTCGGCGACCTCATTGCCACCGCCGGCACGGTGTTGTGGAACGGCCCCATGGGGCTGTTCGAAGACCCCCGGTTCGCGGCCGGGACCAAAGCGGTGGCCCAAGCGCTGGCCGCAAGCAGGGCGTTCACCGTGGTGGGCGGCGGCGACAGCGCGGCTGCGGTCCGCCAGTTCGGGCTCGACCGGGAGATGGACCACGTCTCCACCGGTGGCGGCGCGTCGCTGGAGCTGATCGAACAGGGCGACCTGCCCGGTCTGAGGGCGCTGAGAGAATCCGCCGGCACCGGCGGGGAGGACCGAGATGGCTGAGCGCAAGCCGCTGATAAGCGGCAACTGGAAGATGCACATGAACCATCTGGAGGCCATCGCGTTCATCCAGAAGCTGTCGTATGCCCTCGACCAGGCCGACTACGCCTCGGCCGACGTGTCCATCCACCCCCCGTTCACCAACCTGCGCTCGGCCCAGACGGTGCTCGACGCCGACAGCATCCCCATCGCCCTGGGGGCCCAGCACTGCCACTGGGCCGAGAGCGGGGCGTTCACCGGAGAGGTGTCGCCCGCCATGCTGGCCAAATTGGCGGTGCGCTATGTGATCGCCGGCCACTCCGAGCGCCGCCAGATCTTCGGGGAGGCCGACGAGCAGGTGAACCGGCGGCTCAAGGCCATCCTGGGCGCGGGCATGACCCCGATCATGTGCTGCGGGGAGACCCTGCAGGAGCGGGAGGCCAACCAGGCCGAGGCCCGCATCGCGGCCCAGGTGGATGCCGGTCTGGCCGGCCTGAAGCGAGACCAGGTGGGGGCCATGGTCGTCGCCTACGAGCCGGTGTGGGCCATCGGCACCGGCCACACCGCCACCCCCGACGACGCCCAGGCGGGCTGCGCCCTCATCCGCGACCGGGTGCGGGCCAACTTCGGCGCCGACGCCGCCGCCGGCGTCCGCATCCAGTACGGCGGCTCGGTCAAACCCGCCAACGTGGCCGAGCTCATGGCCCAGCCCGACATCGACGGCGCCCTTGTCGGCGGCGCCTCTCTCGAGGCCGAGAGCTTCTCCCGCATCGTCCGCTTCCGCCTCCAGTAGCAGCCCCGTAGCAGCTCCATCTGTCGAAGCCGGGATGCCTGGAGCTGCTATTGAAGCCTTCGCGAGGGGGAGTCTCAGTGTCTTGAGTTTATTGGCGCGGGTTCAGGCGGCGATGGGGGGTTTTCGGTGCTGGGGTTGGGG
>JAPYOC010000167.1 GCA_028278955.1 Candidatus Poriferisocius aerobius
GGTTGGGACTGAGCTTAAACACCGGCACATAAAGTTTAGGCAAAGTTATAATTGCCTAAACATCTTGGGGAGGTGTTGAAGTGCCAGTTGAGAGGTGGCCGGCCGCGGGTCGCCGGGCGGTAGTAGTCGACAATGAGCTGTACCGCCCGTGGATCGACGACAGCGAGCCGCGTATCACGGTCGTGCAGACGGTGCCCCCACCAATAGCGGATCAGCCGGTGCCGCCGCCTGGGCAGCATGCGGCTCAGGCGGTTCATGAGGCGCGGGATGAGGTCAGCCGGTTGCGGGCCCACTCGGGGGATGCGACCGGTGCGCTGGGGCACCTGAGCGCGGTGTTGATCCGTGCCGATGCGGTGGCGTCGTCGCATATCGAGCAGATCACCACTTCTAGCGAGGCGCTGGCGGTCGCGCTGGCCGGTTTCGGAGATGAGGAGGCCGACCCTGTCCCCCGGGGCACCGAGTTGGTGGCGGCGAACGTGGCGACCGCGCTGCATGCCTTCCGGTCCGACGAGCCGGTCGACGCCGAGTGGTTTCATCGCCGGCATCGCAACCTGCTGGCCGCGGACCGTGAGATCCTGCCGCGCCATCGCGGAGCGTGGAGGGATTGCGCGGTGTGGATAGGGGAGAACCGCCAGACCGCAGACTTCGAGGGACCGCCCCACAACCAGGTGCCGGCGCTGATGGACGACTTGGTACGCTTCGTCGCCCGCCGGGACCTGCACCCGGTGGTGCATGCGGCGATAGCGCACGCCCAGTTCGAGACGATCCACCCCTACGTCGACGGAAACGGCCGCGTCGGCCGGCTATTGGTCCACCCCCTCCTCGACGCCGGCCCCGCTCCGGTTCCAGTCGCTCACGGCCTGCTGCACGACCCGGCCGGCTATGTGGAAGGCCTCACCGCCTACCGGGCCGGAGACATCGACACATGGGTGGCAACCTTCGCGGCCGCCGTTGCCGACGGCGCAACCGCCGCCATCCGCCTCGTCGGCCGCGTCGACGAACTGGCACAACAACACCGGGACCGGGTCCCCACCCGGGCTGGGTCCGCTGTCGAGCACATTTTGGACTCGCTCATCCACACACCGGCCATCACCGCCCGCCGCATACAAGACACCTACGGCGTGACCCCCGGCCGGGCATCGCAAATACTGCACCAGCTCGCCGACGCCGACGTCCTCAGACCCAGCTCCCACCGCGCCGAAAGGTCCCAAGTGTGGGTAGCCCACCACGTCATCGACGTCATCGACGCCATCAACACAACCCTCCCGCGCCGCCACCTCCCTGGCCCCTCACTCGATCTCTAACGTCACCGCAGCCAAACACAAGCGCCACACCGCACCTCGAGCCACGACCTCTGGCCGTCGTCTCTTTGCGGACAGACGGGGGTCCCGGCGCTCACGTGGACAGCCTCTGTGGGGGGGATCTGCCACTAGGTGCAACCAGATCTCAAGCCCTCGATTCACTGGCGATTCGATAACCGCTCACGTGAAGCGACAAGCCAGGCAATCTTTCGGCCGGTTCAGTTGTGGGGGTAGTGCTTTGGAATGACGCCGCGCTAGGAGACGGTTACCATGGATTCCTAGCCCTACCAAAGGTGGACCTTGTGGAATCCCAACTCAAGCACCTCGAGTTCATACAGGGCGTGATCAATCGTATGGGCTCCAACTCCTTTCGACTCAAGGGGTGGACCATCGTGCTGGTGTCAGCCCTGCTGGTTCTGGTCGTTCGGGAAGACAAGAGCGAACTTGCCTTCATCGGCCTGTTTCCCGTAGTGGTATTTTGGGGTCTGGATGCCTACTACCTGCGCCAAGAGCGACTCTACATTGCCCTCTACAACCATGTACGAAGACTGGGTCAAGGCGAGATCGACTTCTCAATGGAGACTCGTAGATTTCGAGGCAAGAGACTGACTTGGCACAGTGCTCTACTATCCGTCACACTGACTGCTTTCTATACAGCAGTAGCCATTGCTGTTGTTGTTGCCGTACTTCTCAATGAGCCCTCGGAGGTAGCCAAACATGGCACGTAGAGTCTTTTTCAGTTTTGAGTACGAGCACGATGTCTCTCGAGCTAACGTCGTTCGCAACAGCTGGGTGACACAAGGAAAGGAAGCGGCGGGTTTCGTGGACGCTGCGGCCTTTGAGAAAGTCAAGAAGGGTGGTGATACAGCAATAAAGAAGTGGATCAGAGATCAATTGAAAGGCACTTCGGTTACTGTAGTGCTCGTCGGGTTACATACTTGTTCTAGCAAATATGTCAAATATGAGATCGAGCAGAGCATAGAAAAGGGAAATGGGCTACTCGGAATAGACATCAGCAAAATCAAAGACTTTAACGGCAAAACTACTGACCGGTGCGACAAGATACCAAAGGGATACCCTTTCTATCTTTGGAACAACGATGAAGAGCGCAAGAACTTAGGTAACTGGATTGAGAAGGCCGCAAAGAAAGCTGGTAACTAGCAGACCAGTTATGCAATTTGACAGCGTTCCTCCCGTCGCAATTGGAGCGACTGATCTGTCAGCGCCCGCCTATGGAAGCTCCAGATACTCGGCCCATTGGTTCATGAGTTTACGGCGCTTGGTATAGGCGTCGCCTCGGATGTACGCCTGCTGGGTTGAGTCGCCGAGGCTGTGGGCCAACGCAGCCTCACAAACTGCCCAGGGTGTGTCGGTCTGCTCGAGTGCCCAAGTGCGGAAGCTGGCCCGGAAACCGTGGACGGTGGCCCGGTCAGCCAACCCGACATCGCGCAGGATCTTAGTGAGGGTCATGTCCGACAGGGGCCTGCCGGGCTTGAGCGGGGATGGGAACACCAGGTCGGAACCGTCGTGGCAATCCTTGGCCCGGTCCAGCACCTCGAGGGCTGCGTCGCTCAGTGGCACCCTGTGTTCGGATGCGGCCTTCATTCTCTCGGCGGGGATCTTCCATTCGCGGGCTGCGAAGTTCGATTTCGTCCCATATGGCGTTGCGGGCCTCGCCGGAGCGGGCCGCGGTCAACACGACAAACCGCAGGCACAACTTGGCCGAAGGCGACGCGCCAGATCCCTCCACTATTGCGAGCGTGTCTGCCACTTCGGTGTAGGGAAGCGAGCGGAAATGGGACTTGACGCGAGGCATCGGCGGCAGGGCTCCGTCGATGACCTCGCCGGCCATGTTGAACGTGACATAGCCGTGGGCTTGGCACCATCTCAGCACCGTGCGGATTCTCTGGCGGACCTTGCGGGCCGTCTCGGTGCGCGTCGCCCACATCGGCTCCACGCACCTCAGCACGTCTGACTGGGAGATGCGGTCTACTGCCATATCCCCGATGATGGGGAAGGCGTGGTTCTCAAGCGACGCCCACCACAGGGTCGCAGTCCGGTCGCTGCGCCATCTAGCCCGGTTCGCATCCAACACTTTCTTCGCAGCCTCGCGGAACGTTGGCACGTCGCCTCGGCGTCTATCGGCTAAGGGATCGCGGCCGCTTGCTGCCGCGGCGCGGTGCTCGAATGCTTTGGCGCGGGCGTCGGACAGGCTCACCTCGGGCCAGCCTCCCAACCCGATCTCGCGGCGGCGTCCGTCCACAGCGAGGCGCAGAACCCAGCATCTCGACCCGGATTCGTACACTCTCAGAAATAATCCTTGGCCGTCCTGGTGCTTTCCCACACCGGCGTTCCTGATTTTCGCGGCGGTCAGATTCGGCATCTCATCCCCCAATTTATCCCCCACTTTTTCGGGGATAGCTCGATTATCACTGGGAACAGCCTACCAGTGGCCTCTGACAAAAACGGTCGCTACGCTGGGGAAATGCAGAACATTCCAGACGTACTGGCAACATCAGAAAACTCTTGGCAGCGCCCACGGCAGGATTCGAACCTGCGGCCCCTTGCTCCGGAGGCAAGTGCTCTATCCCCTGAGCTACGTGGGCAGCAACTAGGCGAGTATACCCAGCAGCGTAGGTCTACGATATGCCAGTTCATGGCCGACATCCGCACGTCCCTTTCCGACTCCCTGTGTGCCGCGCTCGCGGCCGCGGGGGCCGAGGCGCCTGAAGGCTTTCGGGCGGGGTTGGAGCGACCGGCGCGCCGGGAGCACGGCGACTGGTCATCCAACGCAGCCCTGGCCCTGGCCAGGGGAGCGGGGCGCAATCCTCGGGAGCTGGCGGCGGAGCTGGCCGTCTGGCTAGAGGAGAACAAGCCTGAGCACGTGGCCGAAGTGAGCGTGGCCGGACCGGGGTTCGTCAACTTCAAGCTGGCGCCGAGCTGGTTGCACCGCGTGGTGGTGGACGCGGTGGCGGCAGGAACCGAGCACTGCGGCCGCCAGAACCTCGGCCAGGGGCGCACAGTGATCGTGGAGTTCGTGAGCGCCAATCCCACTGGGCCGGTTCACGCCGGCCACGGCCGGGGAGCGGCCTATGGGGACGCGGTGGCCCGTTTGCTGGAGAGGTGCGGCTACAAGGTGCAGCGGGAATTCTACATCAACGACCGGGGCACGCAGATGGGGCTGTACGCCGACTCTCTGGCCGCGGCCCGGGGCGGGGCGCCTGCTCCCGCCGACGGCTACAGCGGCCGGTATATCGCCGAGTGGGCCGCGGGGATGCCATCAGACGCCGATGCCCGGCAGTGGGGGCGGCAGCGGGCCTTGGCCGACCAGCGGGATGTGCTGGAGTCGATGGCGGTGGTGTTCGACACCTGGTCGAGCGAGCAGGCGCTGGTGGACTCCGGGGCCATCGACGACACGCTGGCCGCCCTCAACGCCGCAGGGGCGTCGTACGAGGCCGACGGGGCTCTGTGGCTGCGGTCCAGCGACTACGGCGACGACAAAGACCGGGTGCTCGTCAAGTCCGACGGGGAGTACACCTACTTGCTTCCCGACATCGCCTACCACCGTGACAAGCTCGGTCGAGCCGGACCAGGGGGCCTGCTCATCAACGTGTGGGGGGCCGACCACCACGGGTATGTGGCCCGCATGAAGGCGGCGATGGCTGCGCTGGGCTCCGACCCCGCCAGCTTGGAGGTGGTGGTGACCCAGCTTGTCCGCCTCGAGCGCGAGGGCGAGGAGGTGCGGCTCTCCAAGCGCACCGGCGACATCATCGAGCTGCGCGAGGTGATCGGCGAAGTGGGCGCCGACGCCGCCCGGTTCACCTACCTCCTGCAATCGATGGACACCGCGCCGACCTTCGACCTGGCCAGGGCCGCGGCCCGGGTGATGGAGAACCCGGTGTTCTATGTGCAGATGGCCCACGCCCGGGTGTGCTCCATTGCCGCCCGGGCCCGGGCCGACGGGGTGGCGCCGCCGAGCGTCGAACAGGTGGACCTCGGCGTGCTGGTCCACGAGCGGGAGCTGGAGATCATGCGCCTGCTCTCTGCGCTGGGCGAGGTGATCGCCGCCGCGGCCGAGGAGCGAGCCCCGCATCGGGTCACCGCGTGGCTGCGCGACTTCGCCGCTGCGGTCCACAGCTTCTACCACGACTGCTACGTCATGGGCGCCGGCATCTCCCCCGAGCTGACCCAGGCCCGACTGGTGCTGATCGACGCCGCCCGGGTGGGACTGGCCGTCGGCCTCGGCACCCTGGGCGTGAGCGCGCCGGAGTCGATGTAGATGTCGGCATTGCCCCTCGGCCTCTTGCCCGACAACGCCGCGGTGGATCGCAACGGGCGCCTGTCTATCGCGGGGTGCGATGCGCTGGAGCTGGCCCGGGAATTCGGCACGCCGCTGTTTGTCTACGACGAGGCCCACATGCGGGAGCGGTGCCGCCAGGCCCGGGCGGCGTTCAGCGGTTCGGTGGCCTACGCCTCCAAGGCGTTCCTGTGCTTGGCCATGGCCCGACTGGTTCACGAGGAGGGGCTCGACCTGGACGTGTCCACCGGGGGGGAGCTCTATGTGGCCCAGGCCGCGGGGGTGCCCGGTGAGCGGCTGGTGATGCACGGAAACAACAAGTCGTCCGCTGAGCTGGCGGCCGCGGTCGAAGCCGGGGCGGGCCGCATCGTGGTGGACTCGTTTGACGAGCTCGACCGCTTGGAGGCCCTTCACGCCGCCTGCGGCACCCGCCCAAAGGTGCTCCTCAGAATCACGCCGGGGGTGGAAGCCCACACCCACGAGTACGTCACCACCGGGGTGGACGACACCAAGTTCGGCTTCACCGCCTCCACCGGGCTGGCCGACGCCGCCATTCGCCGAGCCGAGCAAGCCGATTCGGTGGCCTTGGTCGGATTGCACGCCCACATCGGCAGCCAGGTGTTCGAGCTGAGTTCCTTTCAGCGGGCGGTGGAGGTGATCGCCGGATTCGCCAGGCCCTACGGACTGCCCGAGCTGTCGTTGGGCGGCGGCCTCGGTGTGGCCTATGTGGAAGGGGAGTCGGCCCCCACCATCGCCGAGTGGGCCGATGCCATCGGCGGGGCCTGCGCCGCGGCGGGTTTCACCGCCCCGGTGAGCGTGGAGCCCGGCCGGGCCCTGGTAGCGGCGGCGGCGGTCACGCTCTATGAGGTGGGCACGATCAAAGATCTGGCGGGTATCCGCACCTATGTGGCGGTGGACGGGGGTATGAGCGACAACCCCCGTCCGGTGCTGTACGGCAGCGGCTATGAGACGTTTCTCCCCCGGGCCGCCGACCGCAACCGCGACAAGGCCGTGCGGGTGGTGGGCAAGCACTGCGAGTCGGGCGACCTGCTGGTGCGGGACGGACAGGTGCCCGACGACATCGCCGTCGGCGACATCCTGGCCACCCCGGTCACCGGCGCCTACGGCCACTCCATGGGCTCCAACTACAACAAGGTCCTCCGCCCCGCGGTGGTGTTCGCCCGCGACGGCGACGCCTGCCTGGTCGTCCGCCGCGAGACCTGCGAAGACCTCCTCCGCAACGACGTCTGAGGCTGAGCCCATCGACACGAGCCGCGCACCGGCGATTCCTTCCTGGGGAGTTCTGAGGCCCCGGCTGATCGGCGGCGAATGGGCGATGGCATCAGGCTCTTGTGTGTGTAGCGATCTGGATGATGGCGAGGGTGCCGTTTTGGACGAGGTAGCCGCGGCCGGCGATGGTCGCAAGAGCGGGGCGGGTG
>JAPYOC010000168.1 GCA_028278955.1 Candidatus Poriferisocius aerobius
GCTCTGAGCCCCAGGTCCCAACCCACCCCAGCCCGATCTCCCACGACATGCGCCCCCGCGAGATTTGAAGGTTTTTGCATAGTTTCTGCTCAGTTGTAGCTGTCGTCGGGGCCGCTACGCTGGGTTTGTGGGCACGGCAGGTTCTTCGCTCTCGGCTCGGGGTGCGGGCTCCTATCTGGGCCGGGGTATCTACGACGTTGCCGAGGTGGCGCGCCTCATCGGGCGCACCAGAGGCCGGGTCGAGGGGTGGACCAGGGCAGGTGCGGAAAAGCCGCCGCTTTTGTCGGGTGAGCTGGACGGCCTGTTCAGCTTCTGGGATTTGCTCAGCCTCCGCGTGGTCGGCGAGCTGGCGCAGCGGGGGGTCCCGCGAGGCGAGATCGCCAGAGGCGCCGAGTATCTGGCCGCTGAGCTTGGAACCCACAGGCCGTTCGCCCATGAGGGGCTGGCCACGGTTGGGCGGGGCTTCTTCGCTCGCATCGGGAGCTGGGTAGATGTGGGAATGGGCGGCCAGCAGGCCTTCCAGATCGTGGTCGAACCGCTGCTCGAGCCGATCACGTTCAACCACTCGGGCATGGCCTCCATCTGGCGGCCGCACACAAGCGTGTGGGTGAATCCCGAAGTGCAGGCAGGAGCCCCCTGTGTCGACGGCACCCGGATTCCCACCCGTACACTCGCCGACCTGCAAGACGCCGGACTGGGCATCGAGGAACTGTCGGATGACTACCTGCTCTCACCCAATCAGGTGCAAGCCGCCATCGCCTATGAGGCCAGCCTGGCAGCGTGAGCCCCCGATCGGCAACACCCAGGCAACGTCCCTCCATACGACTCATTTTCGACGAACTCCTGCCGTGGAGAGTGGCCGAGGCCTTGGAGATGCTCCAGTTCAGAACCACCTATGTTGGGAATCAGCACCACTCCAATGTACCGAGCCGGGGTTCCTCCGACGAAGAGGTGCTCTCCTATGCCCAGAAAACCAACCGGGTGATCGCGACCTCCGACCACGGCATGATCTTGCTGTGTGCAGAACACCAGCAATCGGTCATCTGGGTAGACCCCAGAGGTCGCCTATTCCGACGCGAAGACCTGGTGCTGCTGGTGTTCAAGAACATCTCCGACTGGCATGACAGGCTGAGACAAGCAGGCAGCCCAGTGTGCCTTCGAGCCATGCGTACAAAAACGGTCACGCTCAGCATGGAAGACGCGCACAGGCTCGTACACCAGCGGATGCGCCGCATATCTGCTGCTCGGAAGCAAAAGAAGCCCCAGCGACCGCTAGGCCCACTCCTGTCACCCGAGGAGAATCCAAAATGATGTCCGGCAGGCTCAGGTCGCCACGTCCGGCCCCATCTCCCTGCCTGATGCCAGGAGTTATGGCTGTACGGCTAGCCTGATCAGGCCGCTGAGTCTTTTGGTGTCTTCGGTTCCGACTAGGTAGGTGATGCCGCGGTGGAGGTGGAGGCGGAACTGTTTGGCGAGGTTGTGGGGGGTTTGGGGGATGCCGTCGGTTTCGCATCGGGCTTGGATGATGGCGGTGTACAAATCGGCGGAGGGCCCGCCGAAGGTGGACCAGGACATCTCAACGTTGGAGAGCGTGCCGACCGGCTGGTCGGCGGGTATAGAAGGCTCAGCTAGGGATGTGCACAGCGCCCAGCGGCAGATCACGTTCCAGTTCTTGATTCCGGTCCGCCGTTTGAGGGTCATGAGCTGGGTCTTGGCCCGTTCGTCTACTCGTACCGCGTCGACAATCGAGTGCCTACTCATCGAAGTAGCCCATCATCACAGCGGTGGAGCCGTCGGCGTCGTCAAAGTCGAGGCTTTGCTCGACACCGATGTGCGGCCGGAGGAGGTGGAGGTGGTCGCCGACGATCTCCTCGTCGGTGGACAGCAGGACCACTTGGCGCGACGCGTTGGGAAAGTAACGTTGGATCAGGTTTTTTCTGTGCGACCGGTCCAGCCTGCCCACTGGGGTGTCGATAACGGTAGGCAGCGCCATGCCGGTGCTTCGCGACAGGCCCCACAACACGGCGGTTGCCATCAGCTGGCGCTCACCGGCGCTCAGCCTTCGAGTGTCAACTGATTCCTGCTGCGGGTTGAGGAGGGTGATGGTGAGGTCTTCGGGGCTTATGGCCACCCCGGACATGAGTTTCTGCTTGTGGAGCAGCGTTGCCAGCGCAATGTCGATTTCGTTGGTGATCCTGCCCAGGTGCTTGCGGACCATGCGCTGGGCGAACTCTGCTAGCACCTCGTCAGCGGCAGCGACTTCGCGGGCGACTCTTGCCGTGTTCTTTTCTTCGGCACCCGCATCGAGCATCTCGTGGGCTACGGCATCGAGTTGCCGCTGGGCCTGCTCGGCGCGCCGCTCAGCACCGCCGAGATCGACTTTCGCCCTGTCCACCGATTTTTCGGCGGCACGGAATTCGGCTTCTGTGTTGGCCAACTGTTGGACGCTTGGCTCGATGCTGTCAGCGTCGGGCACTGCCGCCAGCACGCCTTCCAGGTGTTCGGCTTCGGAATTGAGGTCTTCGACTTGCCTCGCCAGGCGCTTCGCGCCCTCTTGTAGCTCTCCTGACCGATGATTCAGCAGGCTGCGTGCTGCTTCAGTGCACTCGAGCGACGGCGAGAAGGCGGGTTTGGCAGGCTGTTCTATGGACTCCAGATCGGTTCGCAGCACGTTGCGTGCCAGTTCTGTTTCCTTTTGGCCGAATCCGAGGGCTGCGGCAAGCAGCCCTGTGACCCGGTCGTCCCGCAGAGCCATCTCTGAGCGCATCTGCCGGGCCAAGTGAGACACTTCGCGCTGCTCTCCGGCGGCAGCGACTTGTTTGAGCAGATTCGGCACAAGGGTCAGGGGCAGGTCACCGGCTGCGAGTTGGATCAGCTCTCGTTCTGCGGTAATGGTGCTCGCATTGGCTTCGGCGAGGCGGCGGTGGAGTTCGTCTCGTCGGGCCAGCAGGTCGCCTCCTGCTCTGGCGAGTTTGTCGGTTGCCTTGTGGAGCTGGGCTTGGAGATCTGCTCGAGCACTTTCCGCGTCACCCAGCGCTTGAACGGCCAAATCTGCTTCGCTTCGTGCTTGGGTGAGCTGTTTCTCGGCTCGGGCCAGTTTCTCGGCCAACTGGGGTGCGAGGTGGGCGTTATGGGCTTTGGCTGTTCGCCGGCGAAAGCCGTGCAAATCAGACCGAAGGCGGTCGACGAGGTCTAACCCCAACAGTCCGTAGAGGCTTGTGCGGAGAATCTCGGCTGATGATGCCGGGTCGGCGAGCGATTCGATCTTCTCGCCGTCAAAGACCGTGAGGTCTGACACCGCTATGGGCATAACTCTCTCGACGAACTCCGGCCACACTGCGACGAGATCTGGCCTTGCCTGGTCATCGGTCGACACATAGAGCCGGTCGGTGGACTTTCCCTGAGTGGTGCGATTCCAGGCTCGCTCAACGACATAGCGGACCTTGCGGCCTTCTTCGTTCCGGTCGAATTCCAGGGAGACCGAAGCAGTGCTCTCACCGTGATGCACCATGCTGTTCAGGTACTCGGGGTAAGAGGAGCCGTTGAGGATCCGGCGGGCTCGGCTGCCGTAGAGGCATAGGGGAATCGAGTCCAGTATCGATGTCTTGCCGGTGCCGTTCTTCCCTCCGATCAGCGTGATCGGGTGATTTCTGGCAGTTGAGAAGCGGACTGTCTGCGAGCCTCGGTACACCCCAAAGTTGTCGAGCGTCAAAGAGCGAAGGAGCATCAGGCTGACTCAGCACTTGTGTGGCTCTGGACTGCTTCATACCAGGAAGCGTCGAAGCCGATCGTAGCGCTGGCGCCGACGGCTTCGCGGCCTTGTGCCAAGGCGCGCACGAGATCGATGGCCTCCTCGGGCGACTCGTACCCCGATCGGTCGAATGCGGTCTTGATGTCATTCCACAAGCCGCTGCGGCGGGCGGCCATTCGGTGGCTGTGCTCAATGGAGATCAATTCGCGGATGAGTTCGTACTGGAGGTCCGACCGGCACAGGTTCCGAAGTTCGCCTAGGTCTTCGGCCTGGAAGGGGAACTGGTCGTCGAACCGGGTTTGGCCGGGGAACGGCTGGCCGGTGGCCTCTTTGTAGATCAAGGGCAGCAGGTCTTCGTGCTCGTGCTTGTCGGCCACCCATATCCTGCGGATTTCGTGCAACTCGTCCATCGTGATGAGTTCGATGTCTCTCACATCTTGCGGCCCGTGGCTGCGAACCCAGGTCTGTGCTTCGAGAACCAGGCGAAGCCAGTGGGCTCGGCCATCCTGCGTGTACGGCCCTGGTACATGCTGGTCGTTGTAGAGCGACACCCGCCCGTTCAACCGGCGGAAGTCTCGGAGGTTCCGCCCCTCGGCCGCGTCGGCGATCTGGTCGCGGACATCCAGCAGGGGCTGCATCCATTCCTTCTCAGTGTCGTTGTGGATCATCGCGGCCATCGATTTGTCCTTGTCCACCACAGTGCAGGTCCAACAACCGAACCGGGAGTTGCCGCACGACGGGGTGGAGGTGTCCACGACAACCGGACACTCGGCATCGGGCGATGCCGTGCGGTACATAGTGAGGAGCTGCTTGTTGTCGAATGACCACGGGTTGGGGGTCTGCATCAGATAGAGCCACACATCGTCGTTGGTCCAGTCCACGATGGGCTTGTACACGAGGGCAGAGGCGAGATCGCTGTGAGGGCTGAGGTGGTCTCTCACAGACCTTCGGTCATACCGGTCGATCCGTGCCGCCCGAGCGGCCGACTCCGCACGCCGCGCTCCTAAGACGATGATCGCCTCGCCGTTGTCCTTGACCACGGAGCGGATGAAGCGGGTGGTGGGGTTTATCTTCATCCGCTCGGTACACCAGCGGAACCGCCTGTTCGGAGCGGGGTAGCCGCGACCGATCAGGTTCACCCAGAACCTCTCGCCTACCTCTGGAGCGAGCATATGGGTCGAGACCGGAAGGCCCTGGCCGGCTGCTGCTTGTTCCATTGCCAGGTGGGACCGATGCACCCACGCAGCCACCGCAGGGTTCTCCACGAGTGTGTCGTTGGTGATGACATACACGCGCTTGTGCCGCTCCTCGGCGGGCAGCGAGCTCAGCGCAGTCCAAACCAGTTGGAGGGTGGCGGTGGAGTCCTTCCCGCCCGAGTAGCCGACGACCCAGGGAATCCCGTCGGAGCGGTACAGATCCTGGACTTGGGCAACGAGATTCTCGATCTCGGTGAGGAGCCCGCGCTCGGCGAATGCCGAGACGTTGGACGGTCCCGAACCAATCCTCACCTCGACTGTTGAGTCGGCCATAGGTCCCTTCGTCTTGCTTGATTCTTGCTTGACGCGGGGAACGGTCAGTCGCCTGGTCACCCCTTCTACGGATTGTAGACTCGCCGCCAGCGAAAGGGGCTGACCCGAGGGGAGAAAATGCCCGCCTACCTGGATTTCTGCTCGACGACGCCAGTCGACGGTCGCGTGTCGGCCGTGGTCCAGCACTACATGGAGGCTGAGTTCGGCAACGCAGGCTCCAGGACCCATGAGTACGGGACGGCGGCCAACCAGGCTGTCGAACAGGCCCGGTCGCACGTGGCGGAAGGGTGCGGAGCCAAACCGGATGAGGTCTTGTTCACCTCGGGCGCAACAGAGGCCAACAACCTGGCCCTGCTGGGCCTCGGGGCGCATGCAAAGCGGACAGGATGCCGTCACGCGCTTGCGTTGGCCATCGAGCACAAGGCAGTGCTCGAGCCGCTCGCAGCGCTCGCTGCCTCGCAAGAAGTAGAAGTTGAGCTGGTCCTCGTGGGTGAGCGCGGCTGGGTCGACCCCGGCGAGATAGCCGACCGGCTGCGCCCCGACACGTTCGTGGTCAGCACAATGCACGCCAACAACGAAACAGGAGTAGTCCAGCCGCTCGATGACATTGCCGAACTCCTCCGGGGCCATCCGGCCTACTGGCATGTTGATGCCGCGCAGACCTTCGGCAAGACCGGAGGGCTGGCTGACGGGCGCATCGACCTGATCTCAGTATCCGGCCACAAGCTGTATGGGCCCATGGGCATCGGAGCGCTCATCGCCCGCAGACGCGGGTACGGGCGCCCTCCCCTTACGCCGCTGATGTTCGGCGGCGGCCAGGAGCGGGGCCTGCGACCGGGAACCGTCCCAGTCCCTCTCGTAGCCGGACTCGGCGAGGCCTGCCGCCTGGCGCTGTCAGAGCAAGGCAAGAGGGCATCAGCCTGTGCTGCCGAGCGTGCCAAGGCGACCACGGCCCTTGAGACCCTGGAGCCCACCTACAACGGAGATCAAGACCAAGTGCTCCCACACGTCATGAACCTCTCTATTCCAGGGCTCGATGCCGAAGCAGCAATGATGATCCTCAGAGATCTAGCAGCCATCTCCAATGGGTCGGCATGCACCTCGAGCTCCTACGAGCCCTCGCATGTCCTCTCAGCAATGGGGCTCGATCCGCAGCGCGCCTCAGGCGCCCTTCGCGTTTCGTGGTCCCACGATCCTGTGCTGGTCGATTGGTCAGAGGTGGCAGAACGCCTCAAAAACGCGCTGCGGTGAACACACAGGCCGAGAATCGGCATCGCACGGCAATGGTCCGAGGCGTCCTGTCGCGCCCGGTGCAGCTAGCCGCCGACCTTGGGCTGGTGGCGACCGGCGGTACGTTCTTCGACTACGGCTGCGGACGCGGCGACGATATTGCCGGACTCTCCCGAGCCGGGGTCGCGGCGAAGGGCTGGGACCCGCACTTCAAACCCGATGCCAAGAAGACAAGCGCAGAAGTCGTCAATCTTGGGTATGTGATAAACGTCATCCCCGACCTCTCCGAGAGGAGAGACGCAGTCCTCGATGCCTGGGACCTCACCCAAAAGGCGCTCGTCGTCTCAGCAAGGCTCAACAGCGAGCTCCGAACCATGTCGAGAGGCCAGCCACACGGCGATGGGTTCATCACCGGGCATGGGACATTCCAGAAGTTCTACAGCCAAGGAGAGCTGCGGTCGTGGCTCGACACGATTCTCGAATCGGAGACCGTTGCCATCGCCCCCGGAATTTTCGTGGCATTCAAAGCCGAAGCAGACACCAACGAGTTCCTGATCCGGACCCGGCACCGCAGACGCCACGCCGTGAAAGTGTCGAGGAGTGATCGGATCTACGACCAGCACCGGGAACCGATCGACGCATTGATGGAGTTCTATAGCGAACGTGGGCGCCTTCCTGCCCAGACCGAACAACTCGACCTGCAAGAAAAGCTGAAAGAGGCCGCCGGATCGCTGCGCCGAGCTTGGCGGGTAGCGGTTACGGTGACACCAGAGACCGACTGGGACACCGTCTCGGCTGAACGGCGACTCGACCTGCTAGTCGACCTAGCACTCCTCAAACTCAACCGACGCCCGACCTTCACCGCTCTGCCAGAGACCACCCGACACGATGTCCGAGGGCTCATCGGCTCATACAAACAGGCAACCGCCGAAGCCGACAAACTCCTCTTCACCGCGGGCGATTCCCAGGTAGTCGCCAGTGCCGCTGACCAATCACCAGTAGGCAAGCGACTGCCCACCTCCTTATATCTGCACGAATCAGCCCTCCACGGTCTTCCCCATGTGCTCCGGGTCTACGAAGGTTGCGCTCGATGGCTCGTCGGGGAGGTCGAAGGGGCCAACATCATCAAGTTGGCCACCGACAAACCCAAAGTCTCCTACCTCGAATACCCCGACTTCGACAAAGACCCCCACCCTGCTCTGTGGCGAACAACCTTCGTAAGGATCGGCGCTCTAGACATCGATGAACGAAACTATTCAGCTTCGGAAAATCCACCTATTCTGCACCGAAAAGAAATCTTCGTCGCTAACGACTACCCTTTACGTCAGAAGTTCGTCCGCCTTACCGCTCAAGAGGAACGGTTTGGACTTCTTGCCACCGAAACCAGGACCATCGGCAACCTGCGCGGCTGGCAAGAACGCCTAATTGAATGTGGAGTGACGCTGCGAGGACATCGTGTGGTTCGAATCAAGAGTAGCCACTTAGGTCTACAAGGTCGCTGAGCTCCTGAACAGAGTCGTCGTGGTCTGTGCCTCGGATTATGGCTTCAACTGCTGCACGTGCTGATCTAGTCTCGGCGAGTTCCATAATGTAGTCCAAGCCACCACAGGCGAATTTCATAAAAATGTCAAGCCGATCCTGTAGTTTTCCGGTCTCAAGAATTTCGTCAGTACCCGTATGAGCGACTGCTATCATGTCGCAAAGAATTCTATCTTTCCTGTCGGGAACGTTCATTACAACTTCACCACCATCAGCCTTGTCGGAACTCCCCTTTGAGATGGGTCCCGTTAGCTCGCGGGCGTAGCCGAGTGAAGCGCTGAAGCACAGCAGGTCAAACGCTGCCGGGAACACCGCTTGGGGAGATTTGCCTGTCCTTGACACCAGTGGCATCAGTGAGCTGAAGCGCGAAGGGATGAATACAACAGGGCGAACTGGGTCTGCGTCTTGGGGCATGTTCAGTCCTCGATTCGTTTGAGAGATGATTTGACGACTTCGCTGTTCAGGGAGGCATAAGTGTGACTGTTGCCCCTCCACTCGAAGGTGCGGACAGCGTCGTCGGCCAGGTGGCCTTCGAAATGCACCAGGTATTCAGCGCCGATTTTGTCAACTGCTTCCCTCAGTACGTCTACTTCCGATTTAGCGGCCTCTGAGAATGCCAATACTTGGCTGAATCTCTGGGTCATAAGCTCCATCACTCGCTGCTGGTACTCGCTGCCCAGGTTTGTGAATGGTGCGTCGACGACAAGGGGAATGTTCTCAACTTCGTCAAATGTAGGTATCGTGGTGAGGAGCTTGTCGAGAGTCTGATACTGGGGAAGCAACTTGGCAGCCGCTGCCGCAAAAGCATACGTCAGAAGTGCGGTTTCTGATCCTGACAAGTCGCCTATGGGTTTCTCAAGAGTCTGCTCTCCTGTCTGATCATGGACTCTGACCATATAGCTCGAATCAATCTCGACTTGAATGTTCTCCTTATAGAGCACGTAATTCTGGTTTATCAAGGTCTCCAGTTGCCCGCGAGCCACGTCGGCCTGCTTCTCTCTAATGTCGTCCAGTAACCCCAACATCTCACGGGCTATCTGCGCAGCCTCGTGAACATCTTGGTGCTGCTTGGGCGCGGTATCCCTTTTTTCATCTTCCTTTTTTGCAATATCTTTCTTGATTCTCTCTATGCCGCCATTGTTTGTTGCGATCTTGATCTCGAGGTGGTTCTTTTCGTTCAACGCGGCGTCACGCTGCTTGAGCAGGCTATTTTCGTCCACATCTTTGAATCGATCGGCTCCAGCTTCTTTGAGCTTCGCTTCAGCGGCCGCCTGAGCTTCTATTGCGTCTTGGTGGAAGGCGATCGCTTCGTTAAGTCCAACTCTGGCCATATCGACAGCATTCGTTGCGTCGGTACTGGTTCGGAGGAATGTGGCATGGTTAGTAAGAGCCATCATGCGATTGACGACGGAGTCGTCCGTTGGAGACAACGGCTCAAGAGTCTCCAGCACGCCGTCGGTCAATGGCCGCCCGCAGATGCATTGCATAGTGTCTCGAAGCTGTTCTACTAGAGCGCTTGAAATGTCATTGGGATAGCTTCGTCTTTCGAAGACCTCCCGTACGGCATCGAATACTGGCAGAGCTACGTGCAAATATGCGCTGCCCAAAGCATCAGCTAATGCCTGGTCGGCATCGTTGACTACGGATCCGGCAGTCTTCTCATTGTCGAGTGCGGATTCAGCATCTGCAAGCACCTCTTTGAGCTCTGCAAATTCTTGCAACTGAGCGTTGACGCCGTTCTGGTTGGCAATTGCTGCTTCGAGTTCAGATGTCAATCCTGGAAGTAGATCCTCTTTCTCTTTCAGTTCGCCCTTTAGTTCGTCGATTTCCTTTTGGAGCTTCTGAGTCTCTTTGTCAGCGGCTGCATGGTCGTGCGACTGGCCGTCCAAACTCTTGCTGGCCTGATTCACTAACTTGTCAAAGGGGCCGAATTTATTTCCTCCAGAAATCTCCCTAAGAAAGCCCTTAAGGCGCCCTCTGCTCCTTGAGTCATCTTTGAAGGGAAAGGAGAGAGTCTCTCCAGGGTAGAAGAAGAATCTTGCGAGATCTTGTGGAAGGAGTCTCTCGATGACATCCTTTGCCTGTTGACCGTCGTACTGTTGGCCATGGGAATCGGGGTGGTCAAAGGCAGCGCTGACATCATCTGCGGATGTGTAGCCGCTGTAGGGTGAGATTTTATCTACTGTTACGCCGTCTGGGTTCTCGTATCGTGTTCCATTGAGATCGAATGCCCGATGTCTGCGTCGTATCCGATAGAGTAATGTGCTTCCATCCTTCGCCTGTGATGCGTAGAGCGTAACGGTGGCTCTGACTGGGTTGGACTTTGTGGCGTTACCTTCTTGAACGGCGTGGTCATTGACATAATGTTGTTTGCCTTTACCCTCTTCGAGGTCCATCTTGCCGTATAGGCACCAGTAAATTGCGTTTAATAGAGATGTCTTTCCTCCTCCATTCTTGCCGAAGATCAATGTAATTGGTTGGTCAGTGGAAGTGGCGATATCCATGGAGGACTGCTCCCTGAAGGGGCGCCAATTATTTACCTCAAGGCGCAGGAATTTCATGATAGCTCTCCTTCGCTCGTGTCGGTGTCTACAATTGTCTCTGCCCGTAACTTTGCTGCTACTGAGAGAATGTTGGCTTCCAGTTCGCTGGCTTGTTTGAAGTCTTCTTGGAGTAATTGAATTACGAGTCTTTGGACTTCAGGACGCCTGTGTGACATTACGGGCTCGTAGAATTCCGCGACAGATACTTCTTGGTCGGGCACTTTCATCCTTCTCCTAGTGTGTCCCATAGGTTGTAGCGATCCAGCAGAGGGCGGAGCATGGCGACAGCCTGATTCTTGTTGTCGGCTGCTTCGGCTATCTCTTTGGCCCGTAGGATCTCCTGAGCCACCAGTTTGCGTTCCATGTTGAAGTTTTCGGCAAACTCGGGGTAGGCGATGTAGTCGAAGACCCTTGCGACCTTGGTAGAACCATCTTGAGGCTGCCGAAGAATCCGCCCGCGGCGCTGGATGTACTGGCGAGGATTCTTGGTGGAAGCGAGGAAGTGGGCAGTTCGAGCTGTCGGGATGTCAATGCCTTGGTCAAGGCACTTCATGGCTACAATTCCGTCGATGGTTCCTGACCCCAGCTCTTTCAACAGGTGAGAGCGAACGTCCAAGGGAGTGTCGCCCATGAAGTCGTGGAAGTTCAGGCCGAGGCTGGTTGCGACCTCGTGGACCAGGGGTCCCTGGCGTTCTCCAGTGAGGGGGGATTCTCCTTCAGCGGTGTACACGAGTGAGTAGTTTCGCTGGCTTTCGGGTAGTGATTCCACTGCTTCGCGAAATGCGCCTACTTTGCCTTCAGTGTGCCAGAGAAGGCGGGCTCTTTGGAGCATGAACATCTTTGCCGAGTCATCGAAGTTCTGAACGTTCAACCCGCCGGATTGGCCGATTCGCTTGCCGATCTCATGGCTTAGCCTGGCGTACTCGTCCATCTCCTCGCTATCGAGTGGGACGAGCACCGGGTTATAGGTGTAGTGACACAGCGCCCCGAGGCGGACTGCTTCTCCTATTCCGATATCCAGCAGCACTTCGCCGAAGTAGTCCTTGAGGATGTTTGTCCCGTCGGGGTCAAGGTGCCGTTCGATAGTGGCCGAGAGTCCGAGTCTGTAGTGGAAACGATCGGTCAGCAGCTGTTGATTGCCAGCTGAACCGAGGGCATGGCACTCGTCTGCGACCAAGAGCCGAGGGCTTGAGAAATCGCTGAGCATGGACGGGAATTTGGGGTTGGCAGCAGACTGGGCTGTCCACACCGCTACTGACGTACCCCCTTTAACTCGTTGGGTTCTCAAGGCATTCTCAAGTCGGGTGAGGGCACTGGGATGAGTTGAACAGACAGGGGCTATTGACCATTTGTGCAGTTCATCCTCCCACATGTCAACCAGGCTGTTGTCTGGTACTACGACCAAGACGAATAATCCTGGAGGCTCCTCATAAACGCGCGCGAGGCGTTCAACCATGCCGAGCGCTGTGATGGTCTTGCCCGTCCCAGTCGCCATGGCGAGTAGCCCGCGGCCCTCTGCATTGAACCACTCCCTGATTGCAGTGCTCTGGTATGGGCGTAAATCGATTCCAGCGGGTACCTCGGGGAGGTTCAGCACAGGAGCATCATCCGTCCTTTGGGTGTGGTTTGTCATCTTTTGGGAACCCCTTGAAGTTCGGGTCCGGGGCCGACGCGGCAAGTACGTCTTCACCAGCCCCTCCTCCAGCGCCTTGGGAAAGGGTTCGACCCTCAGCGCACGCGATCCCGCGGGATCGAACAGATCATCGACGGCTGCCTTGGCATCAGCGGCGTGCGGGGCCTCGGCCTCGACCCAAGAACGGTGCACGGGGAAGGACTCAATGTTCGATCCCAGTCCGGAAGAGGTCTCGTTCGGAGAGCCCTCAAAGGTGAGATAGTTGCTTTCTTCGTCCTCGATCACCCCGATTTTCTCGTGGTACAGACACTCAGTGCCGTCGGCGTAGCCTGAGATGAGCGAGAACTCCATGAGCCCATGTTCGATCATCCAGGTTATGGCTCTGAGCGCATCGTCAAATTCGGGCCGGTGGTGGGTGCATTCCTCTTCAATGGTGCGTCTCCGGTATCCGAGGTCCATATGGCGCAGGTCAATCTCAGGCAGATTTGGTGAGGCGACTATCCGGATCGGAGCACTGTACTCATCGGCCCTATCCAAGAATGCCTCCAGCGCCGGAGCAAGCCGGGCAAGGGCCCCAGCTGTGAAATAGCCGACGGCCCTGTCATACCTGACAGCTCGACTAAGCGCGGGGACGAAGAAGTCTTGAATTAGATCGTCGGCATCGCTGCTATACCGGCGCTTGAAACTGGAGTAGTCGGTCAACCTAGCCGGCGGTACCAGAGGTCTCAGCCTGACCGCGTTCACAGGTCTTCCATCATTGCTGCTATATCTGGAGCAATCGGCAGAGCCGCGGGACGGGCGGCTTGTATCTCGTCCTCGCCGATGTGGACATTGACCCCCGTGGGAGTGGGGCAAAGGAGCAGGCTGATCCCAGGACAAACCTTCTGTTCTTCCAGCCATGTACGAAGGCGCCCGACATCCACTTTTCCGCTGAGGTTTGTGACCCTCCATATGACGCTGGCTTCATGTCTTGAAGACCCATTCACGCGGACAACCAAACTGTCTGACGGCCGCACTCCATTTGCCCAAGCAATATGCGGATTGATGCCGAACGAATAGCCTCGCATATGTTCATCTGTAACCGTATGCCGTTCTCCCCAACCCTCTGTCGTTTGAACAACGCCTGCCACTGTCGAAGGTGGCACTGGGTTGAAGTTGAATGCATCTGCTAACCTGACCGAGTCGCCGACCACATTGAAGATTGGGAGTCCGAGATTCATATTGATGGATGTGACGCTGATACCGAAGTCCTTTGTGAATTCGTCGATGATTGCTGTCTTGCTGGCAACACCCCCACCGCGTTCAATCCTCTGAGTGATTTCTGTAGTGATCCCCTCGTACTCCTCGTAGCCCCACTCTTGGAGCGCCAATCGGAACTTCTTGTCAACGCGGATCAGAGTTGACCCGTGTTGGTTCTTGAGCGATCCAACAGAGCCGTGGCCGATGGCTTCAATCAGCTCCTCGGGTGTCATTGGCCGGCAGGTCAGCCGGAGGACTCGCTCTGCCTTGTGCTGGATGGCACCATCCCAGCGCACCAGCCAGCCGTCTCCGATGTCTCGCCATTGGCCAGTGTCCAGCAGGAAGCTGAGCGCCACCTCGGGGTGCGCCTGGACGCTCAGGCCAGCGTTCAATTCGTCGGCTTCTAGCAGCCATTCGTCACCGACGGCATCGCCAAGCGCCGTTTCAAGGTCGGCCAGGGCGCTGTCGCCTTGAAGGAGCCAGTCGTCCTTGTATATGTAGCCTGAGACCCATCGGAGCATCTCGAATCGGCGTTCGCCGAGTCTCCGCCTCCATCGTTCGGGGACTTCGCTCCCAGACGGAATGGCAAGCCCGAATTCAGCCTGGAGCTTCTCTGCGGCCCACCTTATAGCTCGGAAACGTTCGTCTTCGAGCAAGCCGAGGACCAGCTTGGTGTCCTTGGCTACCTTTTGCCGTATCCGCTCGCGGGTGAGTCCCTGTGCTTCGCCCAGTTCCTCGAGCGTCGGCTTGACCCGCACGCACTCGCGGGCAGCCAATAGCTCGGGGTCGCTTGCATGTGACAGGAACTCCTCCACAAGCTCGCCGAGTGGGATGGCGGTGTGGCCTGACAGTCGGGGCAGCGGGACGGCGAGCAGCGCATCCACTTCGTCTCGCACATCTTCTGGGACTTTGGCATCGCTGTCCAGGGCGGCAAGGAGTTCTCCGAAGGTCGCACTGTCTGAGATGAGGCTCGACCATTCGGCGCTGGCCCGCAAGTCGAAGCCAGCAGGAGCGTGACCCTGGTCGCCTTCGGATGCAGCGGCGACATCGGCAGAAGGCACGCCAGAGGGCTCAGGCACCTTGCGCTCGTAAGCTGAAAGCGCTTCGTTCAAACGACAGACTGAGAGAACGCCGACGTTTTGTATGCTCAGAAGCGATGCGTCGCTGAGCGCTCCCAAGTCCCCCCATGTCCGTATGTTGCCGCGAATCAGCGCGTTGCGCATTCTGGTATCGAGGAGCAACTCGTCGATTTGCTCCTCGGCGGCATCGGTCATCCACCCGTACTTCTCACCAAGCGTAATGTCAGAGCCGGTTGCGGTGGGCGCTGGCCCACCCGGGCTGGTCAGCCCGCGCTCCAATTCTCGGCGGAGGCTGCTGATTGTCGTGTTGCCAACTCCAGGCACGGAGCGCAAGTCACCTTCCGACAACGCAGCCAAATCGCCCCAAGTCAAGCATCCTGCCCTCCTCAGCGCAGTCTGGACGCGGGTATCGAACCGGGAGAACAAGATGGTATCACCTCGGCGGGTAAGCAGCCACAGGTGGTGCTCCCCCAAAGAGCCAGCCCGCGGAGCGCTGCTTCTGTCTGCTCCTATTCCCACGGCTGCACCCTCAATGCTCTCTGAAGGGGCCGACACCCCGTTGCCAGAACTGCGGGAGTCGTCCCCAAGAAGGTGAGCCTGCTCTTCCGCAGCTTTCGCTGGACATGCACCCACCAAACGCTGAACAACAGGAATCTTGTAGCCCATGCTCTCAACCTCGGCCAGCAGCGCAAGCGGCCATCATTGACTATGCTGCTCTGCCTCGGTAGCAGACTGGTAGTGGCACTTGCTACCTCCAGGTGTTCGGACCCACTAGCCGAAAACGGTACCAAGCTTGGAGGTCCCTATGCACCTTTCCTATTTTTGTGTCCAGTTCCTCCCTCGCCACCTCCGGCGGTATTCACTGAGTTGCACGGGGGCTGTTGTAATGTCCATAGAGGTTGTTGAGAGTCGGAAGCGGTCGTGAGGCGCTCAGCGGCGCAACAGAAGCGTTTGGCGTCGCAGGCCAGCGGGCACGGTGTTGATGCCGGATCTGCGAACGCCCACAGGATGGACGAGTTGGTTGACAGGGCGGGGGACGCGCTGTCTTGCGAGTTGTCGGCATGGCTCGCCGATGCCAAAAGCAGGGAGCTTGCCACCGAGAGGCTGGGCGAGGTGGTCTCCGACTGGGAGGCTGAGCACGGCAAGATCACCGGCGAAGAGCTTGAAGCGGCGCGAGCCCAGTTCTTTGGACGCGGGTGAGCTGATCGGACTCGAGAACGACAGCCGGGCCGCGTGGGCGAGGCTCTGTGCGGGCGCACCGGCGGCGCGAGTCGGGGTCGGCCTGCATTTGTAGAGATAGTCAGCCAGCACAACATTGGCCGACCCGTCCGCCTCCGAGCCAGCCCCGACCCCGCCAAGGTCAGGGGCCTAGGGCGGTGATGGGGGCGACCTGGATGCCGTCGGGGCGGGTGTAGGCGAAGCCCAAGGCGGTGATGACCACCATGGCAGCAAGCTGTTCGGCGCGGTCAGCAGCGACGCTGTCGCGCAGGCGTTGCAGCGACTGGGCCGCGGCCTCGATCGCGCCGCCGCCCCCCAGCTCGACCTCTACCGCAAGCCACCTCCCGTCGGGCACCTCGACGATGGCGTCAGCTTCGGTGCCCGCTGCGTCGCGCAGGTGGAAGACACGTCCGTCGTGGGGCTGCGCGAGGACGCGCAGATCCCTCACCACGAGCGACTCGAACAGCAGGCCGAGTGCGGACATGTCGCCCATCAGTCGCTCGGCATCGGCGCCGAGCGCGGCAGCCGCCAGCGATGGATCGGCTAGATGCCACTTGGCCGACTTGCGCAACGGCGCCCGAGAACGCAGGCGGATCGACCACGCGGGCTGCTCTTCGACCACGAAGATCCGCCGTAACGCGTTGAGGTAGGCGCGAACCGTGTGGCGGTGCAGCGGATCCGGCTCGGCATCCGCGCCCAGTTTGCTCATGCTGGCTTCGGTCGAAACGTTTCGCGCCAGCGACTGGAGCAGCCGCTCCACGCCGGCGGGGCTTCGAACCGCGCCGTCGCCGACGAGCCGGACATCGGCTCGGGCCGCCTCGGACAGATAGCTGCGCAGGTTGCGCTGGATCTCCGGCAGCGGCAGCCCTATCTGGCCGGGCCATCCGCCTCGACACAGCATCCGCGCCACCTCTGTCAAGCCCGAACCAGGCCGGGCGGCACTGGCCAGGGCGCCTTCGAGCAGCCCTCCCAGGGAGACCTCGCCCGTTGAGTCCCCCGACTCGAATAGCGACATCGGCCTCATCCGGACACGGCGCACCCGCCCCGCGCCGGTGTGGCGGGTGGCGTCGTCAGCAGGCTGGGCGGAACCGGCCAAGATGAAGCGCCCGAACTCGGCGGCAGCGTCCACCGCGTGGCGAACGTGGTTCCACACCTGAGGCACCACCTGCCACTCGTCCAGCAGCCGGGGCGTCTCGCCGCTCAGCAGCGCCGAAGGGTCCACGCTGCCCAGGGCGAGCGCGTCCACATCGGCGTCGAGACGCACCGCGCTGCGCGCGTGGCGCAGCCCCGTCCAAGTCTTGCCGCAGCCGCGCGGCCCCTCCAGCACAACGAACCCCGCCGACCGAAGGCCGCGCTCAACCTCCAAATCAGCCACCCTGCGCCGGTAGCCGTCGGGCGCCATGTTCGGCCCGAGACG
>JAPYOC010000169.1 GCA_028278955.1 Candidatus Poriferisocius aerobius
TTCGCAACGTCGCCATCATCGCCCACGTCGACCACGGCAAGACCACCCTCGTGGACCGCCTGCTGCAGCACACCGCCCGCGACACGCGGGCGGTAATCGCCGAGCGGGCGCTCGACAGCCACGACCTGGAGCGTGAGCGGGGCATCACCATCCTGTCCAAGACCACCGCGGTCGAGCACGGGGGATGCCGCATCAACATCGTGGACACCCCCGGCCACGCCGACTTCGGAGGCGAGGTGGAGCGGATCCTGTCGATGGTGGACTCGGTGCTGCTGGTGGTGGACGCGGTGGAAGGGCCGATGCCGCAGACCCGCTTCGTCACCGGCAAGGCGTTCGCGGCCGGCCTGCACCCCATCGTGGTGGTGAACAAGATCGACCGTGACGGTGCCCGCCCCCACCAGCACCGCGTCGCTCTCGGCTCGGAGCCGGTGGACGTCAGCTCGAGCCTCGGGACCCGTGATCCAGCGGCTGGTGGCATCGGGCGCCGCAATGCGGCCGTCCAGGGTGGCGGCCAGCTTCAGCACCACCCAGGGAAACCCGGTGCGGCGGTGCTTGAGATAGGGGGCGAGCAGCTCGGAAGCCTCGACCGCCCGCAGGCCCACCTCGACCGCCTTCCCGGCGGCCCGGAGCGCGGCGACGCCCCGGCCGGACACCGCGGGGTCGGGGTCTTCGATTGCCACCACTACCCGGGCGATGCCTGCGCCGACAATGGCCTCGGTACACGGGCCGGTGCGGCCCTGATGGCAGCAGGGCTCCAAGGTGGTGTAGAGATCAGCCCCCTCCGCTCTCGGGCCGGCGGCCTCCAGCGCGTTGACCTCGGCGTGATTGCCGCCCGGCGGCGACGTGGCCCCCGCGTACTGGTGCTCGCCGGCGTCGATCACACAGCCCACCCACGGATTGGGAGAAGCCACCAGCCGACAGGAGCGGGCGGCCTCTAGGGCCTGATCCATCATCTGGGCTTGGTGACGCCAGCCCGATGTCAATGAGCGGTGGGCTGGTCGGCCAACAGGCGCAGGGCGTGGGGAACAACGTCGAGCACTGCGCCCAGGCATTCCACTGAGCCCTTGGGCGAGCCGGGCAGGTTCACGATCAGCGCCGTGCCCCTCGTGCCGGCGATGGCCCGAGACAAGCGACCGAAGGGGCTGACCAGTCGGGAGGCTTCGGCCAGGCCGTCGGCTCGGCGCTCCAGCACCGCGGCGGTTCCCTCAGGGGTGAGGTCGCGGGGGCCGAACCCGGTGCCCCCGGTGGTGGCGATGAGGCCGGAAAACCCGTCTGACATGTCCAACAGGGCGTTGCGCACCGACTCGATGCCGTCCTCGACCGCCCGGCGGTCGGCGATCCCATAGCCTTCGCCGGCCAGCATCTCGACCAAGGCGTCGCCCGAGCCGTCTTGGCGAGTGCCGGCGATCACACCGTCGGACACGGTCAGCACCTTGGCCGCCAGACCCGAGGTTTCACGATCAGCCATTGCCCGCCATTCTATCCACCGGGAGCCTTGTAGAGCGCGATGAACATCCCATCAGTGTCGTGGTCCTGGGGCAGGACCAGCCCGCCGCGGGCGCTGGGGCGCCAGCGGCAATCGGCGATGGGCACGGCGGCGGCATCCGGCATGTCCCGGGCCACCATCTCGTCGATGGCGACCGTCTCGGCCGCCGTGACCGTGCATACCGAGTAGGCCACGACTCCGCCGGGCCGCACCATCTCGAAGGCCGACTTCACCAGTTCGGCCTGGAGTCCGGCCAACTCCTCCACATCGTCTGGGCCGACCCGCCAGCGGGCGTCGGCGCGTCGCCCCAGCACGCCCAGACCCGAGCACGGGGCGTCCACCAGCACCCGGTCGAACACCGCCGGGGGGAACGGGGGACAGCGGCCGTCGGCGGCTACCACCCCGGCCAGCGCCGCCCCGGTGCGGTCGGCAGCCGCCGCGGCCAGCGCGGCGCGGTGCGGTCGCCGGTCGACGGCGATGACTGCGGCCGAACTCGAGGCCAGCGCCGTTGCCTTCCCTCCTGGTCCGGCGCACAGGTCCAGAACCCGCTCACCAGGCTGCGGGCCGACCAGGGCCGCCACCCATTGCGAGGCCCGGTCTTGGGTGTAGCCATCGGGCCGGGTGGACAACTCGGCGGGACGGTTCATCTGCTCCAGGGCGCCATGAGCGTCGTCGACCCCCAGATCGCGCTCCAACCGCTGAACGAGCCAATCCGGGTAGCTCAGCCGGATCGCCTCGGTGGGCCAGGCGGCCTCCAGGTCAGCCACTCGGCGCAAGACCGCGTTCACGAATCCCCGTTGGCGGCGGGGAGCGGCCGCGGTGGTCTCGTTCACCGCGGCATAGGCCGGGGTGCCCATCAAGTGAAGCTGATAGGCCCCGATGCGCAACAGGTTTCGGGCAGCGAGGTCGGGGGGTTCGGACACGAAGCCGTCGATGAGGTGGTCGAGGGCCCGGCGCATGCGGGTCACCCCGTACACCAGTTCGGTTATCAACGCGGCGTCGCTTTCCTCCAGCTCCGCCGAGGCCAGCACCAGGTTGGCAAAAGCGCCGTCGCCCTCAATCCGGTCGAGGAGGCGGGCAGCGACCGCTCGGGCGTTCCCCGAGGCTGCAGTCGACCGGGAGCGGCTCACGATCCGAGCCGGTCTCCCGCCGTGGGCCGGGCCCCCCGGATCCAGTTCTCAGCGGCCTGCCGTGCCCTGCCCTCGGCCTGCACCTCCAGGAGGCGAAGCCGCCCGTCGCCGGTGCCGACGACGGTTCCGTCGAGCTCTCCCGGCCGCTGAGATCCCTCGACCGGGCACGCCGACCATATCTTCAAAGCCTTGCCCCTCCACGTCGTCCACGCCCCGCCCACTCGGACTCGCCGCTGCAACCACTCCCCCGGTTGCGACCAGTCGAGGCAAAGCTCGTCTCGGGTCAGCTTGGCGGCATAGACCGGCTCACCCCGCTGGGGAGCAGGCAGGCCCAGGCCGCCGCGCAGGGCGTCCACCAGCATGGGCACCCCGGCGCCGATCAGCTCGGCCCGCAGGGACGCCGCGGTGGCGTCGGGGGCAATGGGCACTTCGACCCGGCGATACACCCGACCAGTGTCGAGCCCTTCAGCCACCTCCATCAGACACACTCCGGTGGTGCTGTCCCCGGCCAGTATGGCCCGCTCCACCGGGGCCGCTCCCCGCCACCGGGGCAAGAGCGAGAAGTGGACGTTGACCATGGCCAAGCGGGCCAGCACGCCGGGTTTGACGGTCTGTCCGAAAGCCACCACCACCCCGAGGTCGGCGTCGGCCGCCAGCACTTCGCCCATTTCGCTTGTGACGGGAATGCCCAGGCTCTGGGCGGCGGCGGCCACCGGGCTGGGAGCGGGTCCCGACCGCCGCCCTCGGCGCTTGTCGGGCCGGGTCACCGCCAGAGCCACGTCGAATCCGGCCCCGGCCAGCGCGGTCAAGAACGGCGCCGACTCGGTGGGAGTGCCGAGGTAGACGAGCCGGCGTATGTCTGCCGGCGGGTCGATCACGGCAGCGAGAGCCCGTCGCCGGCGCGAGGAGGACGACTCGGCCCGCTCATCGCCCGCTCTCGGAGAATGCGCTTGGCCGCTCGGCGCTGGTCATCGTCTAGGTAGTCGAGCAGGATCTTGCCAGCCAGGTGGTCGAGCTCGTGCTGGAACAGCCTGGCCTCCAGATCCTTGGCCTCGATGCTGAGCTCGTTGCCGTGCAGGTCGTAGCCCCTCAGATGGATGCGGCGGGGGCGGACGATCTCCCACGACAGCTCGGGCACCGAAAGGCAGCCCTCGTTGTAGGTCCACTCGCCGTCGCTCTCGGTGATCTCGGGATTGACCAGCACGCCCGGACCCTCGCCGAAGTCGTACACGAAGAACCGCTGCGACACGCCCACCTGCGGGGCCGCCAAACCGATTCCCGGCGCATCGTACATGGCCGTGAGCATCTCCTCGCACAACTCGACCATGGCGCCGTCGACGTCGGTCACCTCTTCGGCCACGCGCCGCAATACCGGGTCGCCGTACACCCGTATCCGCAGTGGAGCCACCATTCCACGTTACCGTCGCCGCCATGGGCGATTCGCATTACTTCAGCGCCTCACCAGGCGGGAAACGACGGCCGGGAACCGTCAGGGTGCGAGTGGGGGATCTGGACACGGAGCTCGCCACCGACCGGGGGGTGTTCTCCCCCAGCGAGCTGGATTTCGGCACTCGGTACCTTCTGGGCGCAGCACCCCGCCCGCCCCAGGACGGGCCGATGCTGGACTTGGGCTGTGGGTACGGGCCGATTGCCGTGGCCCTAGGGCTATGGTCGCCGCAGGCCCCGCTGTGGGCCGTCGACGTGAATCCCCGAGCCGTGCAGCTCTGCCGGGCCAACCTCGATCGCCATGGCCGGCCCGACGCCAAGGCCTGCCAGCCCGACGAAGTTCCCTCCGAGGTGCGCTTTGCCGCCATCTACTCCAACCCGCCCATCCGCATCGGAAAGGTCGCCCTCCACGAGATGCTGGCCCAGTGGCTGGGGCGCTTGGCCGACGAAGGTCAGGCCTATCTAGTGGTCAACAAGAACTTGGGCGCCGACTCCCTGACCCGGTGGCTGAATCGACAAGGCTGGCCCACCGCCCGGCTCAGCTCCCGCCGCGGCTACCGGATCTTGAAGGTGGGACCACACCACTAGATCGCCCTGAGGGGGTCGACGTCGATGCGAAGCCTCCCGCTTGGGCGCTCAACCGCGACGAGGGCGTCACAGAGAGTGTCGTAGTCGGGGGCCCGCAGGTAGAACTGCCCGCCGGGATCGGGGGCGGCCTGCACCCCCTTCGGAGCGCCGAGCCGGGCCATGAATTCGCCTGCCTCCGGACCGGAAACCACGGCGATGGCCCCGTAGGGAGGCAGGCCCAGCTCTCGGCGGCGGTCTCGTTCGACTCTGGCCAGCAGCGCCGGATCAGCCCGGAGCGCAGCGGTGACCACAGGGTCGTCGGGCAAACGGGTTTGCAACACGATCCTCCCTCCGCCCTCGCGGGGTCCGGTGGTCCGAGCAGCCCGGGCGATGAGGGCCAACGCCTGCTCCCGAGCCCGGAACCGGGGAGCCAGCAGCTCCTGGTCGAGTTCCAAGAAGGCCACCAGATCGAACGGTCGGCCCAGGTGCAGCACCGCCTCGGTGCCCACCACCACCCGAGCTGTGGGCGGCCCGCAATAGCCGCCGCCGGTGGCTTCGGCCACCGGCGTGCGAACCAGCGCCTCCACCTCCTCGCGAACCCGCTTTATTCCGGCCCTCAGGTTGCGCATCGCGGTGCTGCCGCACGCCGCGCACACAGTCGGGCGGCGGTGGCCCGCCGCCCGGCACACCAGGCGCCGATCGTCGTCTTGGCGCAGGGAAGACCCGCACTCGGCGCAGACGGCAAGCTCGCCGCACACCCGGCAGGCCAGCAGCAGCGACCGACCCCGGCGGTTCAGCACGCACGCCGCCCGGCCGCCGTCGCGCAGCGCCTGCACTAGCTTGGGGGAGTACAGGCCCGCTCTTCCCGGATCCTCGCCGCGACGGTCCACCACCTCCACCTGCGGCCAGCCGGCCCGCTCCGCCCCCCGCAACGGGCGCATCAGCGGTCGAGACCGCAGCGCCTCCAGGCTGGGCACCGGGGATGCCAGCACGCAGGGAACCCCGGCTCGTCGGGCTCGCTCGACGGCCACGTCCCGGCCGCTCCAGGTGGGGGCCGACTCCGAGCGGTACGACTCGTCGTGCTCGTCGATCACCAGCACCGCGGCCAGGTCAGGAGCCGGCGCCCAGGCTGCCGAAACTGTTCCCACCACGGTGGCCCCCGCTGCGGCCGCAGCCCAGCCGTTGGGATAGCGAGCGACCCAAACCCCCTCTCTCGCCAACCGCCGGGCCAGGTCATCGGCCCGGATCTGGTCGGGTGCCAAGATCAGCGCCTGGCCCCGGGCCGCGGCGGCCAAAGCCGCTGGCAGGGGGTCGTCGGAGGGCCCTAGGCGTAGGGTGCGGCCCTGTCCCTCGAAGAGGTCGGCGCGGTGGCCCAGTGCTGCCAGCCGAGCGCGCTGGGGCCGGGGCAGGGCCGCCACCACTCGGGCGGGCGAGGCGGTCCGCAAAAAGTGGGCCCGGCGGCCAGCCCAGCGCCAGGCCGCCCATCGGCTCAGCTCAAGGAGCCCGCGGTCGGGTCCCAGGCTGCTGATTTTGGCCAACGGGGCCAGCTCCACCCCCGCGGGGGACTCCACATCCACCTCGGTGACCCAGCCCCCCACCCGGCGACCGTGCAGCACCACCCGGACCACGGCCCCCAGCCCGAACCGGGGATCGTCGGTCCAGCCCTCGGGAACGGTGTAGGTGAACTCGCGGTCTAGGGCCAAAACGTCGGTCAGAACCCGAACGTTCAAATGGCTTGCCCTGCTACAGGCCGAGGGCTGAGCGGAGTTCGTCTGCCCGATCGGTGCGCTCCCAGGTGAACGTGCTCTCGGGGCTGCGTCCGAAGTGGCCGTAGGCCGCGGTCTGCCCATAGATGGGCCGGAGCAGATCCAAGTCTCGGATGATGGCTGCGGGCCGTAGGTCGAAAAGCTCGTTCACCTCGTGGCCGATCTTGACCGGGTCCACCGTCTCGGTGCCGAAGGTCTCCACCATCACCGACACCGGGCGGGCGATGCCGATGGCATAGGACACCTGGACCTCGCAGCGCGACGCCGCACCGGAGGCCACCACGTTCTTGGCCACCCAGCGGGCGGCGTAGGCCGCGGAGCGGTCCACCTTGCTGGGGTCTTTGCCGGAGAAGGCGCCCCCGCCGTGGCGGGCCATGCCCCCGTAGGTGTCCACGATGATCTTGCGCCCGGTCAGGCCGGCGTCGGCCACCGGTCCTCCCCGCACGAACCGGCCGGTGGGATTGACCAGCACCTTGTAGCCGTCGTCGCGGAACTGCTCGGGGACGACGGGATCGATGACCTGCTCTTTGAGGTCGGCCTTCATCTCGGCCAGGTCGGTCCCGTCTCGGTGGTGGGCCGACATCAGCACGGTGTCGAGGCCCACCACAGTGGCGCCCCGGTACTCAAAGGTCACCTGGCACTTGCCGTCGGGCCGCAGGTAGGGCACCGAACCGGCTCGGCGCACCTCGGTCAGGCGCTCCACCATCCGATGGGCGATATGGATGGGCAGCGGCATCATCTCGAGGGTCTCGTTGCAGGCGAAGCCGAACATCATCCCCTGGTCGCCGGCGCCCTGCTCCAACGGGTCGAGTCTGTCCACCCCCTGGGTGATGTCGGGGGACTGGTCGTCGATGGACACCATGACGCCGCAGGTGTTGCCGTCGAATCCGTAGTCCTCTCGGTCGTAGCCGATGCCGATGATGGTGTCGCGCACCACCCTGGGGATGTCGATATAGCCGTCGGTGGATATCTCCCCGGCCACCACCACCAGCCCGGTGGTCACCAGGGTCTCGCACGCCACCCGACAGCCGGAATCCGTTCGCAATAGGGCGTCCAGCACCCCGTCAGATATCTGATCGGCGATCTTGTCGGGGTGGCCCCCGGTCACCGACTCCGAGGTGAAGCGGTAACGGGTGTTTGACCACTGGCTCATTGATTCTCCTGCTGGGCTGTTTGAGCGACCCGGTCAGCCACCACCAGGTCGAGCACGGCTTGGGCCACCTGTCGCTTGGAACGCAGGCCGATCGAGTGGACCCGGCCGTCAGAAGATAGCACCAGCACCTCGTTGGTCTCACAGGCAAAACCGGCCCCCTGAGCCGTCACGTCATTGGCCACGATGTAGTCGGCACCCTTGTCCCTCAGCTTGGCGGCCGCGTTGCGGACCAAATCACACGTCTCGGCGGCGAATCCCACCAGGATCTGGCCTGGGGGCTTGGACGCCCCCAGCGCCGCCAATATGTCGGGAGTGGGCTCCAGATGAACGGCGGGAGCGCCATCGCGTTTTTTGAGCTTGACGCCCACCGGGGCCACGGGGCGGAAGTCGGCCACTGCCGCCGCCATGACCACCACATCGGCGCCAGCAGCAGCGGCGGCGGTGGCCTCCGCCATCTGCGCGGCCGTGTCCACCCTTACCACGGCGGCGCCCGGAGGAGCCGGGCGGTCCACGGTGGTGACGATGGTCACCTGGGCCCCCCGGCTGACGGCCTCGTCGGCGAGGGCATGGCCTTGTTTGCCCGAAGAGCGGTTCCCGATGTAGCGCACCGGGTCGATGGGTTCCCGGGTGCCCCCCGCGGTGACCACCACCGACAGTCCGTCCATGTCGGAGGGCTGGCGGCGTGCTTCCAGTACCCGGTTGACGGCGGCGGCAATGTTGGCCGGGGGGCTCAACCGGCCGGCGCCCTCGTCGCCTCCAGCCAGGTGCCCCGATTCCGGCCCCACGATGTGCACGCCCCGCCCGACCAGCGTGGCGATGTTGGCAGCCACCGCCGGGTGCTCCCACATCTCGGTGTGCATGGCCGGACAGACCACAACCGGGGCCCGAGTGGCGACAAGGGTGGCAGTCAGCAGGTCGGAGCTGATGCCGGCGGCGTAGGAGCCGATCACCCGGGCAGTGGCCGGGGCCACGACCACGCAGTCGGCCGTCTGGCCCAGGGTGGTATGGGGAATGGGATCTTCTTCGTCGAAAAGGCTCATCCGGGCCCGCTCCGAGGCCAGGGCGTCAAAGGTGGCCCGGCCCACGAATCGGGTGGCGCCCCCGGTGAGCACCGGCATGACGTGGGCCCCCGCATCCACCAGTAGGCGGCAGACCTCTACCGCCTTGTACGCCGCGATCCCCCCGCTCACGCCGAGCACGATCCGCTTGCCGGCGAGCAGGTTCATGGGTCTTTAGGAGGCTGAGTCCAGATCTGCCTCGTCTGGGCCACCGTCGCCGGGGTTGACCGCAGCGAGATCGACCTCGCCGGTGGGGAGCATCGAGCCGGCCAGAGCATCATCCTCGACAACCTCCAGCGGATCGGTGGCGATGATCTTATCGGAGGCGATCTCCTCAAAGGCAATGGACAGCGGCTTGCGGGACATGGTCAGCACCTGGGGCGGGACCATTGCGCCCAGGCCATCACCCAGCTGGCCGAAATAGGAGTTGATCTGGCAGGCCCGCAGCGCCCCCAGCGTCACCAGGCGGAACTTGGAGTCGGTTCGTCCCAAGAGTTCCTCGATGGTCGGATACATCATGGTGTCGTGCTGTTCAGACATCGGTTCGGCCCTCTTCTTGCGTCCAGCTTTCTTCCCGCCGGTATGGGCAGAGCAATCTGATGATAGCAGGGCACCCGGGCCTACTCGTTATCGCCAGAGGGCTCTTGGCGGGCTTCTTCGATGAGATACCTGACAGCGGCCACCGCCTCGTTGAGGCTGTCGTTGACGACGTGGATCGCGTTGAGCTCGTAGGCCAAGGTTCGCTCGGAGTCGGCCAGCGCCAGCCGGGCGGCGATATGGCGCTCCGAATCCCCCCGACGCCGCAGACGGGATTCCTGCTCCCTCGCCGACGGCGCCTCGACGAAGACGCACAGGGCTTCGGGGTGGCTCTCCCGCACCAGGGCCGCCCCTTGGACGTCGATCTCCAGCAAAACGTCGCAGCCCGGAGGCGGGTCGGGCTGGGGCGTTCCGTAGAGATTGCCGGCGATCTCCGCCCATTCCACGAAGCCCCCCGCCGTCGCCTTGGCTCGAAACTCGGCCTCGCCGGCAAACACATAGGCGGTCTCCGGCTCGCTGGGACGACGGGAACGAGTGGTCCACGAGCGACTCAGCCATAATCTCGGATCCCCGGCCACGAGCGCAGCCGCGATGGTTCCTTTGCCGACCCCGCCGGGGCCGGACAACACGATGATCAGAGGACCGCTTAGTCGCTGCAGCGCGCCAGCAACGAGGCCCGCTGCTGATCGCCTAGCCCGCGGATGCGGCGGCTGTCGGCAATGCCGATCTCGTCCATCACCTTGCGGGCCCGGACCTTGCCCATGCCGGGAAGGGATTCCAAGACGGCAAGCACTTTGGTTCCGGCGACCACTTCGTCGGTTTCCGCCTGCTCAAACAGATCGGAAAGCGAGATCGTCCTCATTTTGAGCTTGGCTTTGACGTCGGCTCGCCTGCGGCGCACCTCGCCAGCCTTCTCTAACGCCTTCTGGCGCTGCTCTGCTGTCAGTTCTGGGGGTCCTGCCATTACACTATTGTAGTTTATGCTTCAAGTCTTGTCAGGGATACCGGGAGAAAAATCTGGCTGCATGCCTCTCTTGTCTTGACGCCCCTCTTGCCCGACAACGCTCTCGAGAGCGGCAAGAGCGGGGCCGACGGGAGGATCACGGCGTGATATGCCTGATGCTGTGGGCGAGGCGCCGGACCTTTTCGGCCATCTTCGGCAGAGCGCCACTCAACGGCTCGCCGTCGTCGGCCTTTTGCTGCACATCGGCGGTCACCGCCCGGCCGATCACCAGCATGGCGGCCCCGGCGGCGATGGCGTCCTCGGGGGTGGCCACCGATGCCTGGTCGTGGTGGCTCATGCCGGAGAGCCGTATGCCGGGCACCACCGGCTTCAGCGCCGGCGCCACCTCCCTCACCACCGGCAGATCTGCCGCCGAGCAGACCACCCCGCCACAGCCGGCGTCGCGGGCCAACGCAACCCGCTCTTGGAGCAGGTCTCGGGAACGCTCGGCGTCGCTGGTCAAAATGGTGACGCCGAGCACGTGGGCAGTCCCGCCGCTGCCTTGGGCCAGCCCTTCGACTCCCGCTCGCAGCACGTCAAGCCCTCCGCTGGTGTGGATGGTCAGCCAGCGAGCCCCGGTGCGTCCGATCTGGGCCGAGGCCCGGCCCACCTGGGTGGGGATGTCATAGAACTTGAGGTCGGCGAACACCTCGTAGCCCAAATCGGTCATGGCCCGAACCGCGGCCGGCCCAGCGGCGGCGAACAGCTCGAGGCCCACCTTGGCCACCCCCATCCAAGGGGCGACAGACTCGGCCATCAACGAGGCGTGGTCCAGGTCACCCACGTCCAAGACAATGGCCAACCGGTTATCGCGCTTCGCGTCATCCATGGGCCGCTCCAATCAGCTCATCGATTCGTTCCACCCCGTGGGAGCGGCACCAGCGGGCGAGTTGCGCCAGCACCTTGGCCGGGGCCCGGGGGTCGGCGAAGGTAGCTGTGCCCACCTGCACGGCGCGAGCCCCGGCCATCATCATCTCCACCGCATCGCCGCCCGAGGCGATCCCGCCCACTCCCACGATGGGCACATCGGGCAGGGCGGCATGCACGTCGAACACCGCCCTCACAGCCACCGGGCCCATGGAC
>JAPYOC010000017.1 GCA_028278955.1 Candidatus Poriferisocius aerobius
AGGCCGAGTACGCCGCCATCCTCGAAGAGCGGGGCATCACCGAGCTCCCCCACCCCCCAGTGGACCTCCCCGGCTGGTTCGGCCCGAGGGCCGACTGAGAAGCCGAGCCGATAGGCGCTGGACACCCGATGCCCAAGAGCAGACCAGAGATGGCGATAGAGCCAGCAGCGGCTTATCAGCGGGCGTCTCGGACGCTGATGGCCTCGGTGATCCCCGCTTCGGCGGCTGTGGCCGCCGGGTTCGCGACGACCGCCGTCTTGGCCGAGGAGATGACCGGCAGCGAGCTGCTGGCCGGACTGGCCGCGGCCATGATGCAGGTGGGAAGCGTGGCAGCCGCGGTTCCGCTCGCCCGCCGGATGGCCCGCGTGGGTCGCAGGCGAGGGCTAGTTGCCGGGTGGTGGATTGGAACCTTGGGCGCCACGCTCGCCTTTTTGGCCGCGATGGCCGACTTCTATCCGCTGCTGATGGTGGGGATCATCGGCACCGGAGCAGGCAACGCCACCAACCTGGCAGCTCGCTTCGCCTCGGCTGATCTGGCCCCCGACGACCGCCGAGCCCGGGCCATCGGGCTGCTGGTGTGGGCCACGACGTTCGGAGCAGCTCTGGGGCCGACCATCGCGCTGGGCCCCGCGTCGGCCTTCGCCCGGGCCATCGGGCTGCCGGAATTGTCCGGCCCCTACCTGCTCGGCGTTTTCCTTTTCGCCATGGGGCTGACCCTCACGCATATCTGGCTTCGCCCCGACCCCCTGGAGGTGTTGGGCACGGTAGGCGAGGACGCCGTGCGGCCGACATCGTCCTGGGTGATAGGCCGCCGGATCGCCTCCGTGCCCGCGGCCCGGCTGGCAGTGACCGCCATGATCATGGGCCATGCGGTGATGGTGGCAGTGATGACCATGGCTCCGCTGCACATGGAGAACGGCGACCACCAGCTCCGGGTGATCGGCTGGGTGATCTCGGTGCATGTGCTCGGGATGTACGCCTTCTCGCCCATCGTGGGGTGGCTCGTCGACCGCTTTGGACCCCATCTGATGATCGGAGCGGGCGGAGTGGTCTTGTGCATCGGCGCGGAGACCGCGGCGCACAACAGCGCCGAGGACAGCGCGGGCATGTTCGCTGGGCTCCTGCTCGTCGGCTTGGGCTGGAGCTTCGGGCTGATCGCGGGCAGCGCGCTGCTCACCAGCTCCTTCCCGGTGGCCCAGCGAGTTGAGGTGCAGGGAGGCGCCGACTTCTTCATGACCACGGGAGGAGCGGCAGCCGGGTTGTCGGCCGGCGCGGCCATGGAGGCCGTGGGCTTCCACTCGTTCAGCCACTGGGCCGGCCTGTCCGCCCTGCTACTGGTGGCCGCCGCAGTCGCGGCCTGGCACAACACCCGCCAGGAGCAACCCAAGCCAGTCAGCTATCGCCACACAGGATGAAACCTGAGAAATTGGACCGTTTTGCACAAATTGCAAAACGAGGTCAGGGTCTGAGAAGACACCCCGCTGTTCCCATCGTGGTGCCTGACAGCAGATAACGATAGCCTGCCAGCAATGAGCAAAGCAGAGCTTCAGCTTGTCGTAGACCACCTAGGGCCGATCGAGCACGGCGAGGTGACCTTGCGACCTCTGACGGTTTTCATAGGGCGCAACAACACCGGCAAGACCTATGTCGCGCAGGCCCTGTACGCCTGTCGACAGGCGGTGCGCAGTGTTATGCCCCGGCCTGTCGAAGAGCTAAGCCACGACGAAGAGAAGGCTTTGCAGGCGTTTGCTCGGGAGTATCACGATACACAGGTTAACGATGGTAGTGAGAAACAAAGGCTGCCAGATCAACTGCATGATTACGTCGCCCGAGCGCTTCGAAGCAGCCTCGAAGATACCGGGCGTAAAGTTTCGCTTAGGTTAAAGGCCACTTTCGGCGTAGATGATTTGACGCGCATCACCTATTGGGGCAACAGCGGAGGTCTACGGTTTGAAGTGAAGGGCTCGGAAATAGGTGGTACCGATGTGTGCTTGTTCAGCAGCGGAGGGACAACGGTACCAGTCAGCAGAGTTCTCCGTGAACTGGAGATAGATTGGACCGAGTTCAATGAAATTTTTCCACTGCCAACACTTTTCGATCAAGAAAATGATCGCGAAGAACTCGCTAATCTCTACGGCCACCTTGCATGGATTATGACGCAAAGCTACTGGCACAGTTTTCTCATAAACACACATCTTGATGGCAATACTCACTATCTTCCGGCCGGTCGCTCCGGGCTGTTGAACGCGTGGACAGATGTCGTGAAGCTTCGCATTCAACTAGAAAAGGAACGTTATGGGCTGCCTTCGTTTGCAGATCCATCCCTTGATGGCGTCGCTCTAGACTTCATTTCTTCGCTCGCTGATGTCCTCGGACACCGCTCCCGCCACCGGTTCCGACCTTTCGGCTACTTCGGCTCGGATCGGCCATTAGAGCAAGATGCCCTCAAGCCAGCTATTTCACTGCTCAAGGTGCTCATGGAAGGATCGGTCAGCTCAGAGCTAGATGGCGAAATTGTCCCGACGCTTGCATACGAACAGGATGGCCACAGCATCGCTATACGCCATGCCTCTTCAATGGTGGCAGACCTGGCGCCACTGGCCATCTGGGTTGAGCGACTGCTTAAACCTGGCGACCTGTTGATTGTGGACGAACCAGAGTCTCACTTGCACCCTGAAGCCATTCGATTGATGGCACGAGTACTCGTTCGCTTGGCCAATTGTGGGATTCAAGTCGTTTGCGCGACACACAGTTCGATACTTCTCAATGAGATCTCGAACTGTGTCCTGCGCCATGAAACTTCGACATCAACATCAGACGGGTTGGTGCCAGTAGCCGGATGTTCTCGCCACTCAGCTCTGTCAAAATGACCGGTCTGTTTGCCAACAAAAAAGCCAACCGAACCGCCAACGTGGATGTACTAAGAAAATCTCTCAAATTCCAAGGCCGCCCTGTCCCATCCCAAGTGAAGCGCTGCGGCAATAAGGAACAACTTTGACTACTCTACCTGACTGGAAGAGCCACTGTCGCTCTAACCTGCTACGAACAATTCGGCCCATTGACCCTCCACCGCAGCCTACGACCCCAAGTTGTGGCCATCCAATCCGTCTGACCAGGCTCTCTACGATTGGCAGGAAGCGCACCGTCTCTCACCTGCGCCGTGTCTCCCGGAGGCCATCAGTCGGGGTCCAGGTGTCGATCACCAGTTCTTGGTCTTCGACGCGGATGAGGGTGGCGCTGGAGAGGCGGGCGGTGAACAGGGTCATGGCGCTGGGGTCTTCAATGGGCATTCGATGGCTGGCTACGAATACGTCAACTTCCTCGGGCGTGGCGGCTAGCGCTTGGCCGTCGATGCGGGCATCGCCGAGCGACAGCTCTTCGGTGTCCGGCGGGCTGTGCAGCGAGAACCTCGAGTCGCGGTGCAGGTCTGCCGCCTTCAGCGAGCCTGGCATCATCCCCAGCCACAGATGCCCGTCGCGGATCGGCGCCTCCATCCCCGAGAGCCGGGGCGAGCCATCTCGGCGCAGCGTGGCCAGCACGGCGTGAATGTGGCTCTCAAACCGCAGCCGAACCTGCTCGGCCAGCTCGGGGGCCCGGGCCTCAAACTGCCCCCACCGCACCAGCGTCGAATCGCTCACCGGCACCACCCCAAATGAAAGGTGGGCTCTCCAACGGCGCAGGCAGTGCAGCGGCGCGGCATCGTCAAGGCTTGAGGGCGGCCAGGGGCACGACAGCGATGCCGTCATCGGTTTGGTAGCCGTGGCCGAATGCGGTGAGCACAACAAGGCGGGCTGGATCTCCACGGCGGGTGGTGTCGATCTGGGAGCGGACGGCGCGAAGCGATTGCATTGCTTTGGCGACAGCTTCCCCGCTGCCGAGTTTGATCTCCACGGCGGCCCATTGGCCATCCAACCCCTCGATCACGGCATCGGCCTCAAGATCATTCGAATCGCCGTAGTAGTAGAGCTGAGCGCCCAGCGACTGGGCATATACCCGGAGGTCGCGGATGGCCATCGATTCGAACAGCAACCCCATCGCCTCCCTGTCCTGGGCGACAGATCCCGCCGACGCGGCGAGGGCGGCGACGGCCAGTGCGGGATCGGCGAAGAATCGCTTCGGCGACTTCCTCAAGCGGGCCGACGATCTCAGGTGGGTGGTCCAGGCCGGAAGCGGCTCTAGCACGAACAGGCGGGTCAGCTCATCCAGGTAGGCCCGAATCGTGGATCGTGCCGGCGGGCTGCCCTCTTCCCCGGCCATGTCCTCAATCAGGGCAGCGCAGGAAGCGGTCGTGGCTTCATTGCGGGCCAGGGAGGCCAGCAAAGCCCTCACCACCTGAGGATCGCGATTGACGCCGGACACTCGGGAGATGTCGATGCGGGTAATGCTGTCCAGATAGTCGCGCAGTCGGGCCTGGGCGGTGTTCGGCGCCATCTCGATCATGCGGGGCCACCCTCCCCGGCAGATCAGGGAGGCGACGCTGTTGTAGGTCTGCCCGCCATCTTGGGCCAAGCAACGTTCGCCTGCCAACAGCGAGGCCAGAGATACTTCCCCGCTGGAATCCCCCGACTCCCACAACGACATCGGCCGCATCCGCACCCGGGCGACACGTCCCGCACCGGAGTGCTCAGTGATGTCGTCAGGAGGATTCTGCGACCCGGTGAGAATAAAATGTCCGAGCCCGCCTCGCCGATCGCAGGCGTGTCGCATCGGATTCCATATACCTCGAATGAGCTGCCACTCGTCGAGCAGCCGGGGCTCAGCGCCCTCGAGGATCGAGTCCGGGTCTATCTCCGCGGCTATGCGCAGAGCTTCGGAGCCGTCTAGGAACACCTCGCTGTTGGCGAAACTCTGACCGGTCCACGTCTTGCCGCATCCCCGCGGCCCTTCAATGAGCACAGCAGGCGACGAGGCCAGAGCCCCGGCCACCTCGCGGTCTACCACGCGGTCCAAATAGTTTGGATTGCGGGCATTGGACATGTCGCCTCCCGAAGAGACAATACTCTCGAACTCCACTTTGCAGTGGTTTTGAACTCCACTTTGCAGCGATTTCAAACTCCACTTTGCAGAAACCAGGTCGAGCAGCCCGGCCGACTCCCCTCTCGGTGTTGCTCACCTCGAATGAGGGCAGTTCGGCGGCTGAGGGCATGAGGTAGTCGGCCAGGTTGGCGGTGCGGGGGTTGGCGTCCTCGTCGTACTGCACCCACTCGAACAGCGCCTGGGCGGCACCCTGGGCCACGCCCCCGTGCTGCTGGCCGGCCACCAGCAGCGGGTTCAAGATGGTGCCGCAGTCGTCCACCGCCACATGGCGCCGCAGCTCGACGCCGCCGGTCTCGGTGTCCACCTCGACCACGGCCACATGGGCACCGAACGGGAAGCTGGACCCGCCCTGGTCGAAGTCGAGCTCGTGGGTGATGACCCCGCCCTCGGCTGCCGAGGCCAGATCGGCCCACGACGCCGACTGGGCGGGCACGCCGGCCACATGCAGGCCGCCCTCGCCCACCACGATGTCAGCCGCGCTGGCCTCGAGCTGCTGGGCGGCCAGTTCCTTGGCCTGGGCCAGCACCTCCTCGCTGGCCTTGTAGACCGCGCTGCCCGCGGTCTGGAGCGAGCGGGAGCCCATGGTGCCCGCGCCCCGGGGAATCTCAGCGGTGTCCGACTGGATGAGCTTGACGCTCTCCATCGGCACTCCCAGCAGATCGCTGACGATCATCGAGAAGGCGGTCTCGTGGCCCTGGCCATGGGAGCTGGTGCCCACCCGCACCTCGGCAGTGCCGTCGCTCAGCACATCCACCCGGCCGTACTCGGTGTACAGGCCCAGCGGGGCGGTGATCTCCACATAGGCCGACACGCCGATGCCCAACAGCGTGGAGTCGCCCGACTCCCGCCGGGACGCCTGCTCGGCCCGCAGATCGGCATAGCCTGAGGCCTCCAGAACGGCGTCCAGCGCCTTCTCGTACTCGCCGGAGTCGTAGTTGGCGCCGGTGATGGTGGCGTAGGGGAACTGGTCAGCGCCGATGAAGTTGCGCCGCCGGATCTCCGCGGGGTCGATGCCCAGCTCATCGGCGCCCATATCCATCACCCGCTCCAGTATCTGGGTGGCCTCGGGGCGGCCCGCCCCCCGGTAGGCGGCAATCGGGGTGGTATTGGTCGCCACCGAGTCGCCGGAGAACTTGATCTTGGGAATCTGGTACACGCCTTGGGCCATGGTCTGGGTGAGCACCGGCAAGAAGCTGCCGATGGCCGGGTAGGCCCCGGTGTCGGCCAAGCAGTGCAGGTTCAAACCGGTGATGCGGCCATCGCCGTCGAACCCCATCTTGGCGGTGAGGATGTGGCCCCGGCCCTGCACCAGCGACACCATGTCCTCAGAGCGCGACTCGGTCCACTTCACCGGGCGGCCCAGATCCAATGCGGCCTTGGCCGCCACCAGGTACTCGGGATACAGGCCGGACTTGGCCCCGAAACCGCCGCCCACGGCTGGCGCGATAAGCCGAACATTGTCGCCGTCGAGGCCGAATAAGCCGGCGAACCCGTCCTTGAGGCCGATGGGACCCTGGCTGGGTAAGGTCACGGTCATCCCGCCCACCGGTGTGCCGGGCTCCACCAGAATGCCGTTGGGCTCCATGGGCACCGCGGCCAGCCGCTGGCTCTCCATCCTCACCTCGGCCACATGGGCGGCCTCGGCCAGTCCGTCGTCCTCGCCGAGCTCGGTGTGGAAGGCCAGGTTGCCGCCCTCGTTCTGGGGCCAGAGCACCTCGGCGCCCTCGGCCCTGGCCTTGTTGGGATCGGCGTTGGCCGGCAGGGGGTCGTAGTCCACGAACACCGCCTCGGCGGCGTCCATGCCCTGCTCGCGGGTCAAAGTGACCACCGCGGCCACGATGTCGCCCACGAAGAGCACCCGGTCAGCCGCGATCTGGGGGCGCTCGAACACCGGGAGCATGGGGAACCCGGCCACTGCCGGCAGGCCGATGTTCTGCCCGGTGTACACCGCCAGCACCCCGTCCATGGCCTCGGCCTCGCCGGTGTCCACCGACTCGATGGCGGCGTGGGCCATCGGCGAGCGGACGAAGGTGATGTAGGCGGTGCCCTCGGGGGCGAAGTCGTCGTAGTAGCGCTGTGCGCCGGTCAACAGCCCAGGATCCTCGCGGCGGATGACGGCGTTCCCCAAAATCGAACCAGAACTCGACACGATTATCCCCTTCTTGTGTTCTCGGGAGTCGGGATGATGTTAGAACCACCTCGGGGAGCTGAGCCAGCTTTACGGCCCTCGCCCCGGCATAGACGAGACCTGTTCGCATCAGCAGCGGCGGCCTCAGCCGTCGAAGTCCCAGCTTCCGGAATCCATGTGGCGGAGGCGGCGGCGTGCGAGCTGGCTGACCAGATAGCAGAACACCGCAACCGCCATCAGGGCCAGCACCCAGCGAATGCCGATGTAGACCACGAGGCGGCCTCCCAGCAGAATGCTCAAAGGCGGGGCAACGCCGAACACCATGATCCACAAGCTCATCACCCGGCCCCGGTAGGAGTCTTCACACAAACTTTGCATCGCACTGGCCAGGGTTGGCAGGGTCACCATGTAAGACAGCCCCACACCGCCCATCGCCACCACCCCCAGCCCGAAGCTGGGGGCAATCGCCAGCATGAGCGTGAACAACGCGACGCCGCCGATGCCCACGGAGGCCAGCACGCTGTAAGCGGCGCCCCGGTCGAATTGCAAAAGCAGCGCCGCTCCCAAGAGCGCGCCGACTCCGAACCCGCCCAGCAGCACTCCGAACCCGGCGGCATCCAACCCGAAAGCATCGTCGGCGATCACCGGGGCCAGGGCTTGCACGGGAGAGGTGGCCCCAGCCAGCACGAAAGTCGCCACCATCGCTACCCGTATGCCCTCCACCGCGCGGGCATGGCGCAGGCCCGACAAGAAATCGGCCAGGTACCCCCGGCTCGAGGAGGCGCCCGGAGGCGGTCTGGCCGGGAGCCGGCTCAGCGCAATGATGAGCACGGTGAAGCTGGCCGCGTTGAACCAAAAGGCCGACTCCGGTCCTGACAGATGGATCAGCAGCCCGCCCAGCATTGGGCCGGCGGCCCGAGCCACATTCCATTGGGTGGAGTTCAAGAAGACGGCATTGCGCATTGCAGCGCCGGGCACCAACTCCACCATCACCGCGTGCTGGACTGGGGCGCCGAGGGAGGATGTAACCCCGCCGCCGAACGAAAAGGCGAGCAAAATCCAGAATGACTCCGCGTCCATCTGCACAACCCAGGCCAGAGCCACCGACACCACCATCTGGGCGGCGACCGTGGTGAGCAAAAGACGGGTTCGGCTATACCGGTCGGCGAGCGCCCCGCCGACCGGGCTCGAGAGCAGGAGCGGGATCAGTCCGGCGATGGCCGTCAGCGTCACCTTCCAGGGGTCGTCGGTGATGTCCTCGACCAACCAGCCGATCGCGGCCAGATACATCATCGACCCGGTGTTCGACACGACGCTGGCAGACCAGTAGCTCCGGTAGTCGCGGTACCCCAGCGCCTGCACCGAGCGCGGCACCCGTCTATCAGGACCCTCGGTCACCTGACAGTTCTACTCTCCGCTCTCCCATCAGAGCATTTTCAGCCCGACCGGCATCCTTCTTCTCCCTCCTCATTATGCTGTTTACTGCATATATAATCTATTATCTTATAATCCCATTATTTTCTGTTTATTGGGTTGCAATCTGGATGCACGTTCGTTAAGGTGAAGAAATGAGCATCGAGGCAATCGCTCAGCTGGCGTCGACGGGGTTGGCCGTGCTCGCCATCATCTGGCACCAGCAGCGGTCCATCGACAAGCTCCGCGATGAATTCAACCAGGCCATCAACAAACTCCGCGACG
>JAPYOC010000170.1 GCA_028278955.1 Candidatus Poriferisocius aerobius
GGGCAGGACGGCATCCTGGTGGCCGGCGACGGCGAGGCCCGCGCGCTGATCGAGGCCGCCCGCCGGGACAGGCGTCCTCTGCCCGAGCTCGGGCTCGCGGGAGGCGATTTGTGCCGCACGCTCGGCGGGCGAGGCGATGCCGAGGCCATCGGCTCGCCCGAGGCGTGGCGGTTTGCGGTGGATGTGGGGGCGGTGCTGCTGGACGGCCGGCTGTTCTGGTTCTGCGCCCATCTGGTGGCCCGTCAACGGGGGTGGGTCGGTGAGGCGCTGGTGGCGATGAACGCAGCGTGGCGAGGCCGTTGGAATCTGGGGCCAAAGGCCCACCCGGGCGATGGGCTGTTGGACATCTCCCACGGGGCCCTCTCCGCCGGCGAGCGGCTGCGGGCCCTTCGCCGGGTGGGCACCGGCGATCATCTGCCCCATCCTCAGATCCGCTGCCACCGAACGGGGGCGTTCCAGGTGGTACTCCAGCGGCCGCTGCTGGTGGAGTTGGACGGACAGCCGGCGGCGCGGGCCTCGAATCTGTCGATTCGGGTGGAGCCGGCGGCGCTCACCGTTGTGGTGTAGCGCCCGAGGAACAGAAGCACGCTGGCCGGCGGCGAGGTCACTAGGATTCGCCCGTGACTCTTGATGCCGCCAAGCAGAAGATGGCCTCGGAGATCGACGCCCGAGCGGCTCGGCTGCTGAGCGTCTCCCACCAGATCCACGAGACTCCCGAGCTCTGCTTTGAGGAGCACGCCGCCCACGACCTGCTGTGCACCGTCTTGGAGGAGGAAGGGCTCGAGGTGGAGCGCTCGGCCTACGGGTTGGACACCGCGTTCGTGGCCCGCGCCGGGCACAGCGGCCCCCATGTGGCGGTGATCTGCGAGTACGACGCGCTGCCCGAGATCGGTCACGCCTGCGGGCACAACATCATTGCCGCCGCGGGCCTCGGCGCCGGGTTGGCGGCCGCCTCGCTGGCCGAAGAGCTCGGCGGAAGCGTGGCCATCGTCGGCACTCCTGCCGAGGAGGGCGGCGGCGGTAAGTGCTTCCTGCTCGAGCGGGGCGCCTTCGACGGCATCAGCGCGGCCATGATGGTCCACCCCGCCAACCACGAGTTGGCCTCCATGAGCACCATCGCGGTGGAGCAATTGGAGGTCACCTACACCGGCCGGTCCTCCCACGCCTCGGCGTCGCCCCACCTGGGCAGGAATGCTCTTGACGGCGCGGTGCTGGGATACATGAACGTGGCCGCGCTCCGCCAGCACATCCAGCCCGACGAGCGCGTCCACGGGATATTCACCCGGGCCGGCGACAAGCCCAACATCGTCCCCCATGACGCCGCCGCGCAATGGTACGTCCGCTCCCCGAAACTCGACGGTTTAGCTGCGCTGAAGGAGCGGGTGGTGGCATGCCTCGAAGCCGGCGCCGCGGCCGCCGGAGTGGGCATCGAGTGCCGCCGGGAAGCACCGATCTACGCCGACTTGCTCGACAGCTCGGTGCTGCTCGACCTGTACCAACGAAACGCCGCCGTCGCCGGACGAGCCGTCGGCGTGCCCGACGCGGCTGCGGCAGTGGTGGGCAGCACCGATATGGGCAACGTCAGCTACACGGTGCCATCCATCCACCCCATGATCAAGGTGGCGCCTGCCCACGTTGCCATCCACACCCCGGAGTTCGCCCACTACGCCCGGTCGCCCAGTGGCGACCAAGCGGTGCTCGACGGGGCCAAGATGATGGCCATGACGATCGCCGACCTCTGGCTTTTGCCCGATGCCCTGGCGCGGGCATCGGACGAACTCGCCCAAAGCCTGCGATGACGCAGTACGTCGCAGAGCAGTTCACCGCCGAGGAAGAAGACATCCTCCGCCGATATTTCACCAACCTGGACCAACCGGTGTTCGCCCTGGTGAACCTGCCCGAAGTGGTCAAGGGAGCGCTGTTCGCCCGCTACAGCCGGTCGCCCAAATCGCTGCGGCGGCTCTTTTTGGACGAGTTCGTCGGAGAGCTGGACATCAGCGGCGACATGACGATCGACGCCACTGTCGGTCTGCGCCGGGCTGAGGAGCTCTACGACCGGGTCTTCTTCGAGTACGGGGACGACTCGGTAGCGCAGCTCGGCGGCGTCCACCTGGCCTGCGAGCAGGCCTCCAACATCTTGACCAAGGTGCTGGAGTGGGGGCGCCTGATGTCGTACCTGGAGCAGTCCACGCGCTACATCGACTATCTGGCCCGAATCGGGGGCCGCTTTCGCTACTACCGGGATCCCCAGGTGGGGGAGTCCCCGCTGTCGGGCCGCTACGTGAGCGACATGGACCGGATGTTCGAAGCCTACGGCTGTCTGCTCCCGGCCATGACCGAGTTCTACCGCCAGCACACGCCGAGGGACTCGGACTCCTCGGATTTCGCCTATCGCCAAGCGGTGCGAGCCAAGGCGCTCGACGTCGTTCGAGGGGTGCTGCCCGCGGCAACGGTATCCAACGTGGGCATCTACGGCACCGGACAGGCCTATGAGCAGCTGCTGCTGAGAATGCGGGCCCACGATCTGCCCGAGGTCCAGACCTACGCGGATTTGATGCTGGCTGAGCTCCGCAAGGTGATCCCCTCCTTCTTGAAGCGGGTGGACCTGGAAGACCGGGGGGTGGAGTGGACCCGCTACATGGGCGATATCCAAGAATCGATGCAGAGCGTGGCGGACTACCTTTTGCCCCCCGACCTGCCCGCCGACGAGTCTCCGACCGTCCGGCTGGTGGACTTCGACCCCGGGGCCGAGGACAAGATGGTGGCTTCCATGCTCTACCCCTACACCCACCTGCCGGAGGAGCAGATCGAGCGGGAGGTGGAGACGATGGGTGCTGAAGACCGACTCTCGGTGGTGCGGGCCTATGCGGGCAGCCGAGGCAACCGCCGCCACAAACCGGGGCGCGCCCTAGAGAGGCCCTTCTATCGGTTCGACATCCTGGCCGACTACGGTGCCTTCCGGGATATCCAACGCCATCGGATGCTGACGCTGGAATGGCAGAGGCTCAGCCCTCGGCACGGCTATACCCGCCCGGAGTCGGTGGCGGTGGCGGGCTGCGCTCCGGTTTTCGACGAGGTCATGGACCGCTCGGCCGAGTTGCACGGCCTCTTGAGCCGGGAATTCCCCGAGCAGGCCCCCTATGCGGTCAGCTTCGCCTACAAGGTGCGCTTCGCGGTGAGCATCAACGCCCGGGCGGCCATGCACCTGATCGAGCTGCGCACCACTCCCCAGGGCCACTCGGTGTACCGGGGGATCGGCCAGGAGATGTGGCGGCTCATCCGCGACGAGGCCGGCCACCCTGCGGTGGCACAGATGATGGAATTCGTCAACCTCGGGGAAGAGCCGCCGCTGGGGCGCCTCGACGCCGAGCGCCGGGCTGAGCAGCGGCGCCCCGAAAGGGAGCGGGCGTGAGGCCGCGAGGCGGGAGTCCAAGTTTTACCCCGGAAGTCCGCACATGACGGGGGTTCGGGTGTCTATGATCCGCGCTGATCGTTTTGCCTGAGGAGGTAGCAGGGGAGAATGACAGACCCTGACGAACGCGACGACATGTCCGACGAGGAGTTCGACGAAAGCGACATCGACGGCCTTGACGAAGACGTCGATGATAATTTCGACGACGACGGCCTCGACGATGAGGG
>JAPYOC010000171.1 GCA_028278955.1 Candidatus Poriferisocius aerobius
GCCTGGGTGAACACCTTGTGCTCGTAGAGGGCGATGAGCTGGCCCAGGGAGCGGGGGGTGAGCTGCTCGCCCAGGATGACGGTGCTGGGCCGGTTGCCGGGGAACCTCCGGTGGGGGTCGCCGGTATCGGGGGTGCCGAAGGCCAGGGCCTCGGCCTGGGCGAACAGGTTGGCAATGAGCAGATCGTGGTGCTCGGGGTGGTCGTGGTTGGGGCGGCAGAAGCCGATGAACTCCACCGGCACGATGTCGGTGCCCTGGTGCAGCAGTTGGTGGAAGGCGTGCTGGCCGTTGGTTCCCGGCTGGCCCCACACCACCGGGCCGGTGGCCACGCCGGCCGGGGTGCCGTCGGCCCGAACCGACTTGCCGTTGCTTTCCATGTCCAGCTGTTGGATGTAGGCCGGGAACAGGGCTAGCTCCTGCGCGTAGGGGAGAACGGCGCAGGCGGGCCAGTTCCAGAAGTTGCGGTTCCAGAGGCCGATGAGGCCGAGCAGGGCGGGCAGGTTCTCAGTCCACGGGGCGCTGCGGAAGTGCTCGTCGATCTCGTGCATTCCGGCCGACAGGTCGGTGAAGCCATCGGGGCCGACGGCGATCATGAGGCTGAGGCCCACCGCCGAGCCCAGCGAATAGCGGCCGCCCACCCAGTCCCACATGGCGAACACCGACCCGGCGGCGATGCCGAAATCGCGGGCGGTGTCCGGGCGGGCGGTGACCGCGGCGAAATGGCCGCCGGCCGAGCCCTCGCCCACCGCGTCGGCCACCCAGGCCCGGGCGGTGCGGGCGTTGGTCAGGGTTTCGACCGTGGTGAAGGTCTTGGACACCACGATGAACAGAGTTCGAGCCGGGTCCAGCCCTGAGGTGATGGCCTTGAAGTGGGCTCCGTCCACATTGGACAAGAAGCGCACATCCAGATCAGCGTCGGCATGGGCTGCGAGTGCGGCGACGGCCATGGCCGGCCCGAGGTCCGACCCGCCGATGCCGATGTTCACCACCGCCTGCCACTGCCCGGAGCGGGCCTCGGCGGCGAAGGCGGCCATGCGGTCGAGTTCGCTTCGGACCTCGGGAGGAGGATCGGGCCGGCGCAGCGCGGTGTGCAAGGCGGGGCGGTTCTCGGTGGTGTTCACCGGTTCTCCGCGGCACATGGCCTCAATCCGGTGCCGCAGCCCGGCCCGGTCGGCCAACCCAGCCAGCAACTCGAGGGTTTCAGCGGTCAGGCGGTTCTTGGAGTAGTCCAGCAGCAGTCCGCCGGTCTCGGCGCTGAGCCGCACGCCGCGCTCCCGGTCGCCGTCGAACAGGTCTCGCAGATGCAGCCCGCCAAGAGTGTCACGGTGGGCGCTCAGCGCCTGCCACTCGCCGGTGTCGTACACCCGGCCAGCGTATCGGGGCCGGCGCGTCCCCGACGGCGCTTGGCGCCGTCCGGCTATTCGTAGGCGATGGCCTCCAGCACGTTGAGGCGGCTGGCCCTCAGCGCGGGGAAGGACGCGGCGATCAGTCCAGCGACGGCGGCAATCGCCAGGTAGACCACCAGGGTGGCCCAGGGCACGTCCATGGCGCTGATGAACCTGCTGGGAATGACGATCACCGCGGCCCACGCGAAGAGCACGCCGATCGCCACTCCCATGATCCCGCCGAACGCGGCCACGATGGCCCCCTCCCAGCGGATCATCCGCCGGGTTTGGCGGCGCACCATGCCCACCGCTCGCAAGAGCCCGATTTCGCGGGTCCGCTCGAACACCGACAGGGCCAGCGTGTTGGCGATGCCCATGAGCGCGATCACCAGCGAGACCCCCAAGAACACGTTCACCACCGCCAGGAAGGTATCGATCTGGCTCTCCTGGTTGGCCTGGAACTCGGCTTGGTCGCGTACCTCGAGCTGCGGGTAGTCGACGGTGACCGCTTCGAGCGCGGAGCGGGCCTGCTCGGCGGTGTAGCCCGGCGCGGTCACCGCAGTGACGAACTGGTCTTGGCTCCCCGTGAGGTAGCGGTCCCAGTCTCGGTGGTCGATCACCCAGTTGCTCAAAATGGTGTTGTCGGCGAACAAAGCGGCCACCTCGAACTTTGCTCGCTGCTCGCCGATGAACTCCAGCCCGATCCGGTCGCCCACTCCGATCCCCCGATCGTCGGCCTCGTCCTCGTAGAGCAGGATCTGCCCGGCGCCTATACCCGTCAAGCTGCCCGCGGAGACGTCGGGGTCGATGTGGCGGTCGAGGGTGGCGAGGTCGGTGGAGAAGAGGTCCAAGATGTCGCCGTCGATGGCGGTTCGGGCCGCCTCGCTGCGGAACCGGTAGGATACAACCGAGGCCAGCTCGGGCTGGGCTGCCATGGCTTCAGCGGCCAGCGGGCTGAACGCTGCGAACTCCTCGTTGCAGTCGTCGATGCAGACCAGCCAGTCGGCGCTTACCGAGTCTTCCAGAGTGTCGGCCAGGGTCTGTTTGAACGACTGGCCCAACACGGTGACCATCGACACCAGCGCCAGCCCGATCATGAGCGCCGACGCGGTGCTGGCCGTGCGCCGGGGGCTGCGGGCCGCATTCTCTCGGGACAGGTTTCCGCTCACCCCGAAGACTCGGGCCGGTCCCCAGCCGAGGAAGCGGGCGAGCGGCCCGGCGAACACCGGGCTCACCAGGTTCATGCCCACGAACACGAAGAGGGCTCCCAATCCCAAAAGCACCAGGATGTCGCCGGTGGAGTAGTCCACCAGCAGGGCGGCCGCCAAGAGTGCTCCCCCCAATCCCAGAACCGAGATGCGCCCGGCCAGGGGGTGGATGCGGCTGCCTCCCGCGTAGAGCAGCACCGAGGCCGCGATCGCGGCCAGAACCGTGGTTCCGGTGGCCTGCGAGGCGATCCCCGCCGCGGTCGCCGCCCCGCCTGCGGCGATCATCGCCCACCCCAGCAGCGGGACGCGTTTGATGTCGGCAGCGGTGCCAGCCCCGCCGGCCAGGGCGGCCATGGGGGCGATCCGACGGGCCCGCAGAGCCGGCCAGATGGCCGAGACCAGCGTCACCCCCACCCCGATGGCGACGGCGGAGATCACGGTGTTGGCACCGATGGTTATCGGGGTGTCGGGCAAGTCGGCCCCGATGGCGGTGAACAAGGCCCGTATGCCCAGCGCCAGCAGCACACCGAAGCCCAGGCCCAGCCCGGTGGACACCAGCCCCACCGCCACTGCTTCGCCGACCACCGTCTGGGTGATCTGGCGCCCGCTCGCCCCCAGGGCCCGCAAAAGGCCCAGCTCGCGGATTCTCTGGCCCACGATGATTGTGAACGTGTTGTAGATGATGAACGCCGACACCACCAGGATCACGATGGCGAACGCCAGCAAGAAGTTCTGGAAGAAGCCGATGAACTCGTTGAACTCGTCGGTCTGCTCTTCCACCAGCTGCTCGTTGGCCACAACCTCGGTGTTGTCGGGAATGGCCGCGCCGATGGCCGCCGCCACCGCCTCCAGGGAGGCACCGGGGGCCAGGCGCACGTCGATGCTGTCGTATCCGCCCCCGTCGTGGAGCACCTGTTGGGCGGTCTCGGCATCCCAGGCGGCGATCTGGGCGCCCACGGTGGCGTCCTCGCTGCTGCCGAATCGGAACAGTCCCACCAGGGTGAACTCCCGAGTGCCGGTAGGGGCGATGATCCGGTACCGATCGCCCACCTCAAAGCCGTTTTCTCGGGCGGTGTCGGCGTCCAAGGCGAATTCGCCGCCGCCGCGGGGCGGCCGGCTGATGCCGTCGGGCCACACGCTTACCTGACTGAGCTGCTGGTCTTCGGGCCAGCTCACCCCCATCTGGGGCGGGCCGATGCTCTCCAGCGCCTCGCCGTTCGAGTCGATGGCGATCACGTTAAACTCGAACACCCCGCCCTCGGCCGCAGCCACCCCGTCCACCGATCGGATATCGTCCACGAGGGCCGGGTCCACCAGCGGGGCGCCGAAATCCCGGTCGCCGAACTCCACCTCCGAGCGTACCGACAGGTCCACGCCCTCGAAGATGTCCTCGGAGAGGTCGCCGAAGGTGGAGCGGAGCCCGTCGGTGGTCACGAACACCCCGACGGTGAAGGCCACGCCGACGACCACCGCCAGCGTGGTGAGCAGGAATCTGATCCGGGCCCCGGCGATGCTCTTCAGGGTGTAGCGCAAAAGGCTCATCGCGGGCCCCCGGTCGCAGGTGCTTTGAGGCAGCCGGAACTCTCGATGTGGCGACGGGTCACTAGTCGCCGAGATCCTTCATGTAGTCCAGCACCTCGTCGGCGCTGGGGGAGGCCAGCTCGCCGTGGATGCGGCCGTCTACCAGGAAGACAGCGGTGTCGGCGTGGGCCGCGGCCACTGGGTCGTGGGTGACCATCACGATGGTCTGGCCGAACTCGTCCACCGCCCGGCGCATGAACTCCAAGATGCCCGTGCCGGTGCGGGAGTCGAGATTGCCGGTGGGCTCGTCGGCGAAGATGATCTCCGGCTGGCCGGCCATAGCCCGCGATACCGCCACCCGTTGCTGCTGGCCCCCCGACAGCTCGCTGGGCCGGTGCGACAGGCGATCGCCCAGCCCAACGGTGGATATCACGGTGTTCAGCCAGTTTTTGTCGGGTCGCCGGCCCGCCAAGTCCATGGGCAGGGTGATGTTCTCCATGGCGGTGAGGGTGGGCACCAAGTTGTAGGCCTGGAACACGAACCCAACCCGGTTCCGCCGCAGCAGGGTCAGGTCGCGGTCGCCCAGTGTGCCCAACTCGGTGTCACCGATGATCACCTGGCCGCTGGTCAGGGTGTCGAGAGCGGCCATGCAGTGCATCAGGGTCGACTTGCCCGAGCCCGACGGGCCCATGATGGCGGTAAAACAGCCTCGGGCGAAGCCGATGTCCACGCCGTCGAGAGCCCGCACCTCGGTGTCGTCGGCCCCGTAGATCTTCACTGCCGACACCGCTCGGGCGGCCAGGGGGGTGTCGGCAGCGGGGGTTTCTGCGTCGGTAACTTCCAATTGACCGCTTCCTGATGAGCCGTGGGCGGAGGGGTTCAGGGTTGGGATACTACCCGGAGGTAGGGCTTTTGCTCGTCCCATCCGCCGGGAAACAGCTCTGCGGCCTCTTCATTCGAGAGGGCGGGCACGATGATCACGTCGTCGCCGTTGTTCCAGTTCACCGGGGTGGCCACCTTCTTGGCCGCGGTCAGCTGGAGCGAGTCGATCACCCGCAGCACCTCGTCGAAGTTGCGCCCGGTGCTGGCCGGGTAGGTGATGGTGAGCTTGACGGTGTTGTCGGGGCCGATCACGAACACCGAGCGCACCGTCATGGTGTCGCTGGCGTTGGGGTGGATCATGTCGTAGAGGTCGGCCACGGCCCGGTCGGCGTCGCCGATCATCGGGAAGTTCGGGCGGATGCCCTGGGTGTCCTCGATGTCCTGCGACCAGGCCGCATGGTCTTCCACCGTGTCGCACGACAAGCCGATGACCTTCACGTTGCGGGCGGCGAATTCCTCGGCCAGCCGGGCGGTGTAGCCCAGCTCGGTGGTGCATACCGGGGTGAAGTCCTTGGGATGGGAGAACAGAACCGCCCAGGAGTCCCCCTTCCACTCGTGGAAGGAGATCGGCCCCTCGGTGGTGTCAGCGGTGAAATCGGGGGCTACGTCGCCCAGTCGGATTGCCATTTTCGGCTCCTTTTTATCTTGCGATCAGGGATTGAAAGTCAGTGCAGCCTACTCCGGCGGGGCGATACCTGACCAAAGTGGTCTGGATTCTTTTCCATTCAAGGGCGTAGGGTTCCACTGATGGATCACGAGAATTCTCAACCGGTCCCGGACCGCGGATGGCACAAGGTCCTTGAGCCCGGGCAGCTCCCCGAAGGACGGGTTCGCACCGTTACCGTGGGCCGCCACAGCTTGGCCGTTTCCCGCTACCAGGGGGCCTACGGCGCCCTGGACAACCGCTGCCCCCATCAGGGCGGACCGCTGGGGGAGGGATCGATCGAGAACGGCTGGCTGCGGTGCCCGTGGCACGGCTACGACTACAATCCCATCGACGGCGCCCCGCCCGAGGGGTTCGACGACGCCCCCGCCTGCTACCCCGTCCAAGCGCGCCACGACGGCCTGTATGTGGAGCTCCCGGCAGAGGAAGCCCGGGTGCGCACCGTGTCGGATGTGATGGTCGAGACCCTGCTGCAGTGGGGAGTGCGGGCAGTGTTCGGGATGGTGGGCCACTCCAATCTCGGGTTCGCCGACGCGCTTCGGGTTGCCGAGCAGCGGGGCGATCTGCGCTATTTCGGCATCCGCCACGAGGGGGCGGCCTCATTCGCGGCCGCCGCCTACGGCAAGCTCACCGGTGAGCTTGCCGCGTGCTTCGCCATCGCCGGGCCGGGATCCACCAACCTGATGACCGGGCTGTACGACGCCAAGGTGGACCGGGCGCCGGTGCTGGCCTTGTGCGGGCAGGTGCCCTCGTCGGTCCGGGGCCGGGGTGCATTCCAAGACGTGGACCTCGAGGGGTCGTTCGCCGACGTGGCCGCCTACAAACAGACCGTTGCGGCCCGCTCGAACCACGCCGAGTTGGTGAGCCTGGCCTGCAAGACCGCCCTGGTGCAGCGCGACGTGGCCCTATTGGTTCTGCCCGACGAGGTACAGGTGCAACCTGCGCCCAGCAGTGCTGTGCCCGGTGGCCCCGAAGGACGATTGGCGCGCCCTGAGATGCCTCCAGCCCCCGAGGCTTTGGAGGCTGCGGCGACCCGCATGGCGGCGGCCGCCCGGCCGCTGTTCGTGCTGGGAGCGGGCGCTCGTTTCGAGGCGGCCGAGGTGGTGGCGCTGGCCGAGCAGCTGGGCGCGCCGGTGGCCACCACGTTCAAGGCCAAGGGGCTCATCAGCGATCGCCACCCCCTGGGTTGCGGTGTCCTGGGCCGGTCGGGCACGCCCATCGCCAGCTGGTTCATGAACGAGAGCGACCTGGTCGTGGCCTTCGGGGCGTCGTTCTCCAACCACACCGGCATCGCCCCCTACAAGCCCATCGTGCAGGTGGACTACGACCAGATGGCGCTGGGCCGGTTCCATCCGGTGGATGTGCCGGTGCTGGGCCACGTGGGGGAGACCGCTCGGGCGTTGGCCGAGCGGCTGGCCGCTGGCGCCTCGTGCCTCGACCACCGGGAGGAGGTGGCCGGGCGGTGGGCCATCTGGCGAGGGGAGAAGGCGTCTCGGGTGGCCGACGACCAGGGCCGGGGGCTCAGCGCTGCGGCGGTGTTCGACTCGCTGAGTCGGCTGTGTCCGACCGACGCGGTGATCGCTGTGGACGTGGGCAACAACGCCTACTCCTTCGGGCGGTATTTCGAGACCCAGGCCCAGTCGGTGCTCATGTCGGGTTACCTGGGGTCGATTGGATTCAGCTTTCCGGCGGCAATGGGGGCGTGGGCCGCGGTGGGCGACCGGCGGCCCGTCCTCAGCATCAGCGGCGACGGCGGGTTCGGCCAGTACGCCATGGAGCTGACGACTGCGGTGAAATACAACATGGACATCACCCATGTGCTGCTGAACAACTCCCTGCTGGGCAAGATCTCCAAAGAGCAGCGAGCCGGCCATTGGGATGTATGGCAAACCAGCCTCCACAACCCCGACTTTGCCGCCTATGCCGAACTCTGCGGCGCTCGCGGCCTCCGAGTCGCCACCATGGACCAGCTCGACGGCGCCCTCCAAACCGCCCTCGCCCATCCCGGCCCCGCCCTCGTCGAGATTATCTGCGACCCCGACCTTGTCTGACGGCCGGGTCTGACGGCCGGTCTTCCTACTCCTCGTCTCCGGCGGCTTTGGGACTGATCCGGCGACGCAGAAGCCGCCGAAGGCGGCCCCGTTCGAGATCGGCGGTGGTGTCGGCGGGGGTGCCGATGGCGGATTCGAGGGTGTCGGCCTGCTGCTCAGGCGTGCCGGCGCCCCTGTCCGGGTCGTCTCGCACCATGAGGGGGGTCTCGAAGCAGGGCTCGACCTCACTGAGCGCTTCGGTCTCGGCAAGGGCCGCCTCAAGCGCGGCGCGGATCTCCTCCAGCTCGAACTCGTCGGTGTTTATGACCGCCCGCAGGTTGCTCATCGGCTCTTCGGAGAACTGCCGCAGCCGCTCGATCCACTCGTCTCGGTACTGCACATAGACGAGGTGCTGGCGGCGAGCGGTCTCGTAGTCGCTTTTCATTACGGCGAACACCGTTGCTTCTCCGGCCACGTGCAGAGCGCTCAGCTCGGCCCGCATCACCGGCGAGGGATGGCTGGCGATGGCTTCCCGCATCTTCGGCGCTAGATCCTCGTGCCCGGCCAGCAGTTGGTCGCGCCGGCCCAGGTCCACCTGGAGCCCCGAGGCGTTGATTTCTCCCAGCACCCTCTGGTGGTTCTCTATCCAAGCCGAAACCGTCTGTTCGCAGCGCTGATGCCACTGGCCCAAGACTTCCGGGCCAACACGGGCGGCCTGGAAAGCGGTGGGGGTGTCTGCGGGCGGTTCTCCCACCAGCTCCAGCGTCGGCGGTGCGATGTCGGCGTCATCATCGCCTGATTGGTCTTGCGGAGTCGAGTACTCGGCCCCGATGTCGTACAGCTCAGGCCCGTTGTGTCCGGTACCGGCAGCGGGTGCCGAGCCGGGCAGGATGTCCCACAGCGCCCTTTTCCTGCGGGTCGCAAAAGCCACGGCACCAGCTAGAAGAGCGCAACCCAGGATGATGAACGCGGGGACGGCAAGCCCCGAGATCACGACTCGCCGAACGTGCCGGTGGCCAGCACGCGCACGTTGGCGGTCGGAGCCGGGGTAGTGGCGGTGTGCTGGCGGCACGACCAGCAGGCGTCGCGCGCGGTGCCCCACCAGGTGACATCGCACCGGGGACACCACATTGTGGCTTTGCGCCTCGCCCTAGGCTTGAACAACCGTGCGCGGTCCAAAACGGCCATGCGTCCCACCTTAGAAGCGCGGCGGGCCGGAATAGCGGATATCCGCTTCCAGGGCCCGGAGTGGTGTACCGGGCTAGGGGGCGGCTTGTTCCTGGTCGGGCGGGATGATGAGGGCTTGGCCGATTTGCAGCACTTCGGCCGTCACGATGTCGTTGGCCTCGACGACCTCTTCCAGCGCCTTGCCGTACTGCAAGGCGATCCCCAGCAGGGTGTCCCCTTCCACCACGATGTGGGTGCGCTCGCCGGGGCGGACGGTTCCGTCGCTGTTGAGCACCACCGGCGCGTTCTGAGGGATCTCGATCTCCTGGCCGATGCTCAAGACGTTGGGATTGTCCAACTCGTTGACCGCGTCGATCTCCTCCCAGGTGATGCCGAACTCGGCGGCGATGCTGCCCAGCGTGTCGCCCTCTCGAACGACGTAGACGAATGCCTCGGGGGTAGAAGTCGGCGTACCGGTCGGAGGCAGGGTCGGCACCGGGATCTCGGCGGCGGTCACCTGTTCTTCGGAGCCCACGCCGATCGGGCGCTCTTCTGAGCTTGTCCCCCCTCCGCCGCCACAGGCTGCGCCCGCCACGGCCATCATCAGCACCATCACCAACACTTGTGTCCGGCGCATGGCGACACCTCCTCTGAACCAGTGCCCCGCAACAATAGGCAACGCGCTCGGAAATCAAGAAATGTGACCGCCCTCTCGGGTCAGCTGCCACTCCCGGCGGCATCCTCCGTCCCTCTGCTCGCTGACCGTTTACAGAGAATTCACCGAAGTTCTCTGGCGCGGTCCTGGGCGCAGGCCTACTCTGGAGTACACGACAGAGCGACAGCGTGGTCGTTCCCACATGATGATGAGGAGACCTCCATGGGGGACAACAAGGACTGGCGCGTTGAGCTGACCAAGGCTGGTGCCGAACTGCAGGAGCTGCTGTCGGAGGGGATGCCCGCGGGCAATCCTGATGAATGGGTGCGGCGTCTCGAAGACAAACTCGGCCATCTCAGCCGGGCCTTGACGAGGTTCTCGTCGGATTGCGATCTTGGTCTCTACGACGACTGCATCGAGCTGGCCCCTCGGCTGGTGCCCCAGGTGAAGAAGATCCGCTCCGAGCAGGTGCAGCTCCAAGCCTCGGTGCGCCACCAGATCCAGCGACTGCACACCGATGAGCTCGACTCCAGCCTGCACCGATCGATGACCGACATCGTCCACAAGGTGGGCCAGCTCAACCACCGCGCCGTGGATCTGGTGTACAGCGCTTATGACACTGATCTCGGCGGTCCCGGCTGACACTCCCGCAGCCGGAATGGTTCAGAGTTCTCCGAATTGGCGGTCGCCAGCGTCGCCCAAGCCGGGCACGATGTAGGCCCGCTCATTGAGACCCCCGTCGACCGCGGCGACGAACAGGCGCACGCCGGGTGCGGCTGCTTCTAGGGCTGCCACCCCCTCGGGCGCGGCCAGCGCGCACACCGCGGTGATCTGTCCGGCCCCGGCCCCGGCCATCCGGCCGCACACATAGGCCAGCGATCCTCCGGTGGCCAGCATCGGCTCCAACACCAGCACGTCCCGGCCCTCGAGGTCGTCCGGCACCGTGTTGAAGTAGGGCTCAGGCTGGAACGTCTCCTCGTTGCGGCGCACGCCCACGAAGCCCACCGCGGCGCCCGGCAAGAGCCTGCGGGCGGGTTCCAGCATTCCCAGCCCGGCCCGCAGCACCGGCACCAGCAGTGGGGGGTCGTCGATGCTCACCCCAGATGCCGCTGACAGCGGGGTGGTGACCTCCACGGTCGTGCCGGGAAGGTCCCTGAGGGCTTCGTAGACCAGCATCCCGCCCAGCTCGCCGAGCGCCGGGCCGAATAGCGTCGGCGGGGTGTCGGCCCGGCGGAGCAGGGTGAGGCGGGCCGACACCAAAGGGTGGTCAACCACCGTCACGATCATGGCCTCACCTTAGGCACGCCAATCGAATGCCCCACTGTCGACCGCCAGCCCTATCCTGGGACCGGTGAGCGATCTTTTGGCCGTTGACGCCTCGGCGGGAACGGCCGATGCCGTGGCCGGAGTGCGCATCACCCCGGTGGACGCCGTGGGGCTAGAGCAGCGGGCTGCCGCCCTGTGCGCCCGGTCGATCAAAACCACATCCAAGGGGGCGGCGCTGGACTTGACCGTCCGGGTGATGGACCTGACCACCTTGGAGGGCGCCGACACCCCCGAGCGGGTCAAAGCTCTGTGCGCCCGAGCCCGCCACCCTGACGCCGGTGACAGGTCGGTGCCCTCGGTAGCCGCGGTGTGCGTGTATCCCGAGCTGGTGTCGGTGGCCGCCGAGGCGCTGGCTGGTGCCTCGGTGGTGGTAGCCAGCGTGGCCGGGGGGTTTCCGGCCGGGCTGGCCCCCTTGGACGCGCGGCTGGCCGAGATCGCCGGGGCGGTGGCCGCCGGCGCCGACGAGGTGGACATCGTGTTGAACCGGTCGGCGTTCTTGTCGGGCCGCTACCAGAAGGCCTACGACGAGATCGCGGCGGCCAAGCAGTCCTGTAGGCCGGCCCACCTGAAGGTGATCTTGGAGACCGGAGAGCTGGGCGCCTACGACCAGATCAGGCGGGCGTCGATGCTGGCCATGGTGGCCGGGGCCGACTTCATCAAGACCTCCACCGGCAAGATCGGCGCCTCGGCCACTCCCGCCACCGCTTTGTGCATGGCCGAGGCCATCCGAGACATGGCCGAGCAGACCGGGCGGGTCGTGGGCCTCAAACTGGCCGGGGGCGTCCGCACCGCCAAGCAGGCCTGGCACTACCTGGTGATCGTGGGCGAGACCCTGGGGTCGGACTGGCTCGGCCCGGAGCGGTTCCGGCTGGGGGCCTCCAGCCTGCTCAACGATGTGCTGATGCAGCGGGCTAAGCTCGGTAGCGGCCGATACCAGCGGCGGGAGTATTTCAGCGTTGACTGACTCATCGGGACCGGGCCGCGCGGTGCCGCCAGCCGTCGATTTCAGCCTGGACTACGCGCCCGCTCCCGAGTCGACCGCTCCCGTGCGCCTGGCCGCTCAGTACGGCTTGTTTGTGGGGGGCGAGATGGTTGAGCCCGCCTCTGGTCGGTTGGCCGCCACCACCAACCCGGCCACCGGCGAGAAGCTGGCCGAGGTCAGCGTGGCCGATGCCGCCGATGTGGACCGGGCGGTGGCCGCGGCCCGGTCTGCCTGGGAGGGGGGGTGGCGCGACCTGCCCGGCGCCGAGCGGGCCAAGTACCTGTACCGGGTAGCCCGCCTGCTCCAGGAGCGGGCCCGGGAGTTCGCGGTGCTGGAGACCATGGACGGGGGCAAGCCCATCCGAGAGTCCCGCGACCTCGACATCCCGTTGGCCGCGGCCCATTTCTTCTACTACGCCGGATGGGCCGACAAGCTCGACTACGCCTTCAGCGGCCGCCGGGCGGCGCCGGTGGGTGTGGCGGCCCAGATCATCCCATGGAACTTCCCCCTGCTCATGGCGGCGTGGAAGCTGGCCCCGGCGCTGGCCTGCGGCAACACCGTCGTGCTGAAACCGGCGCCGACCACCCCGCTGACCGCGCTGTTGTTGGCCGAGGTGTTGCGCGACGCCGATGTGCCTGCTGGCGTGGTCAACATCATCACTGGCGGCGACGCCACCGGAGCAGCGCTGGTAGCCCATCCCGGGGTGGACAAGGTGGCGTTCACCGGGTCGACCGAGGTGGGCCGGGCCATCGGCGCCGAGGTGGCTGCGACCGGCAAGCGCCTCACCCTGGAGCTGGGGGGCAAGGCGGCCAACATCGTGTTCGAGGACGCCGCTCTCGACCAGGTGACCGAGGGCATCGTCAACGGCATCTACTTCAACGGCGGCCAGGTGTGCTGCGCCGGCGCCCGCCTCTTGGTGCAGGAGTCGGTGGCCGATGCAGTGGTGGGCAAGCTCCGGCGGCGCATGGACACCCTGCGGGTGGGCGATCCGCTGGACAAGAACACCGACATCGGGGCCATCAACTCCCAAGCCCAGCTCGACCGCATCGCCGAGTTGGTGGCCGCTGGCGTGGCCGAGGGGGCCGAGCTGTATGCGCCGCAATGCGAGCTGCCCGAGCGGGGCTTCTTCCACCCCCCCGTGCTGTTCACCAACGTGTCCACCGCCCACCGCATCGCCCGCGAGGAGATCTTCGGCCCGGTGCTGTCGGTGCTCACCTTTCGCACCGCCACCGAGGCGGTGGCCAAGGCCAACAACACACCGTATGGACTGTCGGCCGGCATCTGGACCGAGAAGGGATCGCGCCTCTTGTGGATGGCCGACCGGATGCAGGCTGGCGTGGTGTGGGCCAACACCTTCAACCGGTTCGACCCGGCCAGCCCGTTCGGCGGCTACCGGGAGAGCGGCCACGGCCGAGAGGGCGGACGGGCTGGTCTTTTGCCCTATGTGGAACTCGTGGCATGAGCGAGCGGCTCGCGGTCAACAAGACCTACAAGCAGTTCATCGGCGGGGCGTTCGAGCGCTCGGAGTCGGGCCGGTCGTATCCGGTGGTCGGGGCCGGGGGCGAGCTCTTGGCCCACGCCGTGCAGGGCTCGCGCAAAGACGTGCGAGATGCGGTGGTTGCCGCCCGGTCGGCCCAAGAGGTCTGGGCTGGGCGCACCGCCTACAACCGGGGCCAGATCCTGTACCGGGTGGCCGAGGTGATGGAATCCCGCCGAGGCGAGTTCGCCGCTGAGGTGGCCCGGGCGGGCGATGGATGCGACGGGTCGATGGCGGCGGCGGAGACCGCCGCCGCCATCGACCGCTGGGTGTGGTATGCGGGATGGGCCGACAAGTTCGCCACCGTGCTGGGCGGGGCCAACCCGGTGGCCGGCCCCTATTTCAACCTCAGCGTGCCCGAGCCGGTGGGCGTGGTGGGGATCGTGGCCCCTGGCGAGCCGCCCCTGTTGCCGCTGGTGTCGCGGCTGGCCCCGGTGATCGTGTCGGGCAACTCTGCGGTGGTGCTGGCCTCCGAGCGCTGTCCGCTGGCGGCGGTCACCCTGGCTGAGACCCTGGCGCTGAGCGATGTGCCCGCGGGCGTGGTGAACATCGTCACCGGTCACCGCGACGAACTGGTCCCCCCGTTGGCCGGCCATGCGGCGGTGGACTCGCTGGACCTCACCGGCTGCGGTGCCGAGCAAGGCGCCGACGCGGCCCGCCAAGCGGCGGCCACCATCACCCGGGTGGTGAGCGCGTCGACCGCCGAGCGGCAGTGGTTTGATGAGGCCGCCCAGAGCCCCTACCTCATCGACGCCTTCTGCGAGACCAAGACCGTCTGGCATCCCAAGGGGCGATGAGCCCGGGGCCGCCGCTCTACCATGTTCTTGGGGACGGTATGCAGTGCTAACAAAACTGCCCTCTGCCAGGCGAAACAGTTCGAGGAGAAACTGTCACTGCTGCGAATACAGTAGACAGCATGAGCAGAGCAGATAGATGCGGGCACCGCAGAGAGTGCCCAAGGGGTATTCTCTGGCAGTTGGCTGAGCCGGTTTGCCGCATGGATGGCCGCAGGCTTGTCTGCTGGGAACTGATTGCCGATCATCCGCACGCGTTGATGGCTAGGGTGGCATTATGCAGTTGAGTCTGATGACACCGCCCCTTGGTCTTGTAGAGTGCCAGGATTACTACCGTCAGCAGCTCATCACCTATATAGGCAACAAGCGGCAATTTCTCGATCCGATAGCTGAAGCGCTGAGAGTAGTCCAGGCGGAGACAGGCAAGGACAAGCTCTGCCTTTTCGATGGATTCGCTGGGTCGGGAGTGGTATCTCGTTTGTTCAAAGCATACGCGCAGCGCGTCGTGTCTAACGATTTAGAACCATACGCGCGGGTGGTGGCGAACTGCTTTCTTTCCAACCGCTCTGCTGTTGACTTGAACAGTGTGGACGAGATCGTTGCCAGAGCGAACCGCGAAGCAGATGAGCTAGCTGTGCAGGCTGGGGGCTTTATTGAGCAGATGTACGCTCCCGCAGACGACTCGGACATACGATTCGGTGAGCGTGTTTTCTATACCAGAGAGAACGCAAAGAGGCTGGACTGGTTCCGCGGTTTCATAGACCGACAGCACCCATCTGTTCAAGATCTGCTGCTTGGACCCCTGTTATCGGCAGCGTCGGTACACGCCAACACCGCGGGGGTTTTTAAGGGCTTCTATAAGGATAAAAACACGGGTATTGGCAAGTTCGGCGGGTCTGGTGCTGATGCGCTCTCCAGAATAAAAGGGAAGATCCAACTAGAAACTCCTGTGCTGAGCCAGTTTGAGGTAGATATAGAGGTATACCAACAGGACACTAACAAGCTGGTATCTGAGATAGGTGGCTTCGATCTAGCATATTTCGATCCGCCCTATAATCAGCATCCCTACGGCTCCAACTACTTTATGTTGAATCTTCTTGTTGACTATTACCAACCTGAAGATATATCAGCTGTATCTGGAATACCCGTGGGATGGAACCGCTCTCTCTACAATAAGAAGCGGCATGCGTTCGACCAGTTGTCCGATGCAATCTCACGCGTTGATGCCAGATATATCCTCATTTCTTTCAATGACGAAGGCTTTGTTAGTATGGACAATCTAAGGCGTTTTTTGACAGGAATTGGACATATGGAAGAGCGGAAATTGAGATACAATACGTTTCGAGGTAGTAGAAACCTCAAGTCGCGCAATATACATGTCAATGAGCACTTGTTCCTCGTGAGAAAACGTACATGATGGCACGTAAACATGATCTTCGGACTCAGCGTGCTGGAACCGTGATTAACATGACATCTAAGAAGCAGGAGTCAGACTTGGGCTGTGCATTGACTGATGTCGTTGATCAGATAACAGAAATATTCGCTGTCAAGTTGATGCATACAACTCAATGGAAACTATCAGATATTGTATCTTCTCTGCAAGGCGACTTCAGAGATGTTGACTTCCATTACCACTTCTATGTTCGGGCCGTTAAACGCAGTTAACGTGGTGAACCAAGGCGAGTCGGGGTCGTTCAATCGCGGTAGTTTTTTCTTTCGCGAAGAGAAATGGACGGTTGGTGAGATGGCCGAGGTCATGTACGAAGTGGCTTCACGAGCTATCCACTACTACTTCGCCCGCTACGGAGAGGCGGCGTTCCGTGTCTAGCAATTTTCGCTGTTGCTACTTTGTTCGGCGATGAGCCCGGGGCCGTTTGTGCTGGGCGTCGACCTCGACGGGGTGTGCGCCCAGCACACGCTGGCGTTTCGCAAGGTCGTGGCTCAGGAGAAGGGCGTGGCCGAGGAGTCGCTCACCCTGGAGTGCGGGTGGGGTTTCCAGGAATGGGGGTTTGAGGAGGGCGACTTCGAGACCTACCACCGACGGGCGGTGGCCGAGCATCGGATGCTGGCCGCTATGCCGGCCATGCCCGGCGCCTCACGGTCGCTGTGGCGGCTGTCGGAGGCCGGGGTGTGGATCCGCATCATCACCCACCGGCTGTACACCAACTGGGACCACGCCATCGCCGCCGGCGACACCGCCGAATGGCTCGACAAGGCCAAAATCCCGTATCGCGACCTGTGCTTCGTCGGCGGCAAGACCGCGGTGGATGCCCATGTCTACGTCGAGGATGCCCCCCACAACATCGAGGCTCTCCGGTCTGAGGGCCGAACCGTGATCGTCTTCGACCAGCCCTACAACCGAGAGCTTGATCCGCCCCGAGCCTCCGCTTGGGAGCAGGTGGAGGCCATGGTGTACGACGAGCTGATCGCTCACCAGGGCGCTGTGCAGCACCAGCTCCCCAC
>JAPYOC010000172.1 GCA_028278955.1 Candidatus Poriferisocius aerobius
TCTTCTGGGTCTCGCGGGGGCTCGGGCGCCCGCCCGCCCCGGTCGGTGCCCGGGCGGCCGACGCGATCGTCGACGGCACGCTCGCCTTCTCGCCCCGCGTCAGCTCCTGGGTGCAGCACGGCTCTCTCCCGGTGTATCTGGCGGTGATGGGTTCGGTGGCCATTGTCGCCGCCCTCGCGCTGACCACCGAGTTCTCAGTCGGACATCTGGTCTGGTGGGACACTCCGGTGCAGGCCGCGCTGGCGGCAGCGGTGGTCGCAGCGGCGCTGGCCGGGGCGTTCGTCGGGTCGCGGCTCGGAGCGGCGCTGGCCCTCGGCGCCGTCGGCTTCGGCGTGACCGGGCTGTTCCTCGTACACGGCGCCCCCGACCTGGCCCTCACCCAGCTCCTAGTGGAAACCGTGGTGGTGGTCGGCTTCGTGCTCGGGCTCGGCCACCTCGCCCGCCGCTTCCCGCCGATCAAGCACACCTGGCGCTCCATCCGCATCGCCATCGCCGTTACGGGCGGCGTTGTGGTGGCCGCCGCCTTTGCCGCCTCGGGGGCGGCTCCGGCCGGCCGCCCCCCGGTGGACGCCCTGGTGGCCGGGGCCGCCGACGAGGGCGGGGGCAAGAATGTGGTCAACGTGGTGCTCACCGACCTGCGGGCCCTCGACACGCTCGGCGAGGTGGTGGTGCTGGCCACGGCGGCGATAGGCATCCTGGCGCTGGCCCGGGCCCGGAACCAGCCGTCATGATCGCAAACCAGGCCCCGGCCATCGAACGGGGCATACGGGTGGTCAGCCCGCTGGCCATCGTCGCCGGCGTCTACTTGTTGTTCGCCGGCCACAACAACCCCGGGGGCGGTTTCGCGGCCGGGCTCGTCTTCGGCGCCGTGGTGATCCTGCGGGCCGTCGCCGGCATCCAGCGGCCCGCCCATGCCATGGGGCTCATCTGGCTCGGAGCACTCGCCATCACCGCCGTCAGCGCCGCCCCCCTCCTCTGGGGCGATCCGCTGCTCGACCAGCAGGTGGTGTCGTTCGAGCTCCCGGTGGTGGGCGAGGTCAAAACCGGCTCGGCCCTGCCCTTCGACATCGGGGTGAGCATCATCGTGGTGGGGCTGGTGTCGGCCATCATCGACGGGCTCTCGGCCCCCTCCGGAGGCGGACCCCGGCGCCACAGCGAGCGGAGCAGCCGATGAGCGCGGCGCTGCTCTTCGCGGTGGGGGGGCTCACCGCGGTGGGGCTCTACCTCATCATGGCCCGCTCGCTCAGCCAGATAATCCTCGGGCTGTCCCTTCTAGGCCACGCCACGGTGCTCGGCCTGCTGGTGGCCGGCGGCCCCTCGGGGGCGGCCCCCATCGCGGGCCGAGCCGAGGCGGCCAGCATGGCCAACCCGCTGCCGCAGGCCCTGGCGCTGACCGCGATCGTGATCTCGTTCGGCCTCACGGTCTTCTTGCTGGCCCTCGCCGGGCGCCAGCAGCAGCTCACCGGCGACGACCTGGTCGAGGACGATCTCGAAGACCAGCGCATCGCCCGCCGGGCCGGAGACGACGACCGGCCCGGCCCCGGAGACGAGGACCTGTGAGCACGCTCATGGTCGCGACGATCGTCGCCCCGCTGCTCGCGGCGGCCGGGGGGCTCGGATGGCGGGCCAACGCTCGGGCCCGCGACGCGGTCATCCTGGCCGGCCTGGCCGTGGCCATGGCCGCCTCTTTCGCCATGCTGCACGGCGTCAGCCAGAGGGGCGTCCACGTGGTGCGGGTGGGCGGCTGGGGCCCCGATCTGGGGATCGTGCTGGTGGCCGACCTGCTGGCCGCCCTGGTGCAGCCGTTGGCCCTGGCCATCATCTTCGTGGTCGAGGTGTTCGCCATAGGGCAGCGGCGCACCGCCTGGGGCACCAACCCCGAGCTGGCCGGTCCTCTGCTGTGCGTGCTCACCTCCGGGGTCTCGCTGGCGGTGCTGACCGGCGACCTGTTCACGCTGTTCGTGGCCTTCGAGCTGATCCTGGTCTCAAGCTATGTGCTGTTGACCAACCAGGGCCGCCGCAGCCAGATTCGCTCGGGCATGACCTATGTGGTGATGAACATCTTCGCCTCGACGCTGTTCCTGTTCGGCCTGGGGTTCGTCTACGCCGCGACCGGCACTGTCAACCTCGCCCTTTTGGCCGATCGCATCCCAGAGCTCTCCGACGGAGTGCGGCTCGGAATCGGCGCCTGGTTCTTCGTGGTGTTCGGGACCAAAGCAGCCGTGTTCCCCCTTTTCTCCTGGCTGCCGGACTCCTATCCGACCGCTCCCACCACCATCACCGCCGTTTTCGCCGGGCTGTTGACCAAGATCGGCATCTACGCCATGATCCGGTTCCACACCCTCACCGGCATGGACGACCTGGGGCCGGTCATGCTGCTCATCGCCGGCGTCACGATGATCGTCGGCGGTCTCGGCGCGCTGGCCCAGGCCGATGTGAAGCGGATCCTCTCGTTCCACATCATCAGCCAGATCGGGTACATGCTCATGGGCCTCGGGCTGTTCTCCGCGGCCGGCACCACGGCCGCGATCCTGTTCTTGATCCATCAGATGCCGGTGAAGACCGTGCTCTTCTTGGTCGGTGGCCTTATCGAGAACGACCAGGGCACCAGCACCCTCGAGCGGTCGGGGGGGATGGCCGCCCGCCGGCCGGTCATCGCCGCCATGTTCGCCATCCCCGCCCTGAGCCTCGCCGGAATCCCGCCGTTCTCAGGATTCGCGGCCAAGCTCGCCGTGATCACCGCCGCCATCGACGAGGACGCAGTCGCCATCGCCGCCGTCGCCCTTCTCGCCGGCGCCCTGACCCTGTTGTCGATGGCCAAGATATGGCTCGGCGTCTTCTGGGGGCCGACGGCCGAAAATCTCAGCCCGGTGCCGACGAAACGGCGCAACCAGCGCATCATGATGGCCGCGACCGGATTGGCGGTGGCCGGCACCCTGGCGATCTCGCTTTTGGCCGGGGTTCTCTTCGACCTGAGCGACCGGGCGTCGCGCGATTTGAGGAGCCCGGGCGCCTACATCAGCGAGGTGCTGTCGTGACCGGATGGGTCGTCCCCCGCCAAATCGCGGCCGTCGCCAGCCTGACGGCGATCTGGTGCGGACTGTGGGGATCGCTCTCTGCGGCCAACCTCGTCAGCGGTGCGGCCGTCGCGACGCTGGCCAGCGCGCTGGGCGCCGGCCCGCTGAGCCGGCGGGGTATTCGGCTGCTGCCCCTGGTGCGGCTGGTGCGGCTGGTGCTGGCCGACTTGGTGAAGTCCACCTTCACTGTCGCCGTCGAGGTGCTCACCCCCACCGACCGCACGGCCGAGGCGATCGTCGCGGTGCAAATCCCGCCGGCAGGCCGGGCCCATTTCCTGCTGCTGGTGGTGGCCATCACGCTGACGCCGGGCACCGGGGTGGTCGACGCCGACGCCGAATCCGGCGTCTTGTATCTGCACCTGCTCCACCACAACCGGAGAGCCGAGACCGTCGCCCATGTGGAGGAGCTCGTCGAGCTCGCCGCCGAAGCCCTGTCGCCCCCGCCCCGACAGGTGGCGGCATGATCTCGGCCGTGGCGTTCGGCTGCTTCGGCTTGGCGGGCCTCTGCGGTGCCTATCGGCTCCTGACCGGACCCGAACTCGCCGATCGTGTCATCGCCTTGGACGTCATCTTGCTCTCGCTGATGGGGGCCATCACCGTTGCTGCTGCTCGCAGCGGCGACACCACGTACCTCGTCGCGCTGGTGGTTCTGTCGATTGTCGGGTTCACCGCCACCGTCGCGGCCAGCCGCTTCGTCGAAGACGAGGCCGGAACGAGCGCAGGGCCGTCCGAGTGACCGTCGCGGCCTCCGTCTTGATGCTGGCCGGCGGGGCCATCGCGCTGCTCGCCGGGGTGGGCGTGCTGCGGTTCTCGACCCCCTATGCCCGCTTCCACTCGGCCGGCAAGGCCAGCCCCATGGCCTTCTTGGTGACGGCGGCCGGCGCCGGCCTTGAACTGAGCGCCGGCGGGGCGGTCTATCTGGTCATTGCCGCGCTGGCGATGACGCTGACCCTGCCGCTCGGCGTACACCTGTTGTTCCGCGCCGTTCACCGCACCACCCCCGGCGACCATCTGGTGGTCGACGAGCTGGCCGACTCGGAGCGGGCCCGCCCTCGGCCCACGGCCGACGCTGCGGGCGACGCGGCCCCCTGACGCCGCTGCGCCGACCGCAGGCATCAGCTTCAGCACAGCAGGCACCAGCACTGTAGGCGTCCCCACGGCAGGCAATACGCTCAACAGGTGATCGAGCTTCAGCCGGCCACGGTGCTGGTGCAGTTGGCCACCGGCGGGTTGGCGTTCACTTGGCTGACGACGCGGCGGCGGGAGGCTGCGCTGGGGTACGGCTGGCTGATGCGCGGCCTCTTCAGCCTGCTG
>JAPYOC010000173.1 GCA_028278955.1 Candidatus Poriferisocius aerobius
GTGCTGTACTGGGTGGGGGCCCAGCTGGTGATCTCCGGGGCCATCACGGTGGGGACCTTGGCGGCCATGGGGCTAATGGTGGTGCGGATCTACACCCCGCTCACCAGTCTGACCAACGCCCGGGTGGATGTGATGACCGCGCTGGTGTCGTTTGAGCGGGTGTTCGAGGTGCTCGACGCCCCCAATCCCATCGCCGACCCCCCGGACGCGGTTGTGCTGCAAAAGCCCAGGGGCCGAATCGAGCTGGCCGACGTGACCTTCTCCTACCCGCCGAGCGACGACGGGCTGGCCTCCCTGCAAACCGGCGGCGCCGCTCCGGAGCCCACCGGCCAGCCGGTGCTGCGCAACGTGTCGGCGGTGATCGAGCCAGGGCAGCTGGTGGCGCTGGTGGGGCCATCAGGGGCGGGCAAGACCACCCTGGCCGCGTTGTTGACCCGGCTCTACGATGTGGACGCCGGCGCGGTGCTGATCGACGGGAACGACGTAAGGGATGTGGCCCAGGAGTCGCTGCGGGCCTGCATCGGGGTGGTGCCCCAGGATCCCCACCTGTTCCACGAGACGGTGGCCGACAACCTGCGCTACGCCCAGCCGGGCGCCACTGCCACCGAGATGGAGGCCGTCTGCCGCTCGGCCCAGATCCACGAGCTCATCGCCTCGCTGCCTCAGGGCTATGACACGGTGGTGGGCGAGCGGGGCTACCGGTTGTCGGGCGGGGAGAAGCAGCGTCTGGCCATCGCCCGGGTGCTGCTCAAGGACCCGGGCGTCGTGGTGCTGGACGAGGCCACCAGCCACCTCGACAGCGAGAACGAGGCGCTGGTGCAAGAGGCGCTGGGCGGTGCGCTCCAGGGGCGCACCGCAGTGGTGATCGCCCACCGGCTCTCCACCGTCGCCAACGCCGATTTGATCTTGGTGCTCGACCGGGGGGAGCTGGTGGAATCGGGACGGCACGGGAATCTGCTGGCCGCCGGGGGGCTCTACGCCGAGCTGTACCACACGCTGGTCCGCAACGAGCAGCAGCCTGCCGAGGCGAGCGCGCCATGAGCCGGTTCAGGCCGTCTGAGCCCAGCACCGCCTTCGGTCCGATGGCCTTCACCGTGGCCGAGCTGGCCGACCGCATCAAGCAGGTCTTGGGCGACGCATTCGGCGACGAGCTGTGGGTGGAGGGCGAGATCCGCAACCTGAGCCGGGCCCGCAGCGGACACACCTACTTCGACTTGGTAGAACCCGATCCCGATAACCGCGCCAGCCGCCAGCCCGAGGCGTCGGTATCGGTGGCGCTGTTCCGGTTCAACCGCGAGCGGGTGGAGGAAACGCTGCGCCGCCACGGCGGAATAGCAATGGAAGACGGCATGAAAATCCGCGTGCAGGGCAAAGTGGACTTCTGGCCCCCCGCAGGCCGCCTCCAGCTCTACATGTCGGGCATCGACCCCAACTTCACGCTGGGCGAGTTGGAGGCCGAGCGGCTTCGGCTGCTGGAGAAGCTGCGCGCCGAGGGACTGCTGGCCAAGAACCACAGCGTCGCCTTCCCCACCGCCCCGGTGCGAATCGGGCTGGTGACTTCCAGCGGCAGCGCCGCGCACCGCGACTTCGTCGGCGAGTTGGAGGCCAGCGGCCTGGCCTGGGAAGTGGTTCTGGCCGACACTCCGGTGCAGGGCGTCGACGCGCCCCCGCGCATCGCCGCGGCGGTCGCCGCCTTGGGGGGGGCCGGAGTGGACGTGATCGCAGTAGTGAGAGGTGGCGGGGCCCGTACCGATCTGGCGGCCTTCGACAGCGAGGCCGCAGCCCGCGCCATCGCCGGCGCCCCGGTGCCGGTGATCACCGGGGTGGGCCATGAGATCGACCGGACCATCGCCGACGAGGTGGCCCACGAAGCCCAGAAAACGCCCACCGCCGCGGCGGTGTTCATCGTGGGCGCAGCCCGGATCCACTTGGAGTCGACCGAGAAAGCCTGGAGCAGCATCGCCGACCGGGCTCAGCGGCTCTTGGGCGACGCCGATCAGCGGCTGACGGCGGCAGGCCAGACTGCGGCCCGAACTGCTGAAGTGCGCCTGTACCGGGCGGGCAGCCGGCTTCACGGCCGGGCGGCCCGAATCCGGGAGCTGGCTGAGAACCGCACCCGGGGCGAGACCCGCCGGGTGGACGGCTGTGCGGGAACCGTTCGCCACCAGGCCGCAACCGTCATCGCCAGTGGGCGGCGCACGCTAGAGCGGAAGAAGTCGGGGGTGGTGGCCCAGTCCTTGCGAATCCCAAAGGCGGCCGTCAAGGAGCTGGACAATCTCGACAGCCGGATGCACCTGCTCGACCCTCGGGCGATCTTGGCCCGCGGCTGGTCGATCACCCGACACCGCGGCCAGGTGGTGCGCGATCCTTCGGCGGTGGCCGCGGGCGATGAACTGGTGACCACCGTGGCCGGAGGCGAACTGCGCAGCACCGTGTCGCAAGGCAACCAAGGAGCATGAGGCGATGAGCGCATCCGAGATCGGCTACGCCGACGCCCTGAGCGAACTCCAGCAGATTCTGGTCGAACTGGAAGCCGAGAACATCGACATCGACGTGCTGGCGGTGAAGGTCGAACGGGCTGCGGAGCTGATCGGGGTGTGCCGAGGGAGGATCAACGATGCCGAGGTTCGGGTGAAGCAGATCGTCGCCGGGCTAGACGACGCAGACGAGCGGCGCCCAGATGTGGCGGTCGAGCAGGAATCCGACTGGGATGAGCCTTTCTGATCCGGCTAGAACGACACTTGACCACCGCATGGTGGCCTGTCGCTGAAGCGGGGAGCAGATCTTGCCCACGGAGAAACTCAAAACCGTCGATGCCTTCATAGTCTTCGATCTGGAAGATGCGCCCGAATCGGCGGGCATCGTGCGCTCGGCCCGCAAGATCTTGCCGGGCGGGGCCAGAGACCTGGCCCGGTCGATGACTTACGCCTTCGCCACCTTTGGGATGCGCCGCGGCGGGGCCTCGGCGGGAATCAACGCCTCCGACGACGACCGGGCCGATGCGGTGGCAAAGTTCGCCGCCGAGATCGCCCCGATGGTGGCTTCGGGTCGCTTCCTGCCCGAACCCGGCACCCGGGTGCCTCGGGCCGCTTTGGCGCCGCTGGCCGGCGCTGATTCCCGGGCGGTAGTCGGGGAGGTGGCCGAGCAGGCCAGGGTGGCCGGGGTGGTGGCCGCCGCGGCTCATGTCGGCGGCGGCCTGGGCGGCCGCACGGTGGCCATCGAGGGCTCAGAACCGGTTTGCGGCGCGCTGGCCGTTACGGTCGAGGAGCGGGGCGCCACGGTTGTGGGGGCGGACGACCGAGCCGATGTGCTGTTGGCCGGCTCCAAAATGGGCGTTGTCGACCATCGGGCGGCGGAACGGCTCCAGGTGGGCGCCCTGGTTCCCTATGGCCCGGTCCCGGTCACCGCCCGGGCCCTTGCCGTTCTCGGCCGGGCCGGAACCACCGTGGTCCCCGACTTCGTGGCCGCCGCCGGTCCGCTGTTCGCCTGGTGGCCGACCGGCGACGTTGCCCCCGAGGCCGTCGTCCCCGAGGCCGTCGCCCGGATCACCGCCTCCCTGGAGGAGATCGCCGGGCATCCTGACGGCCTTTTTTTGGCTGCTGCCCAGCGGGCTGAGGCGTTCCTCGCCACTTGGCGGGACCGCCTTCCCTTCGGGCGCCCTCTAGCGCCGTAGCGATTCGGCGCGCCCGGCGGCACACGCCTGTCGGGCTGGCGCTTCGCGTTTGGGCTTGACGGGGGGGGGTCTGAGTTCAATAAAAACAAGGAAAGGTAGAAACAATGGGTTTATTACTTGTGCCGGTTATTTTAATGGGAGAACAAGACGGCGAGAAAAATTTGTACGGACACGATGCACATTGGTGGCGTGGGAAGACCTTTAACAATGCTAGCGATTTCAAACAAGCGAATTGGCATGGGGACGATTCCGACAATTACGGCTCAGACGCGATTGGATACCACGGCTCGATCCATCTGTACGGCGGCGACGACGTATTCACGGGCATGGGCGGCAACGACCGGCTGTACGGCGGCGACGGCAACGACCGGCTGTACGGCGGCACCGGCAACGACCGCGTAGAGGGCGGCAACGGCGACGACGAGCTGTACGGCAACGGCACGGAGTTGGGGATAGGAGTCGGTCATGCAGCTGTACGGATTGCAGAGTCCGATAACGACTTGCTTGTCGGCGGCTACGGCAACGACAAGCTGTACGGCGGCATCGGCAACGACGAGCTGTACGGCGGCACCGGCGACGACGAGTTGTACGGCGGCACCGGCAACGACAAGGTGGACGGCGCAGATGACGACGGCAACGACGAGCTGGACGGCGGCGCCGGCAACGACCGGCTGTACGGCGGCACCGGCAACGACGAGCTCCACGGCGGCACCGGCAACGACGAGCTCCGCGGCGGCAGCGGCAACGACCAGCTGAAAGGCGGCAGCGGCGACGGCGACGACCGGCTGCACGGCCACGAAGGCAGCGACACGCTGTACGGCGGCACCGGCAACGACGAGCTCCGCGGCGGCGACGGCGCGGACGTGCTATGTGGCGGCTACGGCGACGACCGGCTGGAAGGCGGCCACGGCGCGGACGTGCTGCACGGCGATGACGGCGACGACCGGCTGTACGGCGGCACCGGCAACGACCGGCTCGAGGGCGGTGCCGGGGCGGACACGTTCGTGTTCACCGATTCCCGCGGGCACGACACGATCTCCGACTTCGAGAGCGGCGTGGACGTGATCGACTTGTCCGGCCTGTGCGCCTTCGACAGCTTGACCTCTCTGAGCATCAGGCAAGTCGACTCTAACACAGTGATCGAGTTCGCCTCCCCGCCGGGCGAGGGCGGGTCGATCACCCTGTTGGACTTCAACGCCAGCAGCCTCAGCGAAGCGGACTTCGAATTCTGCGACGTGATGTAAAACAACCCGCAACGTCCGTCTCTTCGACTGCCCGGCCTTTTCGGGGCCGGGCAGTCTGCTGCGGCCAGGACCGGGTGTTTCCATAACGGAGCATTTGAGTAGATGTCTGAAGTAAACGACGGCGCTCGGGAGATCCGAGGCGCTCTTTCTGAATGTCGCAGGCTTTTTTGGGCGTGCGCGTTCTTCAGCGTGTTCGTCAACGTGTTGATGTTGACGGGGCCGGTGTTCATGTTGCAGGTGTACGACAGGGTTCTGTCGTCGCGCTCTGAGGCGACCCTGCTCGCGCTGGTTTTGGTCGTGGGTTTTCTGTTCCTGGTGATGGGCGTGCTGGACTACGCCCGGAGCCGGGTGCTGGCCCGAGCGGGGGCCCGGCTGCAGTCGAGGCTGGACTCGAGGGTGCTCCGGGCGGTTTTGGACCGGTCCACGTCGCCGGCTGAGCGGTCGGCGCCGAGCACCGGCCCGCAGGATTTGGAGACGATCCAGCGGTTCTGCTCCAGCTCGGCGCCTTTCGCGTTCTTCGACGCGCCGTTCACCCCGATCTTCCTTGCCGTGCTGTTCGCCTTCCACTGGCTTTTGGGACTGCTGGCGGTGTCCTCAGGAGTGCTCTTGGCGGGGATTGCCCTGGTGGGCCAGAAGCGCACCGCGCGACTGCAGCAGGAGTTGCAGAAGAAAGCCAACGGATCGGCTTTTTTCATCGAGCAGATGCGCTCCGGCGGCGAGACGGTCGCAGGGCTCGGGATGCGCGATGCGGTGGTGGCCCGCTCAAAGCAGCTGCGCATCGGCGTGCTCGATCAGACTCTGGAGTCGTCTGACCGGTTGAGCTTGTTCACCAGCACCTCGAAGACCCTGCGGCTGTTTTTGCAGTCCATGATGTTGGGGCTGGGCGCCTGGCTGGCCATCGACGGGGAGATCACCCCGGGTTTGATGATCGCGGCATCGATTCTGCTGGGCCGGGCGCTGGCGCCGGTGGACCAGGCCATAGGCCAATGGCCAGTGATGCAGCAGGTTGTCGGCGCGTACCGGTCCCTGTCGTCGTTGTTGACGGCCACACCGGAGGCGATGCGCCGCACTTCTCTTCCGAAACCGCGGGCGGTGCTCGATGCCCGCAGGGTGGTGGTGGCCCCGCCGGGGGCCCGGTACGCGATCGTCCGCAACGCCAGCCTGCGGCTCGAGCCGGGCCAGGCCGCGGGCATCGCCGGGCCCACCGCGTCGGGCAAGTCGACGTTCGCGAGGGCGCTAGCCGGGGTGTGGCAGCCCGCCGGCGGGTCGATTCGCCTCGACGGCGCCGAACTCGAGCAGTACGGCGACCGGCTCGGCGAGCACGTCGGCTACCTCCCCCAAGAAGTCATCCTGTTCGACGCCACAGTGGCGGAGAACATCGCGAGGCTGTCGTCCGAAGCGTCCGACGAGGAGGTCGTCGAGGCGGCGAAACGCGCCGGGGCCCACGAGATGATCTTAGGGCTGCCCGACGGATACGACTTCCGGGTCTCCTCGGGCGGTGCCGCGCTGTCCGGCGGCCAGCGACAGCGGATCGGCCTGGCCCGGGCCTTGTTCGGCGATCCTGCAGTCATCGTGATGGACGAGCCCGACTCGAACCTCGACGCCGAGGGGACGATGGCCCTCGCCCGGGCGCTGGAGGCCCACAAACGGCGCGGCGGCGCGGCCGTCGTCGTCGCCCACCGCCACGGCGCGTTCGCCCAATGCGACACCGTCTACATCATGGAAGAAGGCCGGCCCGTGCCCGCAGTGCGCGACGGTGCCGGCCGCAAACCCGTCCGCACCCTCAAACAGGCCGACGCGCCGCCGGGAACGCCGGCCGGCGCCGGCCCAAGACCGCCGAGTCGGACCTCCCCCGACGACGTCCGCCAGCGCCGGATCGATGCCGTCATTCAACGCCTGCGGCACAGAACCCGCGAACCGGCGCTCGCTGCGCCGCCGGAAGGGGCCGGGCAGACGTGAACCGCGACACAGACGAGAGGCGATACTCCGCCCGGCGGCCGCTGCTTCTGGGAACGCTCGGCGTGGCTGCGCTGGTGGGCGGCTTGCTGGGATGGGCAACGGCGGCATCAGTGGACGGCGCGGTGGTAACCCCGGCACAGATCGCGGTCGAGGCCCGCAACCAGCCGATCGAGCATGTGGACGGCGGAGTCGTCGCCGAGGTCCTGGTCGCCAACGGAGATCGCGTCGAGCCCGGCGACCCGCTGCTGCGCTTCACCGTCGGGCAGACCGACTCGGAGCTGCGGGCGATCGAGCTCGATCTCGCCGCCCTGCAGGCCCGCCGCAATCGACTGGAAGCAGAACTGCACCAGGCGGAATCCATCTCCTGGGACACCCAACTTGTGGCATTGGGTGAGCAATCCCTTGCGGCACAGCAGATCCTGGACGACGAGGCGCTGGCCTTCGCCACCCGCCGCGACCTCCACGCGCAGCTCACCGGGCTGCTGCGAAACCGGATCGAGTCGGCCCCAGGGCCGCAGCAAGCCGCCGAGCTGGAAGCGGAGTTGTTGAGGCTGGAGGCTGAGCGCTCAGACGAGGTAGAGGCACAACTCCAACAAGCGCGCCAGCAGGCGCAAGACCTCGCCCGCCGCCAGCGAGCCGTGCGCGGCCAAGCCCTCAGACAAGAAGTGCTGGCACCAGTCTCCGGGACCGTTTTCGATCTCGCTGTCTCCGGGGCCGGCGACATCGTGCGGCCCGCGGAGCCAATGCTCTACATCGTGCCCGACAGCTCGGCTCTGATCGTGGTGGCCCAGGTCGAGCCGATCCACGTGGACCGGGTGTACGTGGGCCAAGAGGCGACGATACGCTTCCCCGCCTTCCAATACCAGACCACCCCCGAGCGAAAAGGGACGGTGCTGAGAGTCTCTGCCGACACGATCTCCGACCCGCGAACCGGGCGCTTCTGGTACGAGGCGGAGATCGCCATAGACGCGACCGCACAAGAAAGCGACGGGCTGCCGATGATACCCGGCATGCCGGCCGAAGTGCTCATCAGTACGGGCGACCGCTCAGTGATCAGCTACCTCGCCAAACCGGTCACCGACTTCTTCAGCAACTCCCTGCGAGAAGAGTGAGCGCAAACGATGCCCCCACCTGAACCAGAAAAAAGCGCCGCCCTGGAGCTTTCGCTGGTGAACGACCTACGCGAGCTCACCAGGGTGGCTGCGGCAATCGAGGAGTTCTGCACCCGACACGGGCTCGACACCCAACTCGCCTACACCCTCAACATGTCTGTGGAGGAAATCCTCAGTTTCTCCATAGAGAACAGCTTCGAGGGCGACGAACCTCAGCGAATCGAACTAGCGCTCCACCAGGACCCCGACGAACTGCTGATCCTCATCGCCCACGACGGGCAGCCGCTGCCCACAACTCAAATCCCCTCGTCCGCGGCCGAACTCATGCTGAACGACTCCAACCTTGAACAGCTGGGCCTGGCCCTCGTGTACCGGGTCATGGACTCCATCAGCGTGCAACGCCAACAAGGCTGCAACATCGTCGCCATGACAAAACAACTCCCCCAAAACCAAGACGACTAAACCCGCCTCCCTTCGACCCCTCTCCAGCTCCGCGACTGAGAAAGCCGGCCTCAGCCGCGGCGGGGGACTTGGTTGAAGGGGAGGTCGCGATCGGCGGCGGACTCGCGGGGCATGCCGAGAATGCGCTCACTGATGATGTTGCGGGCCATCTCGGTGGTCCCACCCCCGATGCAGGCCTGCTGGCGCTGGACATACTCCACGCCGTAGCCGCCGCTGGTATCGCCCGGTTTCCACACCAGGGCGGAATCGCCTCGAATCTCGAACGCCGCCGTCTGTCGCTCCATCTGGGCCAGGCCGTGGAACAAGCGCACCAGCGATCCTGCCGGGGCGGCAAGCCGGCCCTCCTCTATCCCCCTCACCACCCGGGCCGACAGCAGGGGCTCGAGCTGCCTCATCGCCACCACCCGGCCGATCTGCTGGCGCAGGCGGCCCTGCTCGTCGGCGCTGCGGCGGCGGGCCGCGGCCACCAAGTCGGCCAACCCCGAGGCTGAGCGGCCCCGGTGCCGGCCCTGGGTGTAGGGCGAGGCGTTGCCCACCGCGGCTCGCTCATGGAACAGCAGGCGGCTGGCCACCGACCACCCGTCGTCAACCTCGCCCACCACGTTTCCGGCCGGAATGATCACGTCGTTGAAGTACTCCTGGCAGAACTCGTCGGTGCCGTCCACCATCTTTATGGGGTGTATCTCGATGCCCTGGTGGCGGATGGGCACGATGAACATGGTCAGGCCCCGGTGCTTGGGCACCTCCCAGTTGGTGCGGGCCAGCATCAGGGCGTAGTCGGAGCGCTGGGCGAACGTGCTCCATATCTTGGAGCCGTTGATCACGAATGCGTCGCCGTCGCGGTCGGCCCGGGTCAGGGCACCGGCCATGTCGGAGCCGCCGCTGGGCTCGGACATGAACTGCACCCACAGCTCGTCGCCCCGGATCCACGCCGGTATATAGCGCTGCTTCTGCTGTTCGGTGCCGTACTCCAGAATGGTCGGCCCGCAGATCGACAAGGTGGGCACGCTGAACAGCAGCGGCATGTCGAAGCCCATGCTCACCTCGTCGATGATCCGCTGATGGGCGATGGTCAGGCTCTGGCCGCCGTATTTGAGGGGGTAGCAGACTGCGGCGTATCCCCCGTCGAACAGCCGCCGCTGAAGCTCCCGGTTGCGGCTGCTCTGCTCATCGTCGTCCCGGGTGGGATGCCAGGGGTTGTCGCGATCGCGCCGGGGCATGTTCTCGCCCATCCAGGTCTGCACCTGCTCCCGATACTCGGCCAGCTCGGCGGGATCAACCTCGGCGTACACAAAATCGTCCATGGCCATTGCCTCCTAGTGGTGTGTCGCAGAAATAGCGCCGGGTATCGCGACGGCAGCGGCGTCGCTCGCAAGGCGCGGCGACGAAGCCATACCCCCTGCGTACGGCGAGGTCGCGGGCATCGGCCAGCGCATCAGCCGCTCCGTCCACCGCGGCCTGTGAGGCCTCAGACCACAGCTTCATGTCGGCGAAACGATGCTTGAGGGCCTGATACGACGCCAAGGGCCGCCCGAACGAGTAGCGGTCGAAGGCGTACGCCACGGTGAACTCCAGCACCCTGGCCGCCGATCCGGCGTTGTCGGCGCACTGGAGCAGCACCATCAGCCGGCGCTGGCGCTCCACATCGGCTTCGGTCGTTGCCCCCGGCACTCCCACGAGATATTCAGGGCCGGCGGCGACCCCGTCGAGGCGGACCTCGGCGAAGCGGCGCCCCAAGTCGAGCGACTCCTGGGAGGCAATGGTGATTCCGGGAGCGTCAGAGGGCAAAAGGAACTGGGCCAACCCATCGGGCGTCCGGGCGGTCACCAGCACGTGGTGGGCCTGCGCGGCGGCCTCCACCGCGGTCTTGGTGCCAGTGAGCACGTAGCCGCCGTTCGACGGCACCGCCACGGCGGCCACATGGTCGGCGGTCCAGTCGCCGCCCGGCTCGCAAAACGCCCATGCCAGCACGACCTCGCCAGCCACGACCCCTTCCAGCAGCGCCTGTTGAGCAGAGGCCCCCGACCGGCCCAGGGTGTCGGCCACCACGTTGGTGGGCATGAACGGCCCCGGCACCACACCCCGGCCCATCTCGTCGGCCACGACGGTGATGTCGATGATCGGCCGCCCCGAGATGCTGCCCCCGCCCAGCGCCTCGGGCACCATGAGAGAGGTCCAGCCCAGCTCGGCCGCGGCCCGCCACCAACTCGGCGGGAAGCCGTCGGGCAGACCGTGCCATTCCCGCACCACGCTGACCGGCGCCTCGGCCTCGATGAAACGACGAGCAGTCTCCCGGAAGAACTCCTGATCGTCGTTCAGGTCGAATCGCACCAGGGCTATTCCACCACGACGGCGAGCACCGGTCACATTGGGCGGGGTATCGGATCGTCCCCCCACAAGGGCGACCGGTACGCTTGAGCGATCGGGGGCTGTAGCTCAGCCGGCTAGAGCACCTGCTTTGCAAGCAGGGGGTCGTGGGTTCGAGTCCCATCAGCTCCACCCGCCAGACGCTGACATTGCACACCAGCGAGGGGCAGCGAGAGACAAAAGACACAGAGGGGGGACCCCATGAAGGACAAGAAGGTGCGATGGCTGACCGGGGTGCTGCTGGCTCTGGCCGCGGTCGGGGCGGCCTGCGGTGGCAACGACGACGATGGCGCTGGCGACACTTCAGCCCCGGCCCCCGAGGCGACGGCCGCGGCCGAGCCCGAAGAGGCCGCTTCTCCTGAGCCCGCTCCTGGCATAGAAGACACCCCAGAAACCGAAGAGCCCGTGTTCGAGCCGGCCCCAACCGAAGAGCCGGCGCCGGATATACCCCTCACCGCCACGTGGCGGGGCGTGACCGCCGACGCCATCACCATTGGCGTCACCTACCTCGACTTCGACCAGCTGGTGGAGCTCGGCTTCTCGCCGACCACCTGGGGCGACCAAGAGCTGATGATCCAAGCGCTGGCCGACGACATCAACGAGCGGGGCGGCATCAACGGCCGCCAGTTGGAAGTCATCACAGACAAGTACAGCCCCATCGGCGCCACCGAGGCCGAGGCCGCCTGCCTGCGGGTGACCGAAGACAACGAGGTGTTCGCGGTTTTGTTCGGGTTCCTCGGCCCGGCCGAAGTGGCCAACACCTGCATCGTCGGCACACAGGAGACGATCCTGGTCGGGGGCACCATCACCCCCGACCGCTTGGCCGAAGCCCGGGCGCCGTGGGTCAACGAGCGGGCGACTCGCTCGATCAGCACCAGTGCCCTGTTCACCCTGCTCGAAGCAGAGGGGATGCTGGACGGAGGATCCATCGCGGTGATCGCCGACGCCTCGGCAGCCCCGCAACTCGAGGAGGTTGCCGGCCTGCTGCGAGACCGGGGAATCGAACCGGTGCTGGAGATCGCCACCTCGGCCCAAGTGTCCGATCTCATCGCCCAGAACCAGGAGTGGGCCGCATTGTCGGAGCGCATCCGAGCCGCCGGCGCCGACACCCTCTTGCTGGTGGGCAACGCCTCGGCCGGCATCGAGAACGCCGCGCTGAACGGTTTGGAGGTGGACATCTGGGCCACCGACGCCTCCGGGCTGGGCAGCAACATCGGCAACAACGTCAACCCCGAGTCGGCTCGGGGGGTGATCACCGTGAACGCCATGACCGGCGCCCAAATATTTGAGACCGATCCCAGGTTCAAGGAATGCCTCGACGCGTTCAACGCCAGGCATCCCGACATCGAGGTCAAGCATCCCGACACCCTCGAAGAGGGCGAGCCGCTTTGGTATAACGGCCTGTCCGCCCACTGCCGGTTCTTCCAGCTCTTCGAGCTGCTGGCCACCGCGGCCGGGCCCAACCTGACCCACGAGACCTTCGCCGAGGCGATCGCCAACATCGGAGAGTTTTCAATTGCCGGCCAGCCCTACGCATCGTTGGGGCCAGACAAGCTCTCCAGCAACGACTCCTTCCAGCTCCTGGAACAGGATCCCGATCGGGGGGCGCGGGGCGAGCTGGTGCCGATCGGCCCGCTGCGGGACGCAACGCCGTAGGCCGGGCGGCTCTGAACTGACCGGTCCTGCGCAAAGGGGAATACGGTGGCGGCTATGAGCGATGGTCCTTCTGCATCCCATCGGCTGGCCGAGGTCTTGGCGACCGGTCGTCCCGCGCTGGGGGCCTGGGCAGGGCTGCCCGCCGCGATGAGCTGCGAGATCATGTCCCGAGCCGGGTTCGATTATGTATGCATCGACATGCAACACGGGCTGGCCGACTACTCCGACGCGGTGGCGATGCTGGCCGCCATCGACCTGGGCCCCGCCACCCCAGTGGTGCGGGTGCCGTGGAACGAGCAGGGCATCATCGGCCGGGTGCTGGACGCCGGGGCGATGGGTGTCATCATCCCCATGGTCAACAGCCGCATGGAGGCCGAGGCCGCGGTGCGGTCGTGTCGCTACGCGCCCGAGGGCGCCCGCAGCTTCGGCCCCACCCGAGTGGCGCAGCGCGACGGCCCCGGCTACTTCGCCGGGGCCAACCAAGCCGTCAAGTGCATCCCCATGGTGGAGACCGTCGCCGCGCTGGAGAACCTGGATCACATCGTGTCCACGCCGGGGGTCGACGCAGTGTACGTCGGCCCCGCCGACCTGTCGGTGAGCCTGGGCCTGCCGCCCGGCAACAACGACGGCGAAGCGTCGTTCGACGATGCCCTGGCCGCCATCGTGGCGGCCTGCGGCCGCCACGGCGTGGTCCCCGGCATCCACTCTACCCCCTCGCTCGCTCCCGCCCGGGCAGCCCAGGGCTTCCGCCTCATCACCGTCACCGCCGACAACGCCGCCCTCTCCGCCGCCGTCACCGCCCACCGCCAATCCGTCTCAGACGCCCTCAATTGATGGCGCTCTCA
>JAPYOC010000174.1 GCA_028278955.1 Candidatus Poriferisocius aerobius
CCGCGGTGCTGGCCGACTGGGGCTTTGATGCCCAGGCGGTCGCCGCTTTGAGAGCATCGGGAGCGGTCAAGTAGCCGCCGGCGAGCGACCGCAAGAGGAGGGACCGTTCATGGCCACCATGGTGAACTTTCACGCCCATCCCGATGACGAGGCCATCGCCACGTCCGGCACGATGATGCAGGCGAACGACGACGGCCACCGGGTGGTGCTGGTGGTGGCCACCAAAGGGGAGCAGGGCGAACCGGCGCCCGGCGCACTGCGCCCCAGCGAGCAGCTGGGCGATCGGCGGGCGGCTGAGACGCTGAAAGCAGCCCAGATCATCGGCGCGCACCGGGTGGAGTTCTTGGGCTACGAGGACTCGGGCATGGCGGGCACCGAGGCCAACGACAACCCGGCCAGCTTCTGGCAGGCCGACTTCGGCGAAGCGGTGGAGCGGTTGGCGCGAATACTGGCCGAGGAGTCCGCCGAAGTGCTCACCGTGTACGACGCTCACGGCGGCTACGGCCATCCCGACCACATCCAGGTTCACCGGGTGGGGGTGGAGGCGGCTCGCAAAGCCGGAGTCGAGAAGGTGTTCTACGCCACCATGAACCGCACCCAGATCTTGCGGCAGATGGCCGAGGTGGAATCGGTGGCCGACGCAATGGAGGACATCGAGGTCGAGCGGTCTGAGCGCATCAGAGACCAGGAGTTCGGGACTGAAGAAGCGGACATCACGCATGCGGTGGACGTGGGCCTCTACCTGGAGCGCAAGCGGGCCGCCATGCTGGCCCATGCCAGCCAGATCACCGCCGACTCCTTCTTCGGCGCCATGACCGACGAGCAGTTCGCCGACGTATTCGGCACCGAGTGGTTTGTGGCCCCCGGTCCGCCCCGCAGCGGCGACTTCGCCACCGACCTGTTCAAGTGAGCCCGGGTGCGGGCTTGTTGGCCGCGTCGTTGGCCGGCTTCCACGACTGGTTCTCCTGGGTGGTGATGCTCGGCAATGCCGTTGCCGGAGCGTGGGCGCTGCGGGCCCACTTTCGGCCCCGGTGGCGCGGCTGGCCCCTGTGGGCGTTCATCGCCGCCGCCCAAACCACTATTTTCGCCCAGGTGATCGTCGGCGTTGTCCAAGAGAACCGCTCGGGGGCTGACCCCGGTGATTTGCACCGCCTCTACGGCTTTGCGGCCATCGCCGCGGTGGCCATCGTCTACGCCTACCGCATGCAGCTCGCCCACCGACGCGAGCTGCTCTATGCCGGCGGCAGCTTGTTCTTGGCCGGCCTGGCCATCCGGGCCATGATCCTCAGCTAGCCGAAGTCGGCGACCCGAAGATCGGGGCGGCCTCAGAGGTTGACCACGGGGCAGGTGAGGGTTCTGGTGATGCCGTCCACCATCTGGATCTGGCTCACCACGAGGCGGCCGAGCTGGTCCATGGACTCGGACTCGGCCTTGGCGATCACATCGTAGGGGCCGGTCATGATCTCAGAGACCACCACTCCATCGATCTTGCGGATGGCCTCGGCCACCTGACGGGCTTTGTCCATCTCGGTCTGGATCAAAACGTATGAGCTGACGGCCACGTGACTGCACCTCCGGTCGGCTTTCCCGCATGGTACTCAAAGCTGCGCTCCTGTGGGCGAGCGCGTCCCGGCCCCCCTGAGCAGGGGGGCCGGGTTGTTGGGGGGCAGTTCGTTCAGTTGGCGGCCTCGCCGGCCGGCTGGGTGGCGGAGATCGCCACCTTCCTGGGTTTGACTGCTTCAGCCACTGGAAGGGTCACAGTGAGCACTCCGTCGGCGTAGGAGGCCTTCAAACCGTCGGGGTCGAGGTTCTCGCTCAGGTAGAGCTGGCGGTGCATGGAACCGCTACGGCGCTCCCGGCTGATGACGGTTCCGCTCTCGTAGGCCGAGGCCTGGCGCTCAACTAGCAAGTTGAGCTGTCGGTTCTCAACGGTGAGGTCGATGTTCTCCACTGAGACTCCGGGAAGGTCGAAGTGGATTTCCACCCGGTCATCGAAGCGGACCACATCGGTGGGCACAGCCCATTGGGAGCCGCTGCCAGTCCGGCCGAGGAACCGGTCGAAATCGGAAAAAAGGCTGTTGGCCAGGCTGTTTACTGGAATTGCACGGGGCATTTGTGAAATCCTTTCATAAAAATTGAGTGATGTGCCATTAGGTACAACCGCTGCAACCTTCCGAGCCCTGGGGCTATTCCCATTGGAAAGAGATTTGTTGCGCCCGCGCAGTGGGTAAAACTATCGGCTCATGAATCGCGCCCCCGTCAATCCGTATCTGGCCAGCTCCTCCTATGCCATCGCCCACGGGCGGTGCGACCAGCAGGACAACGTGCCCTGGCGGGGGCCGGAGGGCCCGACCGAGGTGCTCGATCAGGCGACCGATCTCCAGTACGCCTGGCTCGGCCCGTGCCATTTCGGCCACCTGACGTCGGGGCGTTACCCCGACGGCCGGCGGGTGGTGTGGAGCAACGGGCGCCAGAACATCGCCAAGCTCGACTATGAGACCCTCGAGTTGCTGGCCGACCACGAGATCGCGGGCGCAGAGGGACGCACGCCCGTGGCCGAGTTGGAGGAAAACCTCCGCGGCCTCGACGACAAGGACGGTTGGGAGGCCGTTGAGCACGCCATAGAGCTGTCGATGAGGTACATGACCGGCCTCGACGGGGTGTATGCGCTGCTGGACTGCGACCACACCCTGTTCCTGGGCCGCAAGGACCACGCGGTGGCCTACACGGAGGCCGATCCCTCCGATCCGGCGTCGCCCATAGTGGAGCGGAACCGGTGGAACAAGCCCGACCGCATCGAGGGCTTCTTCGTGGGAATGAACATGACCTTCGACGGCAAGCTCGTGATGTCCACCGACCACGGCTGGGTCATCGTGCTCGAGCGCGACTTCAGCGCCTACCACGCCCTCCAGCTCGCCGGCGGGGCCGAGGCGGCCGCCGACTACTGCGCTCAGCGTGCCGCCGAGCGGGGCAACACCGGTTACGGCTGGGTTCGCACCAGCATGTGCGTGGATCCCGACAACGGCATCTACGTGTCGTCCAACGATCACCACCACAAGCTGCGCTGGACGGGCGCCGAGCTCACCGATGATCCCGCTCACGGCTGCTGGGCTGCGCCCTACCGCAACGGTGGCGGCTGTGGGTCGGGAACAACGCCTTCGCTGATGGGCTTCGGCCCCGACGAGGACAGGTTCGTGGTCATCGGCGACGGCGACGAGGTAGTCAACGTCACCTTGTTGTGGCGAGACGAGATTCCCGAGGACTGGGAGCAGCTTCCCGGCGCTCCCGACCGCCGCGTCGCCGGCTTCGGGCCGGCCACTATGGGCAACCCCGACCGGGCCGAGATCAAGACCGAGCAGTCGATCACCGTGGCGGGCTACGGGGCCATGGCGGTGAACAACGAGCCGGCCTCGATTCCCCACGGCTTCCCCGCTCAGGCCGCCCGGATGCTGTGCTTCATGCTCGGCCACAAGCCGGACTACCAGCCCTACGGCCTTCACAAATACGAGTGGGATCCCCTGGCCCGGGAGCTGAAGGAGGCATGGGTCAACCTCGACATCTCCTCTCCCAACTCGGTGCCCTTCGTGGCCGAGGAGAGCGGGTTGGTGTACACCTGCGGGGTTCGCGGCGGGCAATGGACGATCGAGGCGGCCGACTGGGCCACCGGAGAGTCTCGGTTCCACTATGTGCTGGGAGGCTCCAAGTTCAACACCATCGGGGCGGGGGTGACCGTGGACGACGACGGGCGGCTGCTGTTCGGCTCCATGTACGGCAAGACCCGTATCCTGCGAGGGCCGGGTTCGATTCCCAGCGAGCGAGAGTCTGTGTAGCTGGCCCACCATGGCAACGGCGTTGGTGACCGGGGGGGCGGGCTATGTCGGCACCCATACGTGCGTCGCTCTCATGGAAGCCGGCTGGGAAGTCGCCGTGCTGGACAGCTTGGAGAACTCCTCGAGCGCCGCAATCGACGCCGTCGCCGAGGTCGTCGGCCGCGGCCTTCGCCTCTACGTGGGTGATTGCCGGGACAACTCTGCGGTGGAAAGGGCGCTCACCGAGGCGGGCCCGGACGCAGTGCTGCACTTCGCGGGGCTCAAGTCGGTGCCCGACTCGGTGGCTGATCCGGTTCGCTACTACCGCCACAATCTCGAATCCACCTCAGTGCTCTTGGAGGCGATGGCGCGCCATGGAGTGCGCCGGATTGCGTTCTCCTCCTCGGCGGCGGTGTACGGGCTTTGCAAGGAGTTGCCGGTGTCGGAGACGGCGGCAACCCGCCCGGCCAACCCCTATGGCTGGACCAAGCTGATCAGCGAGCAGATGATCTCCGATGTGGTTCGATCTGACCCCCGCTGGTCGGCGTCGCTGCTCCGCTATTTCAATCCCGTGGGCGCCCATCCCAGCGGAATCATCGGAGAGGACCCCGAAGGGGCGCCCGCCAACCTGATGCCCTACCTGCTCCAAGTAGCGGTGGGCCGCCGCGCCGAGCTGCCGTTGTACGGGACCGACTATCCCACTCCCGACGGCACCGCGTTGCGCGACTACATCCATGTGATGGACCTGGCCGAAGGCCACCGAGCCGCCCTCGAGGCTCTGGTGTCGTCTGCCGGGCAGGTTCACACCTACAATCTGGGCACTGGCCGCGCCTCGTCGGTGCGACAAGTGGTTGCGGCTCTGCGTGAGGCCACCGGCCATCCCCTGCCGTGTCGGGAGTTCAAGCGCCGCGCCGGCGATGTCGCCGAACTGTGGGCCGATCCCCGCAAGGCCCTCTTGGAACTGGGCTGGTCGGCTGACCGGACGCTGGCTGAGATGTGTCGAGACGCCTGGGCGTGGCAGTCGGCGCATCCGCAGGGGTATCGGCGCTAGTGGTTTGTCGCGCTGCTAAAGCATCGCCTTGATGCCCAGAGCGGCGTACCCCTGCTCCTCGTAGTTCCGGCGGAACAGGTCGCGCAGGGCAACGGCGGCCTCGTCGTAGGCTTCGGGATCGCTCCAAGTGTTGCGGGGGTTCAGGACCTCGTCGGCGACTCCGGGGCACGATTCGGGTATTCGCAGCCCCAGAACGGGGAGCCTGACGGTGTCCACGTGGTCGAGGTCGCCGTTGAGAGCGGCGTTGAGCAGCGCCCGAGTATGGGCGATGGACAGGCGATCGCCCACCCCGTAGGGCCCTCCCGACCAGCCGGTGTTCAACAGGATGCAGCGGGCCGAGTGGTCATCCATGCGGTGGGCGAGGAGTTCGGCGTACACCGAGGGCCTGTGCGACATGAACGGGGCTCCGAAACAGGCGCTGAACGTGGCCTGCGGCGCCACCACGCCCACCTCGGTGCCGGCCAGCTTGGAGGTGAACCCCATCACGAAGTGGTACATCACCTCTTCTCGGTCGAGTATCGACACCGGGGGGAGCACGCCGAAGGCGTCCGCGGTCAACAGCACGATGGTGCGGGGGTGAGGCCCCCTGGCGCCGGGCGCCACATGGGGGTTGCAGGAGAGCGGATAAGCGAAGCGGGTGTTCTCGGTGATGGAGTCGTCGGTCAGGTCGAGTTCTTGGGGATCGGTGTCGGCGAGGTCTTGGCCTTCCAGGGCGGGGACGTTCTCAATGAGGGTCCCCCTCACCGACAGGGCGGCGGCGATGATGGGCTCGGCCTCCTTGTCCAGGTCGATGAGTTTGGCGTAGCAGCCGTCCTCGAAATTGGCGATCCCCGATTCGGTCCAAACGTGCTCGTCGTCGCCGATCAGGCCGCGGTCGGGGTCGGCCGACAACGTGGTCTTCCCGGTGCCGGACAGGCCGAACAAAATGGCGCTGTTGCCGTTGTCGTCCACGTTGGCCGAGCAGTGCATGGTGAGCTGCTCGGCGTCGGGCAGCACGAAGTTCATCACCGTGAACATGGTCTTCTTCACCACGCCGCAGTAGTCGGCCCGACCGATCACCAGCCCCAGCCGGTTGCGCAGGTCTATGACGACGGCTCGGTCGGTGCGGGTGCCGTCGCGGTCGGGATCGCACCGGAAGCTGGGGACGTTGATCATCGTCCAGCCGGTGGAGTCGCGGTCGGAGTCGTCGCGCACGCCTTTGGGGAACATGATGTTGGCGAAGTAGGCGTGGGTGGCGTACTCGCTGACCAGCCGGTAGGGGATGGCGAACTCGGGATCCCAGCCGCAGAACACATCGGCGGTGTACAGCGTGGCCTTCTGCTCGTTGAGGTGGGCCACCACCTGCTCCAGCAGGCCGGTGTAGCGGTCGCCGTCCAGCGGGCTGAAGTCCGACTTCCACCACACCTCGTCCACCACCTCGGGCCAGGCCACCGCGAAGGTGTCTTGCACGGGGCGGCCGGTGCACGTCGGATCGGAGTAGAAAATCAGCGGTCCGTCGGCGCCCAGCGCGGTGGCGAACGCCTTCTGGTCGTGCTCTGCCCCGTCGAGGCGGGTGCGGCCCCGGTCGCCGTCGATGGCCGCGGCGAAGAGCTCCTCCTGGGTCAGCCCGGCCCGGACGTCCACCGAGTCCAAGCCGAAACGAACGCGGAGATGGTCAGCGACTGATCCCGTCACGTGGGCTCTGGGTTGCGGGCCGCGGTGAGAAACGAGGGAGTGCCCATGTCCACCTCGGAGCCCAGCCGCAGGCGGGTGGCCTTTCCTGCGGCGATGTCGAACAGCACTCGCTGGCCTTGGCGCAGCATCCGGAACACCGATCCCTCCAGCGCGTCGGAGGCCAAGTCGAATTCGGCCCGATCGGTGTCGCGCACGACAACGCCAAGGCCGGTCGCGGGGTCGTAAGCCTTGATCACACCCTGCACGGGGACTCTTTCTGACGGTGATCGGGGACAACGGCAGGGTAACGGCCGGTTTGGGCGGTTCGCGAGTCGAAAAGCGCGGAGTCGCTACCATCTCGGGACATGACGGCGGACCGTTTGGGTGCTGATGGCCTGCGGGCCACCATGGAGTGGTTCCGCGACGCCCTTGCTCTGCACCGAGACGCCATCAACCAGCTAAACGTGTATCCCGTTCCCGACGGGGACACCGGCACCAACATGGCGCTCACCCTAGAGACGGTGGTCGCGGAGACATCCGCCGCCGGGGACTCGATGAGCGAGGTGTGCGGCGCCATCAGCCACGGGTCGCTGATGGGGGCCCGGGGCAACTCCGGCGTCATCCTGTCGCAGATGCTGCGGGGTTTGGCCGAGGAGGTGGCCGCCGCCGGCCACGTCGATCCGCCGGTATTGGCCGACGCGCTGCGGCACGCCTCGACCGCGGCCGATGAGGCGGTGTCCACCCCGGTGGAGGGCACCATGCTGACCGTGGTGCGAGACGTGGCGACCGCCGCCGCCGAGGCGGTCGATCAGGGGGTCGACCGCCTCATCTGTCTGGTGGAGGGATGCCAGCGGGCCGGCCGGGCGTCGCTGGACCGCACACCTGAGCTGCTGCCGCAGTTGGCCCGGGCCAACGTGGTGGACGCCGGGGGAGCGGGATTTCTGCTGTTGCTGGATGCGCTGGCCACTGCGATAGACGGCCGGCCGCTGCCCGATCCACTGCCCGTGGACCCCGCGGCGGGGGTGGGCGCGATGACCGGAGGCGCTGATGCCCCCGAAGGCCGGGCCGACGCCGCCGGCACCCGCTATGAGGTGATGTTCTTCTTAGAGGCCGACGATGGCCGCATCGGAGGTTTCCGCTCGGCCTGGGAGGCCCTGGGCGACTCCATCGCGGTGGCAGGCGGCGACGGGTTGTGGAGCTGCCACATTCACAGCAACGACATCGGCGGCAGCATCGAGGCGGGCATCGCCGCCGGGCGCCCCTTCGACATCCGGGTGACCGACTTGTTCGAGCAGGTGGAGCACGTCGAGTCGATGGCGGGCATCTCCAGCGCCGGGCCGGATCCCGGATCGGGGGGGAGGCCGCCGCCCCGGGCGGGGGCCGGCGAGATCGGCGGCGCCGTCACGACGGTGGTCGCCGATCCGGTCCGCACCGCCGTGGTGGCGGTCTCGGCGGGGTCCGGGGTGCGCCGCATTCTGGAGTCGCTCGGGGTTCGGGCGGTCATCGTCGGAGGCCAGACCGCCAATCCCTCCACGGAGCACCTCGTGCGGGCGGTCGAGCAGATCGATGCCGACGAGATCGTGCTCCTGCCCAACAACAAGAACATCGTGGCGGTGGCCGAGCGGGTGGGCGACTGCACTGATGCCATTGTGCGGGTGGTGCCCACTCGGGGGATTGCCGAAGGGCTGGCCGCTCTGATGGCCTACAACCCGTCGGCTGGCGCCGACCAGAACTCTGCAGCCATGGCCCAAGCCGCTGCCGGGGTGGTGACCGGGGAGGTGACCCGGGCGGCGCGCGACACCGACAGCGAGCTCGGGCCCATTGCCGCCGGCCAATGGCTGGGGCTGGATGTCCAGGGGTTGCGAGCGGTGGCCCAAAGCGCCGCTCAGGCTGCCATCGGGCTCTTGGACCAGCTCATCGCCGAGGGCCATGAGCTGGTTACGGTCATCTCCGGCGCCGATGCCACCGCCGCAGACGTCGAGGAGGTGGCTGCTTGGCTGGCCGAGCGCCATCCCGCCGTCGAGGTGGAGGTCCACGACGGCGGCCAGCCGCTCTATCCGTTCTATCTCGGAGTGGAATGACCTCTTCGCCGGCGGTCGGTGCCGAGCGGGAAAGCGGTGATCGGCCTCCGCTCACGATGGCCGACTTCGAGGCCATGAAGGTCGGCGTGCTGAGCGGGGTGGGCCGCGCCAAAGCCGAGGCGCTGGCCGCCGTCGCGGTGGAATCAGTGCTGGACCTGTTGACCTACTACCCCCGCCGCTACATCGACCGCACCAATCAGGCCGCGATCGGCGATCTTGAAGACGGTGTGGAGGCGATGGTGATGGCCCAGGTGGACAGCGTGTTCTCCAAGCGGCTCCCGGGGCGCCGCACGATGGTCAGGGTAGCGGTCAGCGATGACAGCGGCCGCTTGAGCCTGGTCTTCTTCAACCAGCCGTGGCGAGACCGCCAGCTCGCCGAAGGCCAGGAAGTGGTCGTCTTCGGGAAGCTGGACCGGTATCGGGGCCAGCATCAGATGACCAATCCCATCGTCGATCTGGTGGGCGACGAGACCGGGCGCATCGTGCCGGTGTACCCCCAGTCGGCAAAGGCCGGGCTCCAGACCCGGGAGATCAGGCGGTGGGTGGACGAGGCGCTGCGCCGTTCGCAGCCGCGGGGCATCAGCGATCCGGTGCCCGAGACCCTGCGGCAGCGCCACGGGTTGATCGGGCGCCACCGAGCACTCGACCGCATCCACCGGCCGACGACCCAGGATGACCGGTATTCGGCCAGAGATCGGCTGGTGTTCGACGAGCTGCTGCGGCTTCAGCTCAAGCTGATCATGCGCAAGCGAGCCGTTGAGCAGGCCGCGGTCGGGATCAGCCACGATGCAGGTGCAGAGCTGGTCGAGCGATTCACGGGCTCGCTGGGCTTTCCCCTGACCGGTGCCCAGCACCGGGTGATCGGCGAGGTGGTGGCCGACATGGCCCGCCCGGTTCCGATGCACCGCCTTCTTCAAGGAGATGTGGGGGCGGGCAAGACCGTGGTGGCGGTGGCGGCGATGCTCACCGCGGTGCAGGGCGGGCACCAAGCAGCGCTGATGGCGCCCACCGAGGTGCTGGCCACGCAGCATTTCCTGGGGATCCGCTCGCTGCTGGAAGGCCTGGTTGTGTCCACAGACGACTCGCTTTTGGGCGAGCGGCCCCTGCGGGTGGCGCTGTTGGCCAACCCAACCCCCGGGGCTGAGCGGTCCCGGATTCAGGAGTCGCTGGCCGACGGGGTAATCGACGTTGTGATCGGCACCCACGCCCTGATCCAAGAGGCGGTGGGCTTCTCCTCGCTGGGGGTGGTGGTGGTGGACGAGCAGCACCGGTTCGGGGTCGAGCAGCGGGCCGCCCTTCGGGCCAAGGGCTCTCAGGGCGCGTCTCCCGATGTGCTGGTGATGACCGCCACCCCCATCCCCCGAACCGCGGCTATGACCGTGTACGGCGATCTGGACGTGTCGGTATTGGACGAGATGCCCCCGGGGCGAACTCCGATTGCCACCCGGTGGGCTCAAACGGCGGCCGAGGAGGCCGGGGTGTGGGAGCAGGTGCGCTCGGAAGTCGGGCGGGGCGGCCAGGCCTATGTGGTGTGTCCGCTGATCGAGGAGTCCGCCGGTGTCGACGCCCGCTCCGCCACCGAGATCTACGAGCGGCTTCGGGCCGGGGAGCTGTCCGGGCTTCGGGTTGGCCTGCTCCACGGCCGCCTCACCCCAGCGGAGAAGAGGTCGGCGATGGACCGGTTCCGAGTCGGGGAAATCGATGTGCTGGTGGCCACCACCGTGATCGAGGTGGGGGTGGACGTGCCCAACGCCGCCATCATGGTGGTGGTGGACGCCGACCGGTTCGGGATTGCGCAGCTCCACCAGCTGAGAGGCCGCGTGGGCCGGGGCGACCGGCCGGCCGCGTGCTGGCTCCTGGCCGCCGACGCGGTGGGGGTTGCCGCCGAGCGGCTTCGGGCATTGGAGGGCACCACTGACGGATTCGAGCTGGCCGAGGTCGATCTGGAGCTGCGGGGCGAGGGAACCATCTTGGGTGAGCGCCAGAAGGGCCGCAACGACTTGCAGCTGGCATCGCTGCGCCGGGACAAGGAGTGGGTGGTTTGGGCCCGCCGCGCCGCCGGGGAAATGCTGGACGACGACCCCGGCTTGCAGCGCCACGGCGAGCTGCGCTCCGAGGTGGAGCTGTTGCTGGTGGACGGCGATGCCGACTATCTGATGAAGAGCTGACGCTCTGATGAAGAGCTGACGCACCGATGACGCTTCGTATCCTCGCGGGCGAGGCCCGGGGCCGACGCTTGAGCGCTCCGGGCGGCAGGGACGTGCGCCCCACCACGAGCAGGGTTCGAGAGGCGGTGTTCAATTCGCTGCACAGTCGGGGCTGGTTGCAAGGCGCCGACGTGCTCGACCTCTTCGCCGGCTCGGGGGCGTTGGGGTTGGAAGCTCTGTCGCGCGGAGCGGCGACGGCAACTTTCATGGAGTCGGCCCGACCTGCGCTGGCCGCTCTGCGGGCCAATATCGGCGCCACCGGGTTCGGTGACCGCTGTCGCGTGGTCCCCGGCGAGGTCATGGGGGAGCTGGCCCGGCTGGGCGGGGACTTCGATGTGGCCCTGTGCGATCCTCCGTACGGGTTCGATGCTTGGGAGGATCTGCTGTGTCGGTTTCGCGCCGAGGTGGTGGTGGTCGAGTCCGATCATGCGGTGGAGCCCGGACCTGGTTGGGATGTCGTCAAACAGCAGCGCTACGCGGGTACCGTTGTGGTGATCGCCCATCGGCGATAGCAGCGAGGTACCCCCAGGAGGCCCCTTCGTGACCCGTGTCCTGTTTCCCGGATCGTTCGATCCCATACATAACGGTCATGTGGAGATCGTGGAGATTGCGGCGCGGCTGTTCGAGGAAGTGGTCGTGGCCGCGGTCCGCAATCCCCAGAAGACCCCCCTGTTCGAGTTGGAAGAGCGCAAGGCGATACTGGAGGAGTGCTTCGCCCACCTGCCCAACGTGCGGACCACCATGTTCGCCAGCCTGGTGGTGGATCTGGCCACCAGCGAGGGCGTGGACTTCATCGTAAAGGGCCTGAGGGCGGTGTCCGACTTCGAGAACGAGCTTCAGATGGCGCAGATGAACCAAGCCGTGTCCGGGGTCCACACCCTGTTCATCCCCTCTGCGAGCAAGCACTCGTTCTTGGCCTCCAAGCTGATCCGCGAGCTGGCCCGTTTCGGCCGCCATATTGACCCCATGGTGCCCCCGCCGGTGGCCAAACGACTCGTCAAGAGGTATCGAGATGGCTAACACCGACCCCAGCGCAACCAGAGCCCCTCAGCCGGCGGCGGGGACGTTTGTGGATCCGGAGTTCGACCTGCTCTTGCGCCGGGCCATCGAGATGGTGGACGCGGCCCGACCGATGCCGCTTTCAGCCTCCTCCATGATCAACAAGGAGGAGGTCCTGGATCTGCTTCAGAATTGCCTGAACCGCCTTCCCGAGGAGATGCGGGCCGCCCGCTGGCTCCTAAAGGAGCGCGAGGACTTCTTGAAGAGAGTACACCGGGAGGGCGACGAGATCCTGGTGGCGGCCCGATCCCGGGCTGAGGCCATGGTGCAGCGCACCGAGGTGGTCAAGGCCGCTGAGCAGCGGGCCCGGCGCATGGTGGAAGAGGCCGAGGCCACCGCTCGCCGGTTGCGCTTGGAGACCGAGGACTATTGCGACACCAAGCTGGGGAGCTTCGAGAACGCCCTCGAGCGAATTCTGAACACCGTCAAGGAGGGCCGGACCCGGCTCCAGGGTGACCCGCTGGCCGACCTGGTCCGGGCCTACAGCCCCGAGCCCGCTCCCGAGCCCGACGACGGCTTCTTCGACCAGGACACCGAGGCCCACCACTAGGAGGTGCCATGTCGAACCCGCTGCTCGTGGCGGTGGCAGAGATGCTGCGCCGTCCCGGCTCCCATCGCGAGCTTTCGATTGAGGTGGATGTCGAGGGTCTGGCCACCTTTGATGCCGCCGTTCACGGGCCGGTCTGCCTCCGGCTCCATCTGGAGTCGGCTCTCGGTGGAGTGGAGGTAACCGGCTCGCTGTCGGCGGGATGGCGCGGTTCCTGCCGGAGGTGTCTGGCCCCCATTGAGCAGTCGGTGCAGGAGGACCTGCGGGAGGTGTTCAGCAGCGCCCCCTCAGGTGATGAGGTGTATCCGATCAAAGGCGGTGAGGCAGATTTGACCCCCATGGTCCGCGATTGCCTCGTTCTCGCCCTGCCCATCGCTCCGCTGTGCTCTGAGGACTGCGCTGGGCCGGCCCCCGATGCCTACCCCATGAACCCGCTCGCGCCCCCCGCCGAAGATCGTCCCAAAGACCCTCGATGGGCTGCGTTAGACGCGCTGCGCACCGGCCAGTAAATTGTGACGTGCTGCGCCGCCACCCCAGCACTTGTTGGCCGCGGCCCATTCCACTCTCCCCCTCGGGGAGGCAGATCGAGGATCGTTCGATGGCTGTACCCAAGAAGAAGACATCCAAAGCCAAGGGCCGCAGCCGTCGGGCCGCAGCCTGGCGAGTGTCGGTGCCGGCGCAGAGCACCTGCCCTCGTTGCGGATCGGCCAAACGGCCCCACCGGGTGTGCGGGGTGTGCGGCTGGTACGCGGGCCGAGACGCCATCGAAGTGGCCTGAACCCTCCCTCGCGGCCGTTTGGGGGGCGTAAGTTGGGGTCGCTTCCCGTCGCTGTGGACGCAATGGGGGGTGATGATGCTCCTCGGTCGGTGGTGGCCGGTGCCCGAATGGCGGCCGAGCGGGGCATTCCCGTCGTGCTGGTGGGGCGGCCCGAGCAGTTGTCTGGCGTCGGCGACTTCGAGGTGGTCTCGGCGTCGCAGGTGATCGCCATGGGGGCCGAGGCGGCTTCCAGTGTTCGCAAGATGAAGGACTCCTCGCTGGTCCGGGCCGCTGAAGCGGTTCGCGACGGTCGGGCCTCGGCCATGGTCAGCGCCGGCAACACCGGAGCGGCGATGACGGCATCTTTGCTCAGAATGGGCCGGATACGAGGAGTGTCCCGGCCGGCCATCGCCACCCCGATCATCGTTCCCGGTCGGGCCTGGCCCAACGTGATGCTGGACGCGGGGGCCAACACCGAGTGCAGCGCCGAATGGCTTGTGCAATTCGCCCAGATGGGCGCGGTGTACTGCCGCGACCGCTGGGGGGTGCAAGAGCCCCGAGTCGGGCTCCTGTCCAACGGGGAGGAGGCCGGCAAGGGATCGCCTTTGGTCAAAGAGGCGTTCGAGCGGCTAGAGGACCGGGCCTGGCAGACGAGGACCGGCGCGGTTTTCGCAGGCAATGTGGAAGGGCGGGACCTGCTGGCAGACCAGGTGGACGTGATCGTCACTGACGGGTTCACCGGGAACGTCGCCCTCAAGACGGCCGAGGGGGTGGCCAAGCAGCTGATCGGCGCGCTGGTGGAAGCGCTGGACTCCTCTGAAGAGGCCCAGCGGGGGGCCAAGCTGCTGGCCCCCGCCCTGGCGCCGCTGTACGACGAGTTCAACCCCGATTCGGTCGGGGGCGCCATCTTGCTGGGGGTGGACGGCGTGAGCATCATCAGCCACGGCGCATCGTCGCCCCGGGCATTGGCCAACGCCATACAGGTGGCCTATGAACTGGCCGAACGCAACACGGTCGGATCGTTGCGCCGGATACTGTGCTCTGATTAGCGATTCGCGGCGTCTTCGGTGGGGGGGAAGGGCGACAGGTTGGCTTATACTCGTCGAGGCCGTGTTGTTGAGCTGCCCCGGAGATGACGTGCCATCTGAAACCCATGTCGAGCAGAGTCCGCTGGATCGCGACGGGGTTCTGGCGCTGGTCACCGAGTGTTTGGCGGAAATCTTGGAGATACCGCCCGACCGGATCGCCGAGGGCCAGGCCTTTGCCGACGACCTCGACGCCGATTCTCTTGCCCTCATCGAGCTGGTGGAGGCGTTGGAAGAGGAACTGAGCGAGAGGACGGTCGGATTCAGCATTGACGACGAAGACCTGGAGGATCTCAAGACGGTGCGAGATGCCGTCGACTATGTCCACGGCCGGCTGAGCCGAAGCTCCTGACTGCCGACCCCGATCTCGCTGCGCTGGCCGATCGCCTCGGCTACCGCTTCACCCGCCCCAGCCTGCTGGTCGAGGCGCTGACCCATCGTTCTTGGTGCGCCGACCACGCCGGGGCGCCCTCCAACGAGCGGCTGGAGTTCTTGGGCGACTCCGTCTTGGCCCTCGTGGTGACCGACCACATCTACACCGCGTTTCCGGAGATGGCTGAGGGCCAGCTCGCCCCTTTGCGAGCTGAAGTGGTGCGGGCCGAGACGCTGGCTGATCTGGCCGGCGAGCTTCAGCTGGCGAAGGCCATCCGCCTTGGGCGGGGCGAGGAGGTCTCGGGAGGAAGGGAGAAGCCGTCGATTCTCTCTGACGCCATGGAGGCGGTGATCGGGGCGGTCTACCTAGATGCCCCTTGGGAGGTTCTGATCGATCTGGTCCGGGGGTGGCTGGCCGCGCCCATTGCCGCAGCTTCTCAAGGTCCCGGTTTCCGGGATTTCAAGACCAGATTGCAGGAGTACTGCGCCCGCTGCGGCTACGAGGCGCCCGAGTACCGGCTGTCTGAGAAGGGCCCCGACCACGCCAAGCGGTTCTCGGCCGTTGTGCGCATGAACGGCAAGGAGCGGGGCCGGGGCGGGGGCCGGTCCAAAAAGCAGGCCGAGCAGGCCGCCGCCGCCGCCGCCTGGCAGACCCTGGATCTCGAGGCGGTTGCCGCCGTCACCCCATGATCGAAGCAGCCCGACGAGGAGTCGTCCGATGATCGCATTGCCGGAAGCCGAGACCATCCGCCGCGACTTGGATCGAGAGCTGTCTGGGTTGCGGATCAAGTCGGTGGAGGTGGCAAAGGCGGGGTACGCCAAGCGGTCGGGGGGCGTGAAGAAGTTCGCCGCCCGGCTGGAGAAGGCCAAGATCACCAGCGTGCGCCGTCGGGGCCTGTACTTGATCGTGGGGTTGGACAGCGAGGATGTGTTGGTGGCCCACTTGGGCGCCGGCGGCCAGCTGCGCCGCAATGCCAACCGGGATGATGTCGAACCCGACACCGTGGTGTCGATCACCTTCACCAAGAGCGGGCAGCTTCGGCTGGTGGACGGCGTCGGTGATGCCGGGCTGTTCTTGGTCGCGGCCGAAAAGCTGGCCGAAGAAGTCCCCGAGCTCGACGGGCTGGGCATCGACCCGCTAGATCAGCCGGTGCCCTGGCGGGTGTTCGGCCAGCTCCTCTTGGCCCAGGACGCCAAGCTGAAGGCGGTGCTGACCGATGACCAGGTAGTCGTCGGGCTAGGGGAGCTGTACTCCGACGAGATCCTCTTTTCCGCCGGCCTGCGATTCGACCGCCTCACGAGTTCGCTGGGGCCCCAGGAGGTCAGGCGCTTGCACCGGGCGATGGTGGAGACCCTCCACGACGCGGCAAAACATCGGGGCACCACCCTCGAGGACGGTCTCTACGTTGACGTCCACGGTCAGCCGGGCGGCTACGGAGAATATGTGAACGTGTTCAAGCAAGCGGGCCAGAAGGGCCGGCCCTGTCCCCGCTGCCACCGCCCCATCCAGAAATACCGCTTCCGCCGCCGGTGGACCTACTACTGCGAGCAGTGCCAGATCTGACCTTCGAGGGGCACCGGCGCCGGGAGTTCGCCAATCAAGGCACGGCGATGGGTAGGGTCGAATAGATGTTCTTGAAGGCGCTGACGATGAAGGGGTTCAAATCCTTCGCCGACTCCACCACGCTGGAGTTCGAGCCCGGCGTCACCGCTATCGTGGGCCCCAACGGCAGCGGCAAGTCCAACGTGGTCGACGCGGTGGCCTGGGCCCTGGGAGCGCAGGCCCCGACATCGGTGCGCTCGGCCAAGATGGATGACGTCATTTTCGCGGGAACCGCCACCCGGGCCCGACTGGGCCGGGCGGAGGTCTCGCTCAGCATCGACAATGCCTCCCGACTGCTGCCCATCGATTTCGAGGACGTCACCATCACCCGCACGCTGTTCCGCAGCGGCGACAGCGCCTACGCCATCAACGGCGTGCCCTGTCGCCTGCTCGACATCCAGGAGCTGCTGAGCGACTCCGGCGTCGGCCGCCAACAGCATGTGATCGTCTCTCAGCGCCAGATCGAGGGAGTGCTGAGCGCCCGGCCCGAGGACCGCCGAGCGGTCATTGAGGAGGCGGCCGGAGTGCTGAAGCACCGCCGCCGCAAGGAGAAGTCGGAGCGGCGGCTGGCGGCGTCAGAGGCCAACCTCAGCCGGCTGTCCGATGTGGTGCGTGAGATACGCCGCCAGCTGCGCCCGTTGGAACGACAAGCCGAGGCCGCCCGGTGCCACGGTGATCTGGTGGCGGAGTTGAGCGGTATCCGTCGTTTTCTGGCCGGGCGGGAGGTCGAGCAGCTGCGCCGACGGGTTCGCCAGCTGACCCAAGACCAGGCTGCCCACCGCCGCGAGGCGCAGCAGATCACCGGTCGGGTCGAGGCAGTGGACCGGGAGCTTGCCGCCGCCGAGATACGGCTCTCGGCGACCGAAGGGCAGGACATCAGCAACGCTTTGCTGCGCTTCGAAGCGGTGACCGAGCGTCTGCGGGGTTTGGAGGCGCTGTTGGCGGAGCGCCGTCTGCGCCTGCTGAGCGAGCGCAGCGCAGGCACAGACGAGGATGTGGTGGCCACGCTGGAGGCCGAATCGCACCGTCTGGGCCAAGAGCTGGAAGAGGTGGAGCAGTCGGAGGCCGCTCTGAGGCCTGATGCGGCCGCCGTCCACGACGCCGAACAAGAGCTGGAGCAGCTCCGCCTGTCGTTCGACGAGCGGTGGGGCGCCGAGCCCCCGGCACCAGCAGGCTCGGAGGCGGCTCGGGTCGCCGGGGAGATCAGGATATTGGAGGCATCCATCCACCGGGACCAGGCAGAGCGGGCTCGTCTCAGCCGCGACTTGGAGGAGTTGGAGCAGCGCCGACAGGAGTTGGTCGAGGAGCTGGACCGGAGCTGGGCCGAGGCTGCTGCGGCCGAGGCTTCCCAGCGATCCCGGTGGGAGCAGCACCAGTCGGCCGAGCGTTCGATGGAACAGGCCCGGGCCGGTTGCGAGCAACAGAGGGCGGCTCTGGCCGAGGCGGTCGGAGATCGGCAGGCCTGGGAGGCTCGGCGGGAGGCGCTTTCGCTGGCGTTGGACGAGGCGCGCGACGCATCAGGGGCTCAGCGCCTCGCCGGCATCCAAGGCGTGGTCGGCACCCTGTTCGACATCGTAGACGTCGATCGGGGATGGGAGGCGGCGTTTGAGGCCGCCGCCGCCGACGCGGTCGCCGCCGTGGTGGCCACCGACTCAGAGGCGGCCATGAGGGCTATCGCCACTCTGGAGGCCGACAATGCGAGCGGCGCGGTCTTGGTTTTGGGCTCGCCGGGGGCGGGGGCGGCAATCCCGGCTGCCGGCGTCCCCCTGCGTCGCCATGTCTGTTCGTCGGTGGCGGGTGTGGACCGGCTCCTCGATGCCCTCGTCGGCGATGTCGGGGTGGTGGGCAGCAGCGAGGAGGCGGCCGCCGCCGCGGTGGCCCACCCCGCCTCCGTGGTGGTGACGCGCCGGGGCGACCGGTTCTCGCCTTCTGGATGGCGGGTGGGGGTTCGCCGCTCGGGGGCGACGAGGGGCCTGTTGGAAGAGGCCGAGCAGGCCTCGGCCCGAGCGGTCGAAGCGGTCGGGGCCGCCGAGCAGCGCCTCGTCGAGGCGCAAAGCCGCCGGGAGGAGGCCGAGCAACGCGAGGCCCAGGCCCGAGAGCAGGCCAACAGCCAGGCTGAGGCGGCAAAAAGCACTCGGAATCGGGCGGCTGCGGTGGAGCGGGAGCTTCGAGACGCAGAGGTGGGAATCGCCGCGCTCGGGCCCCGCGGCCAAGAGTTGGACGACAGGATCAATGAGGACCTCCGCCGGGCGGGCCAGCTCCACCGGGAGCTGCCCCGCCATGAAGCCGAAGAAGCCGGGCAGCGGGCCCGGGCCGAGAAGACAAGCCGAGCCCGACAGGAGTTGGCCGAGAAGTCGCAAGCGGCCAGCAGTCTCCGCTCCGACTACCAGGTGCGAGCGGCGGGGATCGACGAGCGGCGCCGGTTGCTGAGCACCCAGCGGGCAGAGATCGAGCGCCGCTTGAGCCAGATGGCCCAAGCCCGGGCCGAAGCCGCCTCGCGTCGGGAGGCGGTCGACCTCAGGCTGTCCGTCGTCGACCAGATGATGCAGCTGGTGGCCCGAAGGGCCCACCAGGCGGGCCGCGGGCTTGAGGATCTTCGCCATCGACGGGCCCGGGAATCGGAGGCGGCGAGGGCAGCCGCCCAGCGGCTGGAGGACTTGCGGGGCCAGCGGTCGCAGGCGGAGGCCAGGCTGGGGCAGTGCCGAGAGCGGGACCGCAGCGCCGAAATCGAGCTGGCGGAAGCGAGCGTCAGGCTGGAGGCCGCAGTCGACCGCTGCCGCCGCGACTTGAACTGCGAGCCCGGTGAAGCGGTGGCCGAGCCGTGCCCTCCTCTGGTGCCCGGCGTTGCGCCCGCTGACCGGGCTCGGGCCTTAGAGCAAGAACTTCGCATCATGGGGCCGGTGAACCCGTTGGCGTTGGAGGAGTACGAGGCGATGTCGGAGCGCTACGAGTTCACCCAGGGCCAGATTGACGACATCCGCCAAAGCCGCCGAGAGCTCCGCAAGGTGATCCGCAAGATCGACGAGGAGATCATCACCGTGTTCTCCTCGGCGTATGCCGACGTGGCCCGAAACTTCGCCGACCTGTTCAAGACCTTGTTCCCCGGCGGCGAGGGCACGCTGAAGCTCAACCAGCCCGACGCGTTGCTCGACACCGGGGTGGAGATCGATGCCCGCCCGTCGGGCAAGAACGTCCGGCGGCTGAGCCTGCTCTCGGGAGGGGAGCGCTCGCTCACCGCGCTGGCCTTCTTGTTTGCGGTCTTCCGCAGCCGGCCATCGCCGTTCTATGTCATGGACGAGGTGGAGGCCGCGCTCGACGACATCAACCTGCACCGCTTTCTCCATCTCATCGACGAGTTCCGAGCCGATGCCCAGCTTCTCATTGTGAGCCACCAGAAGCGCACAATGGAAGCGGCTGACTGCCTCTACGGGGTGTCATTGAAACCGGGGGGAAGCTCCAAGGTGCTTTCCGAAAAGGCGATGGTAGCCTCGCAGCCGAAGGTACTTATCGGACAAGGTTGAGAATGAGCTACGAGCCCGAAGATCCCCGTTCGGACTGGGATCCCCTGGGGTGGGAGTGGGAAGGCCCCGACGAGCATTCCAGCGGTTTGGCGCAGCCGCGTGCCGCCGAGTTGGTTGCCTGGGTCCCCCAAGACAGCCCGCCCCCGCAGTCGCGCGGTCCCGCCGTGGCCATGCTGGTGGCCTCGGTGCTGCTGGCCGTCTTGGGGCTGGTCGGCATCGGGATCGGAGTGGGAAGCATCTTCTTCAATCAGGGCGCTCCCCCCCCAGAGATCGTCGTGGTCTCCGGGCCCCGAATGGTGAGCGCTCCAGCCCAAGCGCCGGAGCTGCGAACTCCGTTGGCAGATGCGCCCTCCGATCGGCCTCGGTCGGACGAGGCCCCCGGCACCGGTCAGACGGCTCTCTCCCCAGTGCCCGACGATCCGGTGGTGGCTGTGGCCCGGGCGGTCATTCCGTCGGTGGTGCTCATCGAGGTGAACGCGCCTGAGGCGGATCAGGACAGCCCGATCCTTCCCGAGCCCGGAACGCAGCGCCCCGATGGCCCCCAGAGGTATGGTCAGGGCTCTGGGATCGTCTACGACGCATCCGGCCTGATTCTGACCAACGCCCATGTTCTGGGCGAGGCCGATACGGTCAGGGTCCAGTTCGCCGACGGCACTCGGGCCCAGGGTGTGGTGGTCGGGGCCGCGTCGGCCATCGACGTCGGTTTGGTGAGGGTGGACACCGACTTTTCCCTCACGCCCGCCGTTTTCGCCGATCGCTCGACCGTTGAGGTCGGGCAGCTGGCGGTGGCGGTGGGCAGCCCGTTCGGGTTGCAGCAGTCGGTGACCTCCGGGATCGTCAGCGCGGTGGGCCGGGCGGTCAGAGAGGGCACGGGCGACAGCGCATTCGTCGAGATGATTCAAACCGATGCTCCCATCAACCCCGGCAATTCGGGCGGCGCCCTGGCGAACCGCTCCGGCCACGTCATCGGCATGAACACGCTCATCCAGACCGACGGCCGGGTGAGCGGCAACATCGGTCTGGGCTTTGCCATACCCTCCGACATCGCCTTGAACATCGCCGAGCGCATCCTCAAAGGCGAGAGCACCGAGCTCGGTTACCTGGGAGTCTGGGGAACCGATCCGAAAATAGGGGAACCGGGCGCCTTGATCGTCGAGGTGCAGCCCAGCACGCCCGCGGGCGAAGCCGGGTTGCTGGAAGGGGACCTGATCGTCAAGATGGACGACGAGGCGGTGTCCACCTTCACCGAGTTGGCGGCCAAGGTCCAGTTCCGGGTGCCGGGAACCGAGGTGAAGCTGGAGGTGGTGCGCGACGGCACCCCGATCACGCTCACCGCGGTCATCGGCTCTCGGCCGGTCTCGCCGCAATCCGGTGTTGGAGACGAAGAGTAGTGGTGTTCCGCCGACGGCGGCGGTCGGGGGAGGCGGTCGGGGCTGCCAACCAGTCTGCGCCCGATTCCGAGGTTGGCCCCAAGCGGCCTCACGAGCCGGAGACCGAGCCTGATCCAGAGTCGGAGGGGGCCTACGAGCCGGAGACTGGGCTCGAAGGTGATCCGGCGCCTACCAGCGAGACCGAACCCGAGCGAGCCCGTATTCGAGACCGGCTGTCCAATGCCCGGGGGGCGTTCTCGGGCTTCGTGGCGTCAGTGGTGTCTCGGGGAATAGACGACGCTGTCTGGGAGGAGCTCGAGGAAGCGCTCATCCTGGCCGATGCGGGGGTCGGCACGACCACGGCGCTGCTGGACCGGCTCAAAGAGGAAGCCAAGGCCGAGAGGATCACCGATCCCGAGGATCTGGTGGCCATGCTCAAAGCCCAGATGACGCAGAGCCTGCACGTCCCCGGCCTCGAGCTCAGCACCGAAGGCAATCCCGCGGTATGGCTGTTCGTGGGGGTGAACGGGGTGGGCAAGACCACCACCATCGGCAAGCTGGCGGCTCGAGAGGCCCAGAGCGGCCGCAAAGCAGTGCTTGCCGCTGGGGACACGTTTCGGGCCGCAGCCGCCGAGCAGCTGGGACAGTGGGCCGAGCGATCGGGGGCCGAGTTGGTGCGGGGCGCAGAGGGGGCCGATCCCAGCTCGGTGATTTTCGATGCCATCGAGCATGCCTCAGCGGCCGGAGCGCCGCTGGTGATGGCCGACACCGCCGGGCGGCTCCATACCCGCACCAACTTGATGGAGGAGCTGGCCAAGATACACCGAGTGGCCGGCAAGGGGCCGGGAACGGTTGCCGAGGTGCTGCTGGTGATCGACGCCAGCACCGGCCAGAACGGCCTAGCCCAGGCTCGGCGCTTCACCGAGTCGGCCGAGTTGACCGGCGTGGTCCTCACCAAGCTCGACGGATCGGCCAAGGGCGGCATCGTCATGGCGGTGCAAGACGAATTGGGAATCCCGGTGAAGCTGGTGGGGCTGGGGGAGGGAATCGGGGATTTAGCGGCATTTGACGCCCATGAATTCGTCGAAGCCCTGTTTTCCTCGCCTGTCTCCTCGCGCCGGATGACCCCTTCCCACCGCGAGCGCATAGCCTAGGCAGTCCATGTTCGACTCGCTGAGCAACCGATTCGAGGGCATTTTCAAGCGCATGCGGGGTTTGGGGACCCTGCGGGAAAGCGATGTCGACGAGGTGCTGGCCGAGATCCGCCTGGCCCTCCTAGACGCCGACGTCAATCTCCATGTGGTCCGCGGCTTCCAGGACAGGGTGCGGCAGCGGTGCGTGGGAGCAGAGGTTCACAAAGCGCTGAACCCGGTCCAGCAGGTGATCAAGTTCGTCCACGAGGAGCTGATCGCCACCCTGGGTGGCGAGACCTTGGATGTCTCCCATCCGGCCAAACCTCCCACTGTGGTGCTTTTGGCCGGGCTTCAGGGAGCGGGCAAGACCACCAACGCGGCCAAGCTGGCGGCCTGGTTCAAACAGCAGGGCCGCAACCCCATGCTGGTGGGCGCCGATTTGCAGCGCCCTGCCGCCGTCGAGCAGCTCCGCACTCTGGGCGCCTCCATCGAGGTCCCGGTGTTCAGCGAGCCCGCCGACCCGATTGCGGTGGCCCGAAAGGGCGTGGCTGAGGCTGCGGCCGCCGGCCGAGACGTCGTGATCTGCGACACCGCCGGGCGTTTGGCCATCGACGAGGAGATGATGGACCACCTCGGGCGGATATCCGCCGCCATCGAGCCCCATTACACCTTCTTGGTGGTCGATGCCATGACCGGCCAGGACGCGGTCGCCACCGCAGAGGCGTTCCACGCGGCTCTGGAGCTCGACGGGGTGATCCTCACCAAGGTGGACGGCGACGCCCGCGGCGGCGCGGCCCTGTCGGTGAAGGAGGTGGTGGGTCGGCCCATCGCCTTTTCCTCCACCGGCGAGAAGATCGACGAGTTCGAGCTGTTCCACCCCGACCGGGTGGCCAGTCGGATTCTGGGCATGGGCGATGTGCTCACCCTGGTCGAGAAGGCCGAGCAGGTGTATGAGGAGGCCGAAGCCACCGAGGCTGCGGCCAAACTGCTGGAGGGGGAGTTCACGCTGGAGGACTTCTTGGAGCAGATGCGCCAGCTCAAGAAGATGGGCTCGCTCCAGAATTTGATGGGAATGCTCCCCGGCGTTCCCCCCGAGTTGCGCAAAGCCGAGATCACCGATGACCGGATCGACCAGGTTGAGGCCATCATCTGCTCGATGACCCCCCAGGAGCGGGCCGCCCCCCGCGTCATCGACGGCTCGCGGCGACAGAGGATCGCGGCCGGTTCGGGAACCCGCCCTTCGGAGGTCACCCAGCTTTTGCGGCAGTTCAGCGAAGTGCAGCGGATGATGAAGCGGATGGGGGGCAAGGGCTCGGGTCCGGCCCGCAAAAAACCCAGGAAGGGCCGAAAGGGGAGTCGGGTGACCCCGCCGGGCGGCCGGCGCAACAAGCCCGGCAAGCCTGCGCTGACCTTGCCGGGCCTAGACGACGGGCAGTTCGATCTCTCATCGCTGAGGTAGCCCTCAAGGAATCCGGGCGGGTAGAATCTCTGCGTTCCGGCGGTCGGCGCCGGTTCGTGCCTGAACGGGCACTTGTGACGGGCCAATCGGGCTCACGATGCCCAATGGACCCCAGACGACAGAAGGGCTGACCGGCTCGTGGCAGTAAGACTCCGGCTTATGCGGATGGGCAAGAAGAAGCAGCCCACGTACCGTGTGGTGGCCGCCGACTCCCGCAAAGCCCGCAACGGGCGCTTCATCGAGATCGTGGGCACCTACAACCCCCGCCAGGAGCCGTCTCTGATAGAGATCGACAATCAGCGGGCGGTGCACTGGCTTCGCCACGGGGCCCAGCCCAGCGAGCGGGTGCAGAAGCTGTTGGTCATATCGGGCGCATGGGCGGAATTCGCCGATGAAGCCGGGTCTGCGGCTGTTCCTCCCGCCAAGGTGACCACGGCCGAGTCGGCCGCTGCCCCTGAGAGCCGAGAGCCTGGTGACGAGCAAGCAGCTGATGGCGAGAAAGCAGAGGACGGGGAGTCGTGAGCGACACTGATTTCGGGGCGGACAACCCCGACTACGAAGATGATGATTTCGACGAAGCGGGCGGCGGCAACGCCATTGAGGCCCCGACGGCGAGAAACGTTTTGGAGTACCTGGTCAAGTCGGTGGTGGAGAACCCCGGCGAGGTGGAGGTAGAGGTAGTCGAGCGACAGGGCTCGATCACACTGGAAGTCACCGTGGCCGATGGGGACATGGGCCGGGTCATCGGTCGTCGGGGCCGAGTGGCCAATTCCATTCGCACCCTGGTGCGGGCTGCGGCCAGCAAGGACGGCAGCTCCGTCGACGTCGATTTCATTGACTGATCAGCACGGGCGCGTCTGCTGCTAGAGGTTGGGCGTATCGACCGGGCTCACGGGGTCCGGGGGGAAGTGGTGGTCACGCTGTGGACCAACCGCGCCGAGCGGCTCGAGAGGGGGGCAGTGCTCGCCACCGACCTCGGCAAGCTCACCGTGGCCGATACCCGGGCCTATCAGCAGCGCTGGATCATGCGGTTCGCCGAGATCGGCGACAGAGACGCGGCCGATTCCGTGCGAGGACAGGCGCTGAGGGCCGAGCCCCTATCCGACCCCGACGAGCTGTGGGTTCACGAGCTGATCGGCATGACGGTGTGCGAGCCCGATGGCACCGAGCGGGGGAAGGTCGAGGCGGTGCAGGCGAATCCGGCCAGCGATCTTCTCGTGCTGGAATCCGGGGTCCTGGTGCCGCTCACCTTCCTTGTCAAGCGATTGGGCGACCGGCTGATTGTGGATGGCCCCGACGGGTTGTTCGACGATCCGTGAGGGTCGACGTCTTCACCATCTTCCCCTCGGTGCTCGAGGCGTTCTTGGGCTTCGGCGTTATCGGAAGGGCGGTGGATCAGGGTCGCCTTGATGTGCGGGTTCGCGATCTCAGAGCCGGCGCGGGCGACGTCCGCCGCTCGGTGGACGACGCCCCGTTCGGCGGCGGCGCGGGGATGGTCATGATGCCAGAACCCCTGTTCAACGCGGTCGAGCAGGCTGATCCGCCGAGACCGCTGTTTCTGCTGGGGCCCGCAGGACGCCGGTTCGACCAGGCCACTGCCCAGGAGTTGGCCTCCGGCCGCGGTTTCTCCCTGTTGTGCGGCCGCTATGAGGGGGTGGATCAGCGGGTTCGAGATCACCTGGTGGACGGGGAGCTCTCCGTCGGGGACTTTGTGCTGGCCGGCGGCGAGCCGGCGGCGATGGCGGTCATCGAGGCGGTGGGGAGGCTTGTTCCCGGGGTGCTGGGGAATGAGCTGTCGGCGGCCCACGAGTCGTTCAGCGAGGGCTTGCTGGAGCATCCCCACTACACCCGGCCGGCCGAATTCCGGGGTTGGCGGGTGCCTGATGTGCTGCGGTCGGGGGATCATGGCCGCGTGGATCGCTGGCGGAAAGCCCAATCGCTGGCCCGGACAACGGCCTCGCGGCCCGATCTCATCGAAGCCCGCGGCGGTTTGACCGATGCCGAGCGAGCGCTTCTCGAAGAGTTCGGCCTTGCCTGATGAAGCCGGGTATGATCTCGCCGCGTCCCGATGGCTGAGTTGGGCGCTGATGTGAGCACAAGAGGCGTTCCATGAATCCCACCGACATTGTCGACCGCGACACCCGGCGAACCGATATCCCCGAATTCGGTCCCGGCGACACGGTCAAGGTGCATGTCCGCGTTGTGGAAGGCAGCCGCGAGCGGGTCCAGGTTTTCGAGGGAGTGGTGATCCGCCGACAGGGCAGCGGGATTCGGGAGACCTTCACCGTTCGCAAGGTGAGCTTCGGTGTGGGAGTGGAACGCACTTTTCCAGTCCATTCGCCCATAATCGCCAAGACTGAGGTCGGTGCGCGCGGTGACGTGCGCCGGGCCAAGCTCTACTACCTGCGCGACCGCATCGGTCGAGCCGCCAGGGTCAAGGAGAAGCGCTTCTAGTGGTGTGTCGCAGAAAGTGTCGCTGCCTGTGCCTACGGTTGGGGGATGGCATACAAGCAGGCGTTGGGCCGTTGGGGAGAGGATCGTGTGGTGCGGTGGTATCGCCGCCGCGGCTTTGAGGTTCTGGAGCGCAACTGGCGCTGCCGGCACGGGGAGTTGGACGTGATCTTGCGGCGCGGGCCCGTCATTGCGGTGTGCGAGGTCAAGACCCGGTCGTCGCTGGCTTTCGGCGCTCCCGCCGAGGCCGTCGGCTGGCAGAAGCAGCGGCGGATACGCCGACTGGCCGCTCAGTGGCTGTCGGAGCAGGAGCGCAGGGGAGCAGTGCAGCTTCGGTTCGACGTGGCAGAGGTAGTGGGTCGAGAACTCCGGGTCATCGAGTCGGCCTTCTAGCCCACAGAATCAGCCCGCCGAAGACCGGGCCACCCACATCCCCGAGGACGAGAAAGCCCAAGAGCCCCCACAGAATCAGCCCGCCGAAGACCAGCAGGGCGATGGCCACGAACCAGTAGTCGAACCGGGTGCGCCGGTGCTTTCGCGTGGGGTCGAAGCCCATACCCCATTATCGTGGCATCGGTGGCTGTTCAAGAAGCTGGGGCCGCTTTGCGGTTGGTGCTCGTCTCTTTGTGCCTGGCGCTGGTCCCCGGATGCGGTTCGAGCCCCTCTCCAGAAGTGGGGGAGGGGCCCGACGGGACTCCTGATCCTGTTTTGGTGGCCGGCCGGGCCGTGTACGCCGATCGGTGCTCTTCCTGCCACGACGCCGACGGCAGCGGGACCGGTGACGGCCCGCGGCTGAATCGAGGCCACCTCTTGTCGGCGTACCCCGCTGCGGGGGGCGCGGCCGCAGTTGTGTCCGGGGGGCGAGGCCGCATGCCCGGCTTTGGCGGGATCTTGACCGCAGGCGAGATCAGCGCGGTGCTCCGCTACATCAACGAGGTTCTCTGAGGCCTCGGGCACAACGGGTGCTTGGAGCAAGTGTCACCGTCGACGGCTAGAGTCACCGAAACGCTCGAGACCAGCGATTCGGGTCTCCTTTCCGGCACGGGGAACGATCCTCGAGAAAGCACCAGCCGTGCTTGCCAACATTTCAGCCTCCGTTCTGGCCGGCATCACCGGACATCCGGTATCGGTGGAGGTTCACGTCTCCTCGGGCCTGCCCACCTTCACCGTGGTGGGCCTGCCCGACGCTGCTTGCCGAGAAGCCCGTGATCGGGTTCGGGCCGCTCTGATCTCCAGCGGCATCGTTTGGCCGCCGGGGCGCATAACCGTCAACCTGGCCCCGTCGGGGATCCGCAAGGAAGGCCCGGGGCTGGATCTGGCCATCGCCATGGGGGTCCTGGTCGCCGACGAAAAGCTGCCTGCTGAAGACCTCGCCGACATGGCGTTCTTGGCCGAGCTGGGGCTCGACGGGCGGCTGCGCGCCGTTCCCGGGGTGCTGCCCCAAGTGCGCTGCCTGGACAGTGCCGAGGTCGTGGTCGCCCCCGAGAGCGCCGCCGAGGCCGCCCTGGCGAGGGGTCCTGCGATTCGGGCGCCGGCCACCCTCGGCGAGCTCGTCTCGGTGCTTCGAGGAGAGGATGCCTGGCCCGAGCCGCCGAAGCCGGAATCGACGGGACCGTCGGCCGAGGCCTTGGATCTGGCCGATGTGAGAGGGCAGCACATGGCGCGCCTGAGCTTGGAAGTGGCCGCCGCAGGCGGGCACCACCTCTTGATGATCGGCCCGCCAGGGGCGGGCAAGACCATGCTGGCCCGGAGGCTGCCTGGGCTCCTGCCCCCGTTGGATGAGCCCACCGCTATTGAGGCCACCATGGTGTGCTCGGCCGCCGGTCTGGATCTGCCCTGCTCGGGGTTGATCCGACGAGCCCCGTGGCAGGCGCCCCATCACTCTGCCTCGATGATGGCGCTGGTGGGCGGAGGGAGCCGGACGCTGAGGCCGGGGGCGATCAGCTGCGCCCACGGTGGCGTGTTGTTCTTGGACGAGATGGGGGAGTTTGCCCCCCAAGCCTTGGACGCGCTGCGCCAGCCTCTTGAAGAAGGGGTGATCCGAGTCAACCGGGCCACGGCTGCGGCCTCGTTTCCGGCTCGATTCCTCCTGGTGGGGGCCATGAATCCGTGTCCGTGCGGCGAACTGGGGCAGCCAGGCAAGTGCCGCTGCACCCCTTTGGCCCGGTTGCGCTATGCCCGCCGGTTGAGCGGGCCGCTGCTGGATCGATTCGACCTGAGGATCCATGTCGGCCGGCCGGAAGTCAGTGATTTGTTCGACGCACCGCCGGGAGAGTCTTCGGCCGAGGTGAGAGTGCGGGTGGAGCGGGCCCGTATCGCTGCTGCCAAACGGGGCGCAGCGTCCAATAGCGAATTGCCCGACGACGCTCTCGACGAATGCGCTCCGCTCGACCCGGAGGCCAAGAGCATGTTCAGCCACGCCATCGCGGAGGGCCGTCTCACCGCTCGGGGGTTTCAGCGGGTGCGGCGGGTGGCCCTCACGTTGGCCGACCTGTCGGGGCGCCAGCCGCCGCTGACCGGCGACCTGGTCGCGCAGGCGCTGTTCATGCGAACTGAGCCGGTCACCGTGGCCCACGATCCCTGGAGTCTTGCCAATGGTTGCCGATGACACCCCTCGGGCCGGAAACCTTGCCGAACAAGCCGGGAGTCTGCCGGTGGAGGCATGGCTGGTGGCGCTGGCCTCTTTGCCCGCGGTGGGACCGGCTCGGTTGCGGGCGCTCCTCGCCGCCCACCGCCCCTCCGCAGTATGGGCTGCTCTGAGGGGACGACCGTCGCCGGAGCTGATGCGAATAGCCGGCAAACCGGATCTGTACGAGCAGTGGCAGCGCGCCGCCGCGACTCTCGACGTGGCCCGGCTGTGGGCCTGGCACCGCGAGCACGGTGTGGGCGTGGCTGCCTTGGGCACCCCCGGATATCCGCCTACCCTGTCTCAGGATCTGGACCCGCCCGCAGTGGTGTTCCACCGGGGAGATCCCCAGGTGGTCAGGGGCCCTCGCGTGGCCATCGTCGGCACCCGGCGATGCACCCGCTATGGCAGTGACGTGGCGTTCGATCTGGGCCGTGATTTGGCCTCGGCCGGTGTGGGCGTGATCTCCGGTCTGGCCTTGGGCATCGACTCCGCCGCCCACGCCGGTGCTCTGCAAGCGCAGGTGGCCCCGCCCATTGCCGTGGTGGGCAACGGCATGGACAAGCCCTACCCCGAGCGCAATCGAGCACTCTGGCGGGCAGTGGCGGATCAGGGGGTGCTGTTGGGGGAGGCGCCCCTGGGCGCTCCTCCCGAACGCTGGCGGTTTCCGGCCCGCAATCGCATCATCGCCGCCCTCGCCGATGTGGTTGTGGTGGTGGAGTCCCACGCCTCTGGAGGCTCGATGCACACGGTGGCCGAAGCCGCAGCCCGGGACCGGCCGGTTTTGGCCGTGCCCGGACCGGTTCGCAGCTCCGCGTCAGACGGCTGCCTCGAGCTGCTGAGAGACGGCTGCGCCCCTTGCCGCGATGCCGACGACGTGCTGCTGGCCTTGGGCATGTCTGGTGCTGAGGCTGCCCCTCTGGACACCCGCCCGTGTCCGAGCCGCATCGGCCAGCAGGTTCTGGATGCGCTGGGCTGGCAGCCCGCCGACGCCGAGCAGGTCAAGGGCCGCACCGGTTTGGCCATGGCCGAAGTAGCCGGGGCGGTGGAAGAGCTGCGGATCACCGGATGGGTGGCGGTGTCGGGCCGCTGGATCGAACGGGTGGGCGTCACCCGATGAGGTTGCGACGCACTAGCCTTGAGGGGGGATGGGATGGGATCTAGATGCCTTTGCGGCATCGACCGTTTCGGTTCGCGACGACACCGCGGCGATGTACCGCCGGGAAGTGGCGGCATTTGCCGAATGGCTTGCGGCGTCTCGAGCGGCCCCCGGCTCGATCGCTGCTCGGGATCCCGATCCCGGAGACGTCGACTTGCGGGCGATCCGGCGGTATCTGGCCCACCTGAGCACGCAGGGCTATGCCCGCAGGACAATGGCTCGAAAAGCCACCGCGCTGCGCCGCTATTTCCGTTGGGCGCAGCGCACGGACCGGGTTGCCGCCGACCCCACGATCGGCGCTGTGACCCCGACCCGGGGGCGCCATCTGCCTCGCGTGCTGCGCTCGGAGGAGTTGGAAGCCCTGTTGGACAAGCCGCGTCCCGCGGTGGCCGACGACAGCGCCGCTCGACGCCAACGCGATCTTGCGGTCTTGGAACTGCTCTACGGCAGCGGCCTTCGGGTCGGCGAAGTGTGCGCCATCAGGGTCGGCGACGTCGACACGCGGCGGCGGCGCCTCATCGTGCGAGGCAAGGGCGCGAAGGAGCGGGTCGTGCCGCTGAGCGAGCCTGCGGCCGCCGCGGTCGCAGAGTGGCTCGAAGAAGGCCGGGCGGAGATGGCCGATCCAGCCGCTGCCGGCGACGCCCTGTTCGTGAACTTGTACGGACGCCCGCTGAACACCCAGGCAGTTCGCCGGCTGCTCAACCGCCGGGCAAGCACCCAGACCAACCCCCACGCACTGCGCCACACCTTCGCCACTCACCTCCTCGACGGGGGGGCCGACCTCCGACAGGTGCAGGAGCTGTTGGGCCATTCCGATCTGGGCTCCACGCAGATCTATACCCATGTCAGCATGGAGAGGCTCCGAAAAGTGGTTGAGGAGAACCACCCGCGGGCCTGACGTCCGTCGGAACCCGGTAACCTGAGCTTGCTTCCCCTTGATTCTGGACCACCGATGGGAGGCCACGGTGCTGGGAATGCGGGTCGGAGCGTTGGCCGCGGCAGCGGCATCGGCCTGGATGATGCTGCAACCTGCTCAGCCAACGCCCGAGACACCGCCGCCGACAGTGCAACGGGAGGCGGGGCCGGCTTCCCCCGTGGAGTACCTCGCCCCCGTTGATGCCGCAGTGATCGACTCGTTCCGAGCTCCGGCCCACATCGGGGCGCCGGGCAATCGGGGCTGGGAGTACGATCCCGAGCCCGGATTGCCGGTGAGGGCGTCGGCCGAGGGCGAGGTGGTGTTCGCCGGGTCGGTGGCCCACAACCGGTTTGTGACCGTGCTTCACCGCGACGGACTACGCACCGCCTACGGATACTTGGGCTGGATTGCCGTCGCGAGGGGCGAATGGGTGGGGCCGGGACAGCTGCTGGGCACCACCTCCGAGCGGTTCTTCTTCAGCGTCCGAGATGCAGACCGATATCTCGACCCGGCCCGGGTTTTGAACGCAGGGCGCGTGCGGCTGGTCCCCCACCACAACAGGCCCGGCCGAAGCCGGCTTCCGGCTTATGGCCCAGAACGTTTCCCCGGCTATGGTTGACTCCGGCTCAGAAGCATCTTCTGGCCTGAGACAATCACCGCCCGGGGCATCCCACGGTCGCCATTCGGTGCTGACCCCGGGTTTCGCTGAACCGCTGGGAGAGGAGAAACCCCATGGCGCCAGTCGTTACGATGCGTCAACTGCTCGATGCCGGAGTCCATTTCGGACACCAGACCCGGCGCTGGAACCCGAAGATGCAGCGCTTCATCTTCGGAGAGCGGGATGGCATCTACATCATTGACCTGACCCAGACGCTGGCCCGTATCGAGTCGGCCTACATTTTTGTTCGCGATCTGGTGTCCAAGGGCGGCCAGGTGCTCTTCGTGGGCACGAAGAAGCAAGCCCAAGACAGCGTGCAGAGCTATGCGGAGCGCGTGGGGATGCCATATGTGAACGAGCGGTGGCTCGGCGGTCTCCTGACCAATTTTGAAACCATCTCCAAGCGAATGGGCAAAATGAAGGAGTTCCAGCGGATGCGCAGCTCGGGCGAACTCGACGTCATGCCCAAGAAAGAAGCCCTCCTCATCTCCCGGGAGCTCGCGAAGCTTGAGCGCAACCTCAACGGCATTCGCGACCTGACCCGGCCGCCCGACGCGGTGTTTGTGCTTGACACCAAAAAGGAGCACATCGCGGTGGCCGAGGCCAACAAGCTGAGGCTGCCGGTTATCGCCGTGGTGGATACCAACTGCGATCCCGACGTCATCCAATACGTGATCCCCGGCAATGACGACGCGATCCGCTCCGGCGAGTTGATGTGCCGGATAGTCAGCGATGCCGTCCTCGAGGGCCGGTACATGGCAAGGACAAATGCCGCCAAGGAGCCTCAGGCAGCTGCGGCGGCCCCGCCTGCCAAGGAGCCTCAGGCGGTTGCGGCGGCCCCGCCTGCCAAGGAGCCTCAGGCGGTTGCGGCGGCCCCGCCCGCAGATGAGGCCGCGCCAACCGTTGAAGTCGAGCGAATTCAATCAGAGGAGCAGGCGTGAGCTCTTTTTCAGCCCAAGATGTCAAGGCGCTACGCCAGGCCACTGGCGCCGGAATGATGGATTGCAAGCGCGCCCTCGCTGACAACGGCGGCGACATCGAGGCCGCTACCCAGTGGCTGCGGGAGAAGGGCATGGCCAAAGCGGCGGCTCGGGCCGATCGGACCAGCGATCAGGGGGTGGTTGCCCTTGCGGCAGACGCCGCTGCCGCCGCCATCGTCGAGCTTCGCTGTGAGACCGACTTCTCCGCCAAAGCCGACGACTTCACCGCGTTGGCCGACGAGCTGGTCAAACTTGTGCTGGCCGAGGGCGAGGACTCGGTTGCATCTCGGAAGGCGGCCATCGAGGATCTCGGTCTGGCCAAGAGGGAGAACGTCCGGCTGGGGAAGGTGGTCAAGGTCGAAGCCTCCGAGGGCAGCATCTTGGACACCTACCTCCACGTCCAGGATGGACGGGGGACAAGCGCCGTGGTGGTGGAGGCCCGCGGCCTCAGCAAGGAGCTAGCCCATGAGATCGCCCTGCACATCGCCTTCGCCAAGCCCTCGGTATTGAGCCGAGATGAGGTAGATCCCGGCGAGGTGGAGAGAGAGCGCACTGCGCTGACCGAGATGACCAAGGCCGAGGGCAAGCCTGAACAGGCTTGGGACAAGATCGTTGACGGCCGGCTGAGGGCTTGGTACGCCGAGCGGGTGTTGCTGGAGCAGGGCCTGTTCGGGGAGAAGGAAACCGTGCAATCCCGGTTGGGAGGCGGCGAAATTGTTCGGTTCGAGCTGGCGGCTATCGGCAGTTAGTGGTGGGCCTCGCAGAAATAATCGCGCGTGTCCTGCTCGCCAGCGACGCCGCTCGCGGCGTTGCGGCTCCTCGCCGTACGCAGGGGGTATGGCTTCGTCGCCGCGCCT